>CAZHAJ010000074.1:0-9093 GCA_964530215.1 uncultured Peptococcaceae bacterium | reverse complement strand
TTAATAGTTTCTTCCGTTAAAGCTGAGAGCATTAATAAGGGCTATTTTCAAGGCCTTGCTCTGCCGCCGGAGCAATTTTTAGATATGATTATTACAGACTATCTGGAAACAATTATCATCTGCCATGAGGTGGGAAAAATAAATGTGTTTTCCGAAAAGATTAAATGGTTTAAAGAAATGTATAACAGCAGACACGCTGTCAACATATCTTTGGTTGATGTAATGGATTTTTTTAATACAATAAAGAATCATTTGATTGATTCTTGTCCGGAGATCCAGGCGCCACTAAAAGAACTTTTCACTAATATGGATCAAGAGATTAAAAGAATCTTTGAGGATGGTAAAAAGGTATGAGAACAGAGGATTTCTGCAAAGGATATCTGGAAGCTATTCTAAAAGCAGATAAGTCCGGGTGTTATAAGGTGATAGATGAAGCTTTTAAAGCCCAGGTGCCTGTAATTGATATTTATCAGGGGATTTTTTTCCCCGTAATGGTTAGGATAGGAGAGCTATGGCAGATAAACAAGATAAGTGTGGCTCAAGAACATCTGTTTACAGCCATAACTCAAAATATTATCTCAAGCTTTTACTCTAAAATTCTGGAAAGTATTCGGTATGGCGATGAAGTCAGGGGTAATGTGATTGTGGTTTGTCCGGGCAATGAGCTCCATGAACTGGGCGCCAGAATGCTTTCTGATCTTTGGGAGCTGGAAGGATGGAATGTAACCTATTTGGGCTCAAACATCCCATCCGACTTTATTATTGAAACTTTATGCGGGGCCGAATATACAGCTTTGGGTTTGTCTTGTTCCTTGTCTTTCAATGTCAGGTATGTTAAAGAGACAGTGGAAAAAGCAAGGTCAGCGGGATTTAGCGGGGCAGTTATTGTTGGAGGAAGGATGTTTAATATTGAACCTAATTTAAAGAATATTGTTGGTGCAGACTTTCACGGCAGAGATTTTTACGAAGCTATAAAAATAATAAACAATATAGGTGAGTAACATGCAATATCAGCTTTGTCAAATATGCAGAACCATTTTAAATGCACTGGATAATCCTGTCATAGTCTGTAATCAATCAAAAGAGATACTATTTTTCAATCGCTTTGCCAGAAATTATTTAAGTTTTGATAAATCTGTTGAGGGCAAAAATTTTTTTCAATTTGTCTGCCTAGAAAGCAGAAAAAAATTGGACCGAATTTTTAAGAATTTGCCTGCGAACCATGAGGCAAAGGAGCATGAAATTAATATAATCCATCAGGATCAGATAAAAGCACTGCAGGTTAAAATTTTTTATGTTCACAATATTTATCTAATCTCAGCTAGAATATCTGATCCGTTTTATGAGGAACTGCAAAGTCAGCTAATAATAGCTAATAACGAAGTGACCAATCTGAACAGGGAGCTAAGCAAGAAGGCAATAATTCTGGAGCGACAGAATCAAGAGATTAGGCAGTTGGGTTTTTACGACAGTCTTACCGGAGTGTACAGCAGGGCCTTCTTAAATGAAGAAATAAAGAGGATTAATACCAGCAGGCAGTTGCCCATCAGTGTCATAATGGCCGATTTAAACGGTTTAAAGGTAATAAACGATACTTATGGTCATAGCACCGGGGATAAAGTAATTAGAAAAAGTGCATGGGTTCTAAAAGAGACTTGCCGTGATGAAGACATAATAGTTCGTTGGGGTGGTGATGAGTTCTTAATATTATTACCCCAGACATCTGAACAGGATGCGAAATCCATATGCGATAGAATAATAAAAAAATGCAGTTACACCTACTTGGGGGAAATTAACATTTCCATGTCTTTAGGGGTATCATGTAAACAAAGCACCGAAGAAGATTTTGAGAAAGTCTTAAAAAGAGCAGATGATAACATGTATATAAACAAGAGAATTTACTATAAAAATAAAAAGCAATAAAATTTTCACGGTTCTTCAGGGATGTAAGTCCCGTTTATCCAATGGTATATGTCGTCATATATTGCTCTGATTTTCACATCATGGCTGCGTGCTGATTTAAGCAAGGTTCTTTTTAAGTGGCCTGCATAATATGCATTGCTTTTCATTTTATCAAAGCCCAGCTGTTGTCCTTTTCTTAACTGATTATAGAATAAATCATAGTACAGCTCATCTGTAAACACAGCTTCATCCAGCTCTATTTCTATATTCATGTTAAATTTTTTTGTTAACTCTGCTGCTTTGTCCATGCGATCCTCAGGGGGTTTGTTCCGGGAAAAATAATTGGGTTGCAGATAAACCTGAGTAAATCCGTAGGAACTCCAGTTTTCATAGCCCTTTGTTCCGTAAAAGGGAATCCATATAAATTCTAAGTTATCGTTTCTGACAATTCGGGCTGTGCTTATCACAAGCTCTTTTTCTCCTAAGTTTTTCTCAATAGATTCCCCATACCAGTATATACCCACCAAATCAAGGTTATCAAAGTGGGCATTTTTCCATTTTTCTGTAATTGTGTTATAGAACCACTCCACAGCAGATATGCGATTTTGTGTCGCATGATTGACTCCAACAGAGGCTTCTGAAAAGTTTAGGTTTTCTCCATTTGCAACTACGATGCCAAATTCTTGTTGATTGGTATCAGGATATGGGATGCTGAGAATAACTTTTCCTCTGATATTTAAGTTTGAGTATTTGTTTACCCAATCCACCGCTTTATTTAAAGCATCAAGCTGTTTTTCAGGGGAAAACAGGTCTTCTATATACAAAGACCAATTTGTCTTGGTTGTGGGCATACCATAATAAGGGAGAAACAGTAAGGTATCGAACATCGGCCCTATTATCCTGCCGGTTCTTTCTTGATAGGAAACCAGTGGTGTAAAGTCAGATTTTTTAAAGTTTTGAGTATTGTTATTTTCACCTGAATAGATCAGTAAAATATCTTGGCCATAATTGCCCATTGAATGATTTGGCTGACGATTTGTTATTGTTTCTGAGGATGCAAGTGCCGAAGGGTTTTTAGCGGGCTCAACTCCCTGTACCGTCAAACTCCTGGCAAAGACCCATACGTCCACCGGGAAACTTAGTTTTATATAACGGGTATTTATCGGGCTGAAGGTTAAAGCCAGCTCTGCAGTTCCCTCTTGCCTATCACTGAATCCGGAGCGCACATAACCCAAATGCTGCCAATACACACCGTCTTGCGAAAGTTCAGCCTTCAAGTATTCCGGAGCCCAGACTCCCCAAGAGGGTTCCTGTAAAAATTCCAAAGAGACACTTTTGATTGATTGAATTTTTCTTAAGTCTATCAGGACATCTCGTCCTTGTTGACGAAGAAAACCTGTCCAGGTATCATCTTGAGACAATAGTCCTTCCTTTGGACCGGGATTATTCTTTTTTTCCATTTGTTGAAATGCTGTGTCCGGTGCATGTTGAGTAATATGATAATCCATTGGTACGCTGTTGTTGGCAATTGATTCTGAATGATATTTTCCAGGAAGGACTTCTGCTGCAATGGTAAAAAAGTTATATCCCTTATTTACGGTAACGGTGGCTTGTCCTATTTGTCTTGCGTCCATTGTACCATCTGCATCTACAGTGCAGATGGTAGGGTTGTCGCTTCCGAAAACTGTTGAGAAGGGTGTGTTTATCTCTGAGGTCTGGAAGTCAATCTGATACTTTTCACCGGGTTTTAAGGTCGTTTCTCTGGCTGATATAATGGGCAGAGCTGTTAATGCTTGGGATTTTCTGCTATTAAACAGTCTGAAAAGCAAGGAAGCAGCTTCGGCCCGGGTAAGCTCCTGCATTGGGTTGAAATATTGGTTATTTCCAGACATCCAGCCCTTGTTTGTAACATAGCTTACTGCTTTTACAGCATAGGGTGAAATGTTGTCTTTATCTAAATAAGAAATTCCCGCAGGGATTTCTTGTGGGTTATTTTGAGCCTGAAAAATCATAACAGCTGCATCCTGACGGGTAATGGGACTGCTGGGTAAAAAGTTTAAATCACCTGAGCCATGTAGTATACCTAACTCTGCAAGACTATGAATATAGCCGGACTGGTACGTCCCTGTTGGAAAATCTTTGAAATAGTTATCTAATGGATAAATCGGAGTTATGCCTAGGATTTTAGCTAACCATTCTGAGAATTGATACCTGGTTATGCTTTCATTAGGGTTAAATTTATTTGTGCTCTTTCCTTCTATAATTCCCAGTTCCCATAAATGCTTTATTGAGTCTTGTGCAAAGGAATATTTAAGATCATCAAAAAAAACATATTCATTAGCGGCACTTAAGGTATTGCCATAGGTCAGTAAACTTAAAAATATAATAAGAGAAACAAAGACTTTTGTTTTCATGTTGCTCCTCATCAATAAAAAGATATATAATATAAAATTAGACATAAAGCGATGGAAACCTTCCGGTTTTTTGCAAGTCTTGGCAAATTAGTTTAATAAAATAATTTGAGGTTGCCTATTATGAGTGATTATAAGGAAAGTTTAATAGAAGAAAAAAAATACCTTCATGATACTCTGGAATTTATCAAAAAAGAAATCGAAAGTGAAACCAAAAAATTGGATAGTAAAAAACTCCAGCTAATTGAAATGAAGAGGCAAATGATGCAGGAAACAGGTGGAGTATCTGCAGGATATCAGGGGTTAGCTGAAAACAGCCAATACCTTTCTGAGGTAAATAGCAGCACTGCTATTTACAACCATATAATTAAGCAAATCAAAAAATATAGGGGATTGCTGGATTCCCCATACTTTGGCAGAATTGACTTTCTTGAAGAAGGTGAATCTCTCGAGGAGAAGCTTTATATTGGTCTTTCCACAGTGATTGATTCCAATTCAAATCAGATATACGTATATGACTGGCGTGCTCCGATTTCCAGTATGTATTATCAGTACGGCAGGGGCCAGGTGGAATATACGTCTCCCATGGGAAATATCAAAGGCATCATTACTTTGAAAAGACAGTACAAGATAAAAAACTCTGAACTGATTTACTTTTTTGACAGTGATATGGCAGGTACAGATAAGATTCTTCAGGAAATGTTGAGTCAGAGTAAATCCGGCAGGATGAAAAATATTGTTGAAACAATTCAAAAAGATCAGGATGCCATTATTCGGGACAACAAGCATGATCTTTTAATTGTTCAAGGGGTTGCCGGGAGTGGAAAGACATCTATTGCTTTGCACAGGATAGCTTATTTGCTGTATAACGGTATGTACAGCAATCTGAAGGCAAGTGATGTTGTAATAATCTCACCCAATGATGTTTTCAGTGAGTATATTTCAAATATATTACCGGAGTTGGGAGAGGATAATGTAATTCAATTAACCTTTTATGATTTAGCCCGGGATGTATTTAAAGAACGTTTTATTCTTGAGAAGAGAGAAGCTCAACTGGAGTCCTTAATAAATTTGCAAGAAACAGAGTACGGGGAGATGAGAAAGAAGATTATCGATTTTAAAGGTTCTAGGGTGTTTATACAAATATTGGATAGACTGGTGGACTATTATGCCAGACATGATATAAATTTCCAGGATATTTATTATGACGGAAAAACAATTATGACTCGGCAGCAGTTGAAAAACCGATTTTTAAACAACAAGTTTAATATACCCATGGCAAAACAGCTTAAAAGGGTGGAAGAAACAGTATTAGATAAAATACGTCCCTTGCAAGCAAAAAGATATGAGAAAATTAAGGAGATAGTTGACAGAAGTGAAGGCCGGGATTTCGAAGTAGAATCATTTAGCCGATTACTGTCCATTAAGTACTCCAAGCCGTTTCTAGATGATTTGCGAAAAAATACCCAGGCTGATTACTTTAAAATCTATAAAATACTGCTAGAAAATCCTCATCTTCTAATAAGGCTGTCTAAAAACTTGAAGATTCCGGAAAATGTTGAGTCTTTAATGAGCTGCACCCGAGATGCTATTCTCAGGGGACATTTACCCTATGAAGATATTGCTCCACTTATGTATCTTAAACTAAAAATTGAGGGTGATAGAGGTTTTAACTCAATTAGGCAAGTGGTGATAGACGAGGCACAGGACTATTATCCTGTGCACTATCAGGTCTTTAATATGTTATTTTCTGATTCAAAATATACTTTACTGGGTGATGTTAATCAAGCAATAGATAAGAATTATGATTATTCTTTATATGATGAAATATCTTTAATTTTGGCAAAAGAAAAGAACGTTAAATATATTAACAGAAGTTATCGTTCATCTTATGAAATTAGCAAGTTTAATCAAAAGCTTTTGGGCAAAAAACATATTGCTTTCAGGCGTCACGGTCAAGAGCCTGAAGTTTTGAAAAGATACAGCGAAGAACAAATCCTTATGTCGATAGTGGAAGATATAGAATTTTTCCGAAGCAGCGGTTATCAATCTGTGGGAGTTATTTGTAAAAACCAATCAGAATCAGAAAAGGTATATCTGGAACTCAAGAGTAGGGTTGAGAACGTAACCCTTGGAGTAAGTAATAAAAAACTGGGCAGCGGGGTTGTGATTATACCCGGGTATTTTTCTAAAGGCTTAGAATTTGATATCGTAATAGTTTACAATGCCAATAAAAGTAATTATCACTCTGATTTTGACAAAAGATTACTATATGTGGCTTGTACCAGAGCATTGCACTATTTAAAAATTTACTTTGTAGAGGAGAAAACCCTTTTTATCGGTTGAGCAATAGCAGTTTATCTTTGGGTAAATTTAAGACTTCGATTTAAACATTTTGTTGAATTTAGACATGGCACCGGTACCAATTCGAACCCAATCAATGTTGGTATTATATATTAGTTTATTGATGGGAGCTATGGAAATAGCTTTTAGCAGGATATCAAAGTGCTTATTCTCAGCTCTGTTTATTTCTTCTCTCAAAACCAGCGAATGCTCCATATCTTTTTTCAGTTGAAATAATAAATCTTCATAGTTTTGGCGGTGGATAATAGCTCTGCCCGCTAACACGCCGCTTTTTATAGATGACAGTAAACCAAATCCCAGAAATGGCTCCTGAAACCCCCCCGCAATACCTGTGAACAATATATTGCCTACCTGATGCGGATATACTATGCCTGCATTATGCTGTACCACTACCTCGTTTATTTGATCATATGGGTGCTGTTCAATCTCCCAAAACAGTTTCCACTTTTCCCTGGCTTCTTCAACGGTGCAGTCGTTAATGACCAGCCCTAGGAATGCTCTTTTTTTCTCAATGGGGCACATATAGGCGTAACATTTTTTAGCATATCGGGTATCTAACCACATACTTAAATTGTTGATATCGAAATCTCCCAGTACCGTTGCGCCAATAAGCAGTGTTTTTATTAAAGGAAAATATACTCCTTCCCGACTGCTGGCGTCACCGCTGCCGTTAGCCACCACCACGTAATCGTAGTATGTAGCCAGCTCACTGTATTGTGCCCGCGTATTAGTTATTAAAGGTGTTTTTAGCAGTTGTTGCAACTGTGAAGTTACAGAAGGGTAACTGTTGCCTCTTAAAAAAAAGTAGCCAAGTTTTCCTTTTACGGTAGCTTTTTGGGAAGGCGATTTCATTTTAATGGTCTTTATATCAGCGATAGGATGCAGTGAAATATTATACCTATCCTGCAGATTTACTAAAGGATCAAAGGGTCTGGTAAAGATCTCCAAGACCGCTGCGCAATGTGTAAACATATCTCCGGGCTTATCCCTTTCTTCAAAAACATCGGGATAAACTCCGGATCTCTCCAGTTCATGGGCGCAAGCCAAGCCGGCAGCTCCCGCTCCAATAATGGCAATCTTCAAAAAAACTCCTCCCAAATCAAATCCCTTTTTATAGGGTTATTCTGCCTCAAAAGTATACAAGTTATTATTGCTTTATAAGCTGATAGCCATGCAGGTCATGTCAGTTGATGATAACCTTATTGGTAATTACTGTATTGCAAAATCAGTCATATTATCATGTAATTTATGGTTTTTATATGTTATATTGTATTTGATTATATTTTTGACAAATATTTTACGAAAAATCGAGAAAAAGTAAAAAATCGAAAGGTAGAATATGAACAAGATTTTTGTAATACTTATAAGTGTATTTCTTTTAACCGGTTACATAAGTACCGAAGCAAAAACCCTTGATAACGCAGGGCAAGAAAATTTAGGTGCTGGCACCCAAATGAAGGATGCAAGGGGAGAAGAAAAAATTATAAATAACAATCTTGATAAGGAAATAATTCTGGGTATGGTTAAATCATCCCCTGTAATTGCCACTGTCAAAATTGATACAGATGTTTTGGAGCATTACAATAAAAAAAATATTATAGGTAATTTGCCTCGGGATAGCAAGGTGGAAATTATTAAAGACAGAGCTTATAAATGGTATAATGTGAAAAGCAATGATGGTTTGTCGGGATGGGTGGAAGCCAAAGCTCTGAATATACCTGAGGAACCTTCAACGGTAGAGCAGAAAATGACCAAAGAACAACTGGAGGCATATGTTAATTATAAAGGTTTGGGAAGTGACACCGAGTATTTGGTTTGGGTTGACATAGCTCGTCAGCAAACCCATGTTTTTTTAGGAGTCAAAGGTGGTTGGGAATTGGTAAAGACTTTTATTTGTTCAACCGGAGAAAATATTTCTCCCACCTTGCGCGGGGAGTTCACCGTTTTGGACAGGGGCACTTGGTTTTATAGTCCGGAGTTTGAAAGCGGAGCAAAGTTTTGGGTAAGGTATAATGATACGTATATGTTTCACTCTGTGGCAATGGATATTAACAAATCGGTAACAGATTCTACTCTTGGCAAAAGAGCATCAGCAGGATGTATCAGATTGGCTGAAGGTGATGCTGAATGGTTTTATAATAATATTCCCATGGCTTCAATGATATTTATTAATTAAATGATTAATTGCACAATACTTATTACACAGGTAGGCTACCTGTGTTTTTTTATGTTACAGTTGGTGGAGAATAAAAAATTCAGTTGCCGGTAATTCAGGTAAAAGAAAAATAAGTCTGACGTGTAGTGTTTAAGATATCGTTAACTGAGTTTGCAGACTAGATTAGATATCGTATAATAATGAAAATGCCTGAGGAAAATTATGGTTTGTGCTAATGTCAAAATTTAAGGGGGTAGGTAT
>CAZHAJ010000073.1:0-9446 GCA_964530215.1 uncultured Peptococcaceae bacterium | reverse complement strand
TTGGGCAATTTCTTTTTAACAAGAAGATGCAATGTCCTTTAAATATAAAAGCAAAAACCGGCCTTCCGGCCGGAGCATTTATATTATTATGCAAATTAAACCACCACTGCCATCATTGACAATCCTTTGCAGTGTGTCCTGAAGTTTAACTTGGGCATTTTCTGGCATTCTGTGGAGCTTGTTCTGTATACCTTCCCTAACCAGATCATGCAGTGATTTCCCAAAAATTTCTGAGTTCCATATTTTTTGCGGATTCTCCTCAAACTCATTAAGCATATATCTTACCAGCTCTTCGCATTGCTTTTCGGTTCCGATAATAGGTGTTATTTCAGTGGTTATGTCTGCTTTGATAATATGTAATGAAGGAGCGCTGGCTCTTAGCTTGACACCAAATCTGTTCCCCTGCTGAATAAGTTCTGGTTCCTCAAGATTCATTTCATCTAAGCGGGGAGTAACCACGCCATAACCTGAATCCCTAACTTCCAGTAAAGCTGCAGCAACTTTATCATATTCCCTTTTTGCCACTGCCAAATCATTCACCAAGCGGAAAAGTTCATGCTCGCCCTCTACTGAAAAACCGCTTTCCTCTGATAGAACCTGATAAAACAGTTCAGATTTTGAATGGATAGCCATGGCTGCCACCCCGGTACCCATATCCATTTTACTTAAGGTTACCTTTGATATGAAATCATAATCTGCCAAGTTTTCCACGGCATTGTTTATATCCCGTAATCTTCTTACCAAATGGACTGTTTGTTGTACGGCATCTTCAAATTTATTGCGAAGCCAATGTTTGCTTTCCAACTCTTCAACCCAAAGAGGCAATGATATATTTACTTCATTTACTGGGAATTCATAAAGCACTTTCTCTAAAATGTCCAGTATATCTTTTTGTGATAGCTCAGCACAGTTTACCGGTATTACGGGTACATCATACTTTTCGCTTAGTTCTTCGGTCAATTCTATTATTTCGTCGGCAAGGGGATAAGCGGTATTCATAATTACCAAAAATGGTCTGTTAATATCCTTAAGTTCTTCGATAACTCTTTCTTCAGCCTCTATGTAGTTTTCCCTGGGAATTTCAGTTACACTACCGTCTGTTGTAATCACAATGCCCATGGTGGAATGCTCAGATATAACCTTTCTTGTGCCTAATTCGGCGGCTTCCTGAAAGGGTATGGGCTCTTCAAACCAAGGTGTTAAAACCATGCGGGGGCCTTCATCTTCTTCATATCCCAGGGCCCCCTCCACTTTATAGCCAACACAATCCACTAAACGGATTTTAACCTTAAGGCTGGGAGAAACATTTAGTTCAACAGCTTCGTTAGGCACAAATTTTGGTTCCGTTGTCATGATAGTTCTGCCGGCTCCACTTTGCGGCAACTCATCCCGGGCACGGTCTTTTTCGTGGGGATTTTTAATATTGGGGATCACCAGCAATTCCATGAACTTCTTTATAAAGGTAGATTTTCCGGTGCGCACTCCCCCGCTGATACCTAGGTAAATATCGCCGTCTGTTCTTTCAGCAATATCCCGAAAGATGTCAACCTTATCCAACCTAATCCCTCCTCGGTAAAAAAAATTATATTAATAATATACCTAATACTTATCAGCATCCCCCCCGACCCGGGCACATTTAAGTGTGACGGGTATATCGAAACCGAAAACGGGTAGTTTTTTTCCAGTGGTATACATTAACAATACATATATATGAATCGGGGACAAGAATATAACCCTAGAAAAAAATTTTTGCTAATAACCCTGATATATTATTTGTTAAGCTATAAAAAAACTGTGACCAACATATCTTTGTAGTCACAGTTCAGTACTATTTACTTTCTATTTATGGTCTGCCCCAACAATTGAAAGAGGACGATAAATTTACAACTCCCCCATTTCTTCCTTTTTGTCCCTGCCCATGAGATCGGTTACCGCATCACAAGGATTTTTACCCTGAAACAAAACTTTATACATTTGTTCAGTAATGGGCATTTGGATTCCCTCGCGTTGGGACAGTCTTTTTGCTGCTTTTGTGGTTCTGATTCCTTCCACCACCATATTTACTGATTTCAATGCTTGCTCTACAGTCTTTCCATGCCCAATTTCAATGCCTGCTCTTCTGTTCCTGCTGTGTTTACTGGTGCAAGTAACAATAAGATCTCCTACTCCTGCAAGGCCGGAAAAAGTCAATGGGCTAGCACCCAAGGCAGAACCCAGCCTAGATATTTCTGCTAATCCCCTAGTGATTAAAGCGGCCTTTGTATTGTCACCGTAATTCAGTCCATCTGCAATTCCGGTTCCCAGTGCTATAACATTTTTTAAAGCACCGGCTAGTTCAACCCCTATAACATCGTTGGTGGTATATACCCTAAAATTACCGGACATCAGCAAGTTTTGAGCTTTCTGGGCATTTCCATTATCAGCTGACGCCACCACTACAGCAGTGGGCATACCAACAGAAACTTCTTCAGCGTGGCTGGGACCGGAAAGAGCTACATAGTTATTGTTTTGTTGAAATATTTCCAGATATATTTCGGATATTCTTTGTAATGTTTCTTCGTCAATTCCTTTGGCTCCGTTAATAATAATGGTGGATGATTTTAAATAATTTTTTATTCTACTGCACAGTTCTCGGAAGGCATAAGATGGAACAGCTGCAATTACCGCATCTGCATTATTAACAGCACTTTCGAGGTCATTGCTTAGTTGCAATGAATCAGGTAAAAAGATGTTTGGCAAATACTTTATATTTGTGCCGCTAGCAAGCATTTCCTGAAAATGTTCCTGGCGGTGGGTCCAAAGAATAGGTTTATGACCGTTATGGGCCAGGTGCAACGCAAGAGCGGTACCCCAGCTTCCTGCTCCTAAAACAGCGACTTTTTTGTTGCCCAAAAGCACTTTCCTCCTTATCCCAAGTACTAGGTTAGATTCTGCTATTTTTTGTGGTAAGATTCACTTTATTTTCTGTCCCCGCAATTATTTTCAACAGATTAGGAATATGTTTATATACTGCAATTATAGAAATTAAAATTCCAAATAAAATGTACTTGGAATTGTGGTTTACCATCAGCATAGAGATGGGAACCGACACTGCCGCTATAACAGAACCCAAAGAAACATAGCGGGACACTAAAACCACTATAGAAAAGATAATTACAGCTATTAATGCCGAGATAGGCGAAAGGGCAAGCATCACCCCTAATCCTGTGGCAATTATTTTACCACCTCTAAAGACCAGGAAAATAGGGAACGCATGTCCCAATATTGCCGCTAAAGCGGTGAGCAATTCAAAACCCTCAATACCCATGCTTTTGCCCAAGTAAACACCGGTAATGCCCTTGGATGCATCAAGCATTAAAACCATAATTCCTTGGATTGGACCAATGGTACGCCATACATTGGTTGCTCCAATATTGCCGCTGCCATGCTGCCGAATGTCAATCCCCTTTAATTTGCTGATAATTAGACCGAAAGGGATTGAGCCTATCAGATAACTAATGAAGAGCAGAATTATCCACAATATTCCAACACTCCTCCGCTACAATAAATGATGTTTATTCCTCTACTCCGTCTTTTTTCCTAAGCAGCAGTCTGATAGGTGTTCCTTCAAAACCATATGCGGCTCTGATTTGTTTTTCCAGATAACGCAGATATGAAAAATGAGCCAGCCCGGTATCATTAACAAAAAAAGTAAATTTAGGAGGCCTAATACCATTTTGAGTAACGTAAGAAATCTTTAACCGTCTGGTTTTATAGGTGGGAGGGGGGTTTTGCAACACCGCTTCACGAATCAAATTATTTAGTCCAGGGGTTGCTACCCTTAGATTATGGTTTTGTGCAGCTCTTTCGACGGTTGCTAGGATATTATTAACCCGTTGCCCTGTAAGGGCAGATACAAAAACTAAAGGCGCATATTTCATAAATCCCAGTTCTTCACGTATTTCTTTAGAATAACTGTCGAAGGTTTTATTGTCTTTTTTTACCAGATCCCATTTGTTAATCAAAACAACCGACGCTTTCCCTTGATCATGGGCATAACCGGCGATCTTTTTATCCTGTTCGGTGACACCGTCCTCCGCATCAATTACAAGTAATACGACATCACAGCGGTCTATTGCCCGTAGAGATCTTATAATAGAATATTTTTCAGTGGACTCATCTACTTTGGTTTTTCTGCGTATACCTGCGGTATCCACCAATATGTAATGAT
This sequence comes from uncultured Peptococcaceae bacterium, assembly GCA_964530215.1. Taxonomy (GTDB): domain Bacteria; phylum Bacillota; class Desulfotomaculia; order Desulfotomaculales; family Desulfocucumaceae; genus JAAXTT01. Next base: position 5,236 of record CAZHAJ010000073.1, on the reverse strand, counting down.
TTCCGTCTCGTTCAATATACGTGTCGATGGCATCCCTTGTGGTGCCGGGAATATTGCTTACAATGACCCTTTCTTCACCCAATATTTTATTGACTAAGGAGGATTTTCCAACATTTGGGCGACCTATGAAAGCAATTCTTACAGAATCTGCTATATCCCCGTCTTGTTGGCATTGGGGTAGGCTTTCTATAATTGCATCCATTAAATCTCCGGTGTTTAGTCCTTGGGATGCTGATACGGGTATAGGGGCACCTAAACCTAAGCTGTAAAATTCAATATAGTCTTTTTGGCTCTGAAAATCATCTACTTTATTAGCAGCTAAAATTATGGGTTTATCAGTTTTCCTTAAAATATCCGCTATTTCTTGATCAACCGGAGTCAACCCATCCCTTGAGTCAACTACAAAGAGTATGACATCAGCTTCTTTAATAGCTATATTAGCTTGCTTTCTTATGTTGCTGGTAATTATATCTTGATGGGCGTAATCCAGCCCACCCGTGTCTACTAAAGTAAAAGTACGGTTGGACCATTCAGCATCCATATAGAGTCTGTCCCTGGTTACACCTGCAATTTCTTCAACAATCGCAATTCTTTCTCCTACGATGCGGTTAAAAAGGGTTGATTTTCCGACGTTTGGACGCCCCACTATAGCAACCACCGGTTTTTCAGACATTTAACCACCTGTTATCTCTAGTATAGTATTCACTAAATCTTCGGGATCCTCTGCCGACACTATCTTTGTTCCGATTATTTTTTCTAATTCATCTAAGGAATAGTCATCCAAAGTCACTGTTTCGTTTCTTTTAAACATTGCAGAGGGTACAATAACAAGTTGACATTGGGCCAGTATGTTTTTACTTCTGATTAAATCTCCACCGGTGAGCAGCCCGGCAACAGTAATTGAAGGACCAAAAAATTTATTTTCTATAGAAACTGTTATAGTTTTTAGGTTACGTATTCTATTAAGTTCCCCCACAATAGGATCAATTATATTTTTCCCCAGCACACCGGTCACGATAGCAACCCTTAATGGTTTATCGATATGATGGGGTAAATTTTTTCTCACTTCTGCCCAGTTATCCAGAAATATTCTGGTGGGTCCCACACCATTTTCTGTTTGTGGGAAATCAGCATATCGCTCCAGTGCAGGAATGTCTGTACCGGACAAAAAATAAAATTCATCACTGGCAAAAACAAAGGGATAACTTAGGTCTTTAATGCAATAATCCTGCCAACCTTTAACTTTGCTCAAAACATCGGCAGCTTGTTTCGGTTCAAATTTTTTTAGTTGGTAAAGTCCGTTGCGATAGCTTGTTATTCCCACCGGCACCAAGGCTAAAGTTCGGACACCAGGCCATAGATTAACCAGATCCTTAATGGTTTTGTCTAATGCAACTCCGTCATTTACATCCGGACTGAGCACTGCCTGAGCATGTATTTCTATCCCTGCATCGGTTAGTAGCTTAAGCTGTTTTAATATTTCCCCCGCTTTGGGATTTCCCAGAATTTTTTTCCTCAACTTAGTATCGGTGGTATGTACCGATACATATAAGGGAGTTAGCTTAAGTCTGATAATTCTCTCAAAATCCTGCTGAGTCATATTTGCCATGGTAATAAAGCTGCCCTGAGTAAAAGATAAGCGGTAATCATCATCTTTTACGTACAGAGTATTCCTCATGCCTTTAGGCATTTGATCAACAAAGCAGAATATGCATTTGTTTGAACATCTGGTTATTTCCTCAAGACCGTTTTTCACGAAGGATATCCCAATGTCCTGCTCAAAATCCTTTTCTATTTCCAGTTCCCATAATTCACCGTTTTCTTTAATCAGCTCCATAGTTATAAAGACTTCACTGCGATAGAATTGATAGTCTAAAATATCATTTATTTTAAAATTGTTTATGGATATCAGTCTATCTCCCGATTGGATTCCCAATTCATCACCGATGGAGCCGTCGGTTACATCCAAAACGGTAAGGCCATAATCATTTGTTTTTTTTTCTTTTTTCATAATCTAGGGACCCTTATTGGATTATTTTGCAAACTGTAAATTTGCTTCTTCATTATCTGATATTTGGCAAGGACAGTCAAGTTCAACGGTTTTTACTATTGAGGGATAGACTTTTTCAATATATATTTCAACAAGCTTTTTACCCTTATTCCTAAAAAAATATGATTTTAACAACAACAAACCAATGGTTAAGCTGGGATTTATCCAAGGGGTGTTAAATGCAGTGATGTTATATTGTTTGTTGTCCAAATGAAATATTTCTAAAAAAGTATTAATTAGATTTTTGAAAACCCAATCTTTGGAACCTATATTGGTAGCTGCAATTAATTTGTGTGCGTTAAAGCCGGTTTTGCTTGTGATAAATACTTTATTTCGGGAATAAAAGCCTATATTTAAGAGGTTAAGGACACTAGAAATAATTTTAGGATCAAATTGTTTTGGCAATTTGTTTGTGAGGACTTCCGCTGCCACAAAGGAAAGAGGCAATGTGCCGTTAGTATAGAAGATGCTTATTTTAAGTGGAATGATTTCGGGCTTTTTCTTGTAGTTATTCTTTTTCAAGGTTGCATATACTTTATCTACTAAAGTAACCAGATGATTATAACTTTTTAAAGTTCCCCAGGTAACAATTGGTCTTCCAATTCTTATCCATCCCAAACGCCTTGATATGAATCCACCTATGCGCATAGATAAATTAATTTGGGGAGAAACGTCAACCATTAGTATCTCATCAGAATTAATTTTTAGAGTCTCAGTAAGGACATCTACTACTTGAAAAAATAACGTGGGGCGATTGTGCCGCCCCACTACATATATATAATTACCTTTATGGTCTATCCCCATATATACTATTTTACCCACTTCAGAGTTGCTGCGGCGATCAAAGTATTTAAGAGATGATAGTTCAAGATGACTGGGTTTTCGATCTCTAGGCAGCAGTCCCAGATGTATTCCTGCTGCTGCAACTGAGGAGTGGGTCCCGCCATAGCAATGATAAAAAATTCTCATTTTTTATTTCCCCTAGAAACAATTGAAAAATTGACGGCCAAAATTAATCCTTTTTTTTGCTAGTGAATTTTTTGCGAATATTATTCACAGGACCAAGGAATCCTGTAAATTCCCTACTTACGAAAGATGACAGTCTGCTGCCTGCTTGTTTGAAGCCTCCGGAACTGATAACTAGAAATACGCCGCCACCTATAACTGTCAGACCGATTATCCATGCTAAAGCAGACCATGCACCCTTTGAGCCGGGTTCTGTTATGCCCTGGGGACCGGCAGTTATGTTCAGTGCTGTGGGAATGGCGTCTGCAAAAAGAGTGATACCCCTTTGGGCTTCTTCTTTAGAGTTAAGATGAGTGCCTGCCTCGATTAACAATGCTGTAGGCATAAGATCCTGATTATAGTTGCCTTTGGCCATGAATATTTCTTTAACTATACCTGGATGAGTTTTGTTGGCATAAGCCATCATTTTTTTTGCAAAATCAAGGTTTGCCTGCATATTGGGATTCTGTCTGCCCACAACTAAACGAAGTTGGGCTACATTTGTGTCGGAAACGGATTCCCTGTAATAATTGGCATCAGGAATCCCGTCTCTGTGAATGTCCAGAATTGCCACCGGGTTTTGTTTTACAATGTTTACTGCGGTTCTTCTGGAACGGTAATATGCATTGTTATCATGTGGGTCATGGGGGGTTTCATCATAAGAAACCCGGACATTTGAATTTTGAAGTTTGTTTACCAGAGATTTACCCACCTGGTAGATACCGCCGCTGAAAGGAATGGACTCAGTGCCGTCTGTTGGGACATAGGATTCGGCACTATGGGTGTGATAAATTCCGACGGTTTGACGGTTTTGGTTCGTTGAGGCAGCAGGTATTGAGATATCGTTAAACAAATCACGGTATGCCAGGTACTCTTTGTCTGATCCCATCAGTCTTGCTGTGGCTGAGTTATTGTCAGTCTTTATTACTTTGTAATGTTTGCCGTCGGGCTGAATGATTTGGTCACCGGGAGCTGTTCGTGATGTCTTGGATATAATGTTGCCGGCTTCATCTTTTATTGTTATTGTGGTCCCTGCCTGATGATCTAAGTCTTCTTCTATGCTGAAAACAGTTTTCGGATTCCATGTAGGCCGCAGATGAAATTTACTGTTGACAGAAGATAAAGCTGTGGCTGACAATACTAAGATTGCTGCCATCAGATATAATAAAAACCGAGGGTTTTTCATATGGATCCCCCTTTATCATCATTATCCGATATATTTTGACTGGAGGTTTCGTCTTGGATATTAGGTTTGCGTAATGCTGAAATCAAGCTGGGATCTCGCCCAGTAGTTGAAGGTCCTCCGGCCAATCTTTCTAGTGTTTCTCCAATGGTTTCTGCAAGTAAAATCGCAAGTATTCCCGCAATTACGATTGCGTCAAAGGCTCCTGCGCCACCGATATCTACTCTCCCTAATGGTGCACCTCGTGTTGATAACCAAAAATAATAACTGATGTCAAATGCAATCATACCCAGAGTGGCTGATACAAATGCTCCCCGTCTGGATCTTCCGAACAGGTACCCTACTATACCGGCTACCAACGGGTATAACCACATTGAGTCAAGAAAACCATATCTCCCTGAAGGTTCCGGTAATCCCGTCATAAATAAACTGCCGATGCCATATATCGTTAAAGCGGTAATTGCTGCACCCACCAAAGATCTAATTTTTTCTTTAGCGGTACCGGCAGTTATTATTAAATAAGCTGCTAAAAATAAAGGTATTAAAGCACCTCCGAAATTTACTGTAATAGGGTAATTTCCAAACGGTACAGGTACGCTGAAGAAACTGCCGATAATTAGGCCTGCCACAATCAAAAGTGCTTGTTTATCCGTTAGTTTCATGCGGTCCAATGCTCTTTGCGCCAATCCGAAAAATATAAGTGCTGATACAATTAGAAGTATAATCATACCTACCGGGAGTCTGGACATATAAACCTCCTGAATTTTTAATATTATCCTTCCCTGACGATATCTAAATATGCACTTTATTCAACAAAATTTTGGGTAAGAAGGAGTTATAAACAGTATTCAGAATCCAGGAGAATTTTAGGAAATATCTCGGGGAATAAAATTTCAATGTCTGCATAAAAGCTGACCCAATGTTAAGGGGGGATGACATTTAGGTCGGACATTTTACCGAGGTTGTTACCGTGCGCTGGAGCATACCAGTAGTGCATG
>CAZHAJ010000072.1:0-9457 GCA_964530215.1 uncultured Peptococcaceae bacterium | reverse complement strand
CTTTAACTCCACAACTCCCTCCTGAAGTTCAGGTACTTCAAGTTCAAAAAGCCTTTTTAGTAAACAGGGATGAGTTCGGGAAACAATAATTTGAGGTGCTTTATTGGTCTTTTTCACCTCGACAATATATGCTTTAATCCTGCTCCCGTGGCGATATTCTTCCCCAGGCATTTGTTCGGAGGGAGCAAGAATAGCCTCAGTCTTGCCCAGTTCGATAAAAACATTCTTCTGTTCAACTCGTTGAATAACTCCGTTAACAATATCTTCTTCGCGGTTAGCAAATTCTTCGTATATAATATTTCGTTCAGCTTCTCTGATACGCTGAACCACCACTTGTTTGGCGGTTTGTGCGGCAATCCTACCAAAATTCTTAGGAGTTACTTCATTTTCAACAACATCACCCAGTTGATAGCGGGGGTCAATAGATTTAGCATCCTCCAAAGATATCTCTTGCCTGGAATCAGTTACTTCTTCCACAACACTGTGTTGCGAAAATACCTTAAATTCACCGGTATCCCGGTCAATTATAACTCTGGCATTTTGCAAGGAACCAAAATTTCTTTTATAAGCTGAAAGCAAAGCAGCTTCAATTGCATCCAACAAAATTTCAACAGATATTCCCTTCTCCTTTTCCAAGTCATGAAGGGCTTCTAAAAAATCTACGTTCATTCTAAATATGCCTCCTGAGCCTATTTGTAAAATTAATCTAATAAATCAACATGCAATCTGGCGGACGCCACTAATTTTTGAGGGATAGCAACAGTACTACCCTTAACCTCTAAAATAATATTGCCGTCTTCTAAACCCAACAATTTGCCAATTAGTTTTTTCCTTCCCTCCACAGGAACGAAGGTGGTCACTTTGATCATCCGGTCTTTAAACCTGATAAAATCCCTTGTTTTTTTTAAAGGGCGCTCCAATCCCGGCGAAGAAACCTCTAAATAGTAGTTTTGTGGGATAGGATCAATTTCATCCAACAGGGCATCCAATTCTCGAGAAACCAATTCACAGTCATCATGCAAAATACCCTCCGGCTTATCTATGTAGAACCTAAGGATATGTCTTCCGCCTTCCTTGACAAACTCTACATCCACCAGTTCATAGCCAAGCTCCTCCACTACCGGTGCTGTAACTTTTTCAACTAAAGTGGCTGTATTGTTATTCACCACCATTGACCTCCCGCAATATCATATATGCAAATACAAACAGACTCCCATAAAAGCAAAAAATGCTAATAGAAAACTATGCAGGCTTATTATTCATTGATATTCTGAAAGTACTACTTGGAGCGATACTGTTCCTTGAAGACAATGAACATCTTTATACGAATTGACAAGCCTTAACGGAGGAAGGACTGCAAATAAACCAAGGTAATTAACCTTTTTTACTCAAGAATACGAAAGAGTGGGATCTGCACCCACTCTTCTAAAAAATTACAAAAAATGTCTCTTCCGGAAAACCAATATCAGTATAACATAGATATCCAGCATTGACAAGAAAAAACCTGTTCGGTAAACAGCGCCTCTATTTTAATGGTATTTTGGCCTTTATTAAGTATAATTATACTCCATAATTAATCTTACAGAAACTCTTAAGGGTGCTCACCATCACTAAATCTCCAAACCTTTATCTAATATTTGCATAATTTCAGAAATTAGCTGGGTTTCGGACACCATGATGGTTTCACCTTTCTGTCTGATACAAACCTCCACCTCCCGGGAAGAAGTCGCTTTCGCACCCACTGTGATTCGTAAAGGATAGCCCACTAAATCGGCATCCTTAAACTTCACTCCCGGTCTTTCATTTCTGTCGTCTAAAACCACTTCAACCCCGGCGTCTTGTAGTGACCGATAAATATCAGAAGCCATCTGCCACTGCTCAATATTCCTTACGTTCACCGGAATTACCACTGCATGATAAGGTGCTATTGATATCGGCCAAATAATTCCGTTTTCATCATGGTTTTGTTCAACCGAAGCTGCCATAGTTCTGGTAACACCAATCCCGTAACATCCCATTACTATAGGCTTCTCTTTACCCTCTTGGTCCAGATATGCGGCATTTAAAGCATCACTGTATTTTGTGCCCAGTTTAAACACTTGCCCCACTTCTATTCCCCTTGCTTCTGAGAGTTCTACTCCACACCTGGGACACGGATCCCCTTTTTTCACCAATTTAATGTCCGCAATCTTGTCCGGCTTAAAATCCCTCCCGGGGTTTACATTCATCAGGTGGGCGTCTGCTTTGTTGGCTCCTGTAATAGAATTAACCATTGCTGCAACCTCAAAGTCCACCAAGAGAGGAACCCCGCTGATACCCACAGGTCCTGCAAAACCCACCGGTGAGCCTGTCAACTTTTCCACTTCCTCCGGAGATGCCAGCTCAAGTTCCAATACATCAGCTGTCTTTCTTAATTTTGTATCGTTTATATCCCGATCTCCCCTGATTAGAGCAGCCAATAACCCCTTTTCTGTCTTATATATAATGGTTTTGATGACTCTCCTAGCAGAAACCCCTAGGGACTCAATTACCTGTTCCACCGTTCGCATCCCGGGAGTATCTATTGACTTTATTGGCCTGACTTCCTCCTGACTGTCATTATTGTCAAATAAGCTTTCTGCTTTTTCTACGTTTGCAGCATAACCGCATGACTCACTTTGACAATATACCACTATAGCCTCACCTGATTCAGCCAACACCATAAACTCGTGGGTATCATTGCCCCCAATGGCACCTGAATCAGCCTCCACCGATCTGAATTTAAGTCCACAACGACTGAACACCCTGGTATAAGCATCAAACATTTTATTGTAACTTATATTTAATTCCTCTTCATCACGGTCGAATGAGTAAAGGTCCTTCATTATGAATTCTCGACCCCTCATCAGGCCAAAACGGGGCCTTCTCTCATCTCTGTATTTATTTTGTATCTGATATAGTAGAAGGGGCAATTGCTTATAAGACTTGACATCCCCCCTTACCAAGTCAGTAATAATCTCTTCGTGGGTAGGGCCCAAACAAAAGTCCCTGCCATGCCTATCCTTAAGTCTGAAAAGCTCATCACCGTATACACTCCATCGTCCGGACTCATACCATAATTCCGCAGGTTGAATTATGGGCATCATTATCTCCTGCCCCCCCTGCCTATCCATTTCTTCCCTTATGATGTTTTCTATTTTTTTAATCACTCGCCAGGCTAATGGAAGCAGTGTATATACACCCGCAGCGGCTTTTCTTATAAAGCCGGCCCTTACCAACAATTGGTGACTGATAATTTCGGCCTCAGACGGAACTTCCCTTAATGTTGGAATTAATTGCTTTGAAACTAACAAGACAAAAAAATCCTCCTTTTGCGATTATACTATGTCCTGCCCTATTAAATTATAGATTTCCTTTATAAGCTCATCAACAAGTTTTTCTTCAGGCACTTTCCTTAATACTTTTCCCTTACAAAAAATTAACCCTTCCCCACTTCCGCCGGCAATACCTATGTCAGCATGACGGGCCTCGCCGGGTCCGTTTACAGCACAACCCATAACCGCTACTTTCAAAGGCTTATCCACATGTGACAACAACTCTCCCACTTGGTTTGCAATGGGTATCAAGTCGATTTTGGTTCTTCCACAGGTAGGACAGGAAATTATCTCAACCCCCCGTTTTCTTAACCCCATCACTTTCAATATATCCCAGCCCAGTTTGACTTCATGAACAGAGTCCGAAGTCAGAGATACTCGTATAGTATCACCTATCCCCATGGAAAGCACAGCCCCGATCCCCACTGATGACTTTACACTGCCGGAATAAAGGGTTCCCGCCTCGGTAACCCCTACGTGCATGGGATAATCAACTTTTTTTGACAAAAGTCGATAAGCATCTATCATTAGAGGAACATCCGATGCTTTAAGGGATATTTTTATTTCCCTGTAATTCAAATCCTCCAACATATGAATATGACGCAGCGCACTTTCAACCATCGCTTGGGATGACAATCCGTATTTTTCAAGCAGTTCTTTTTCCAAAGAACCGGCATTGACCCCTATCCTGATGGGTATCTTTTTCTCTCTGCATGATTTAACCACTTCCCTGACCCTGCCGGAGCCGCCGATATTGCCTGGATTTATTCTTAACCCGTCCACCCCTGCCTGCACGGCTGCCAACGCCAGCTTATAGTCAAAATGGATATCCGCAATTAGGGGGATATTTATTCCCTTTTTTATTTCTTTAAGGGCATCGGCTGCTTGGTAATCCGGTACTGCCACTCTGATAATTTCACAACCTGCCTTGTCAAGATCATTAATCTGATTAACGGTGGATATTACATCCCTTGTATCCGTATTTGTCATAGACTGAACCGATACCGGTGCCCCTCCGCCAACCTTAACATTACCTATCATAATAGGTCTGGTTTTTAATCTGTGCATAAAAAACATCCCCTGATATAAACAAATAAACAGTGTGTTGACTACATAATCACCCGTAAAACATCGTTATATGTGATAAAGACAATAAGCAAAAGCAACAAAGCAAAACCCATCATGTGAATAAAATTTTCTTTAGTTTGCTCAATGGGTTTACCCCTAAGCTTTTCCAGTATAAGAAAGAGTATCCGGCTTCCGTCCAATGCGGGAATAGGGAAAAGATTAAACAGCCCCAAACTGATTGATAAAAAGGCAGCTAAGCTAACCAGATTCAAAAGCCAGTTGTTACTCTCCACGGCCTCATTAATGGTAGCCACTATCTGAACCGGCCCACCTAACTCAAGAGGGACTTTCTGGGCAATGGCTTGACCTAAATACTCAAGTATCTGATAAGACAATAGGACGGTATACTTAACTCCTGAAACCAATGCTGTCGCCGGACCAACCTTTTGAGGAGCAGGAAGAATGCCAATTTTCCCTGAGCTGTTCTCATCTTGATATGGAACAACAGTAACATTTAACAACTCATTGTCTCTTTCTACGGTAATCTGCAGAGAACGACCCGGATTATCGCTCACAGTCTTACTTAACTGCTCCCAAGTGGATATCTTTTGTCCGTCGATGGATACAATCTCATCACCGGGCTTAATTCCTGCCATCTCAGCAGGTTGCCCGGGAATAGTGCCTTGAACAATATTGGTGGGTTGATCAGGGACACCGTAAGCCATAAACATTATCGCCAATAAAACCGCCGCCAGTAAAAAATTCATCATTGGTCCGGCAAAAATAACAGCTATTCTCTGCCCCACAGTTTTGCTGTTAAAGCCCCTAGATGCTTCATCAGCATCATCTTCCGTGTTTTCGTTAGGGTCCATACCTGCCATACTTACAAAACCACCTAAAGGGAAAGCTCTAAGGTTGTACCTGGTTTCTCCCTTTAAAATGGAGATGAGTTTGGGACCGAAGCCTAAGCTGAATTCCCGCACTTTTATACCAACATATTTGGCAACAAGAAAATGTCCCAATTCATGAATAAAAATCAGCAAACCGAAAACTATTACAGAGGCAATAAAAGTATTCATTCATCTCACCTTTCTATATAAAAATGATATGTAAGTTGTCATTCAAAAGTCAGTCCGACGCTAATCTGTAAGCTGATTCCCTTGACTGTCGGTCTGCTTCAATAATTTCATTTAAGTCCGGTTCTTCTATTATAACATGCCGACCCATCACCTCTTCCACCACTTTGCATATCGACAAGAAATCAATCTTACCTTTTAAAAACAGCTCAACTGCAACCTCGTTGGCGGCATTCATCGCCGCAGGCAATGAACCTCCCCTGCAGCCTGCCTCATAAGCTAACTTAAGCAAAGGAAATCTTTTAGTGTCCGGGGCTTCAAATGTAAGCTCCCTTATACTCAGCCAATCAATTCCCGGAAGGTTATTTTGCAGGCGACTTGGGTATCCCAACGCATATTGAATCGGTAACCTCATGTCGGGATATCCCAACTGAGCCAGCACCGATCCGTCTACAAATTCCACCATGGAATGAATAATGCTCTGGGGATGAACTACCACCTCTATTTGACTGTAATCCAAATCAAAAAGCCATCTGGCTTCTATAACCTCTAAACCCTTATTCATCATTGTAGCTGAATCCACTGTTATTTTTCTTCCCATACTCCAATTGGGGTGTTTAAGGGTCATCTCCACATTAACCGTGCTAAGATCTTCCGGCTCCTTTCTAAAGGGCCCACCTGACGCAGTAAGTATTATTTTTTTAACTTCTTTAAGACTTGAACCCTTAAGACATTGCCAAATTGCAGAGTGTTCACTGTCAACAGGCAGTATTTTTACTTTATGTTTTTCTGCCAATGCAGTTATATACGCGCCCCCCGCCACTAAAGTTTCTTTATTGGCCAGAGCAATGTCCTTGCCTGCCTTAATAGCTTCTGCCGTCGGCTGTAGCCCGACAACTCCGGACACAGCGGTAAGCACGGTATCTGCTCCAACTGCTGTTGCCACTTCCGCCAGTCCTGCATTACCCCAAAGAAATTCAACATCATACCCGGCAAACTGCTTCTGAAGCTTTTCCGCATCCTGCATTGAAGCAACCGAGACTATCCTTGGTTTATATTTTTCCACCTGCTGCCGTAAAACATTTAAATTGTGTCCTGCCGACAATCCTATTACCTGAAACTGATCTGGAAAAAAATCAATAATTTCCAAAGCTTGGCGTCCGATGGAACCGGTACTGCCTAATATACTTACTCCCTTCAACGGGCTCACTCCTTATTAAAACAAAAGATTATATTTTCTCCTGCCTGAACACATTAAATATGGCCTTACCTGCAATAAGTAGCACAGGTCCCAATATTAATCCCGGAACGCCCATTAGTTTTAGACCGATATACATTACCACTAACACTGACAATGGGTGCAATCCAAGATTTCCTGCCACAACCCTGGCCTCCAGTGATTGACGGACTATCCAGATAAAGAGGTACAATATAACAAGTTTCACACCAAAACCTGTATTTCCCATTATGAACGACCATATCGCCCATGGTATAAAAATTGCCGCTGGTCCCAGAACCGGTATTACATCCAGCAATCCCACCAGAAAACCCACCGTTAGAGCATATTGAGCACCGATGACATAAAGGCCGATGATTGCTTGAATGGTTGTTAATGTAATCAAAAATGATTGGGCCCGTATGTAACTGATAAAAGCTTTAGCAACTTCCCTGGAAACATCGATAAATCTATCACCCCACGGCTTGGGTATGACTTCACCGATAAAACCGATTATAATTCCTCGGTCCCTGGAGAAGAAAAAAGTAGCAATAACTGCAACTATAACACCTAGAACAATGCCCGGCAAAGATGCTGCAATACTTACCAGGGAACCGGCAAGTCCTGAAACTATATCTGCAACATTACTTGTAATGGTATCTATATTATCATTAACCTGGCTTATTACTCCCGGGGGAAGACTGAAAAAGAACAGTTTCCCTTTTTGGAAATAAGTTTCGATAAAAGTAGAAACTAAAGTTACATAATAGGGAAAAGTCATTGACAACTTCACTAACTCTTCTGTTAGTCTAAAAAAAACAAAAACAATTATTAATCCCAGTGAGCTGAAAACAGTCAGCATTGATAGAGATACGGCCTGTCCCCTGGTCAATTTTAGTTTTACCGAGAGCAGCCGGATTATTGGCTCCATCAGCATAGCCATTATGATGGCCATAATAAAGGGCAGCAAAACCAATATCAATGTACTGGCTATTGCATAAACTTTTGGCAAAAAATATGCCACAGCAAAATAAATAGTTGCTATCACTGCTGCTATTAATGCTGTTATCTGTAATAATCTGGTCATATTCACCTCACCTGACTATATTAAAATCACTATAAAACCGTACATCATGGGAGCTATAAAGAATAAGCTGTCGAAACGATCCAACACCCCTCCATGCCCGGGGATTATTCCCCCAGCATCCTTGATTCCGGCAGCTCTTTTTAAACTGGACTCAAAAAGATCGCCAACAACTCCCAGTACCCCTATCAAAAAACCTAAAATCAAAATTATGGGCAAAGAAGTTACATTAATAAAATAGTTAAATATCATTACGGCAACGATACTGCCCGCCAGTCCACTCAACGCCCCTTCGACGGTTTTGCCCGGGCTCAGTTGGGGAGCAAGTTTTTTTCTCCCAAAATTTTTACCTACTATAAAAGCTGTTATATCTGCAGCCCAGGTACCCACCAACATAATTAAAACCCATTTTTGACCGTTTTCCAAAGTTCCGGTAAGGTAGAAAAATATAAATAGTGACACATAAGAAATTCCCAATATTGCTCCGGCAATATTCCCGGGCTTTATTTTGGGGTACAGAAAAACCCCTAAAAATAAAATAATCAATATTACCAATGGATACAATAACCCTAACAACTGAATTCCGCCGGCATAAGAACCTATGGACAGAATCAAAATCCCAATAATCATATGTAATATAGAGCCCTGGATTTTCATAAAATAAAAAATTTTATTTAATTCTATTATTGCGATAATCATAATACCCAGAGCCAGAATAAAATGCAATAACCCTCCCTGCCAAACAGAAAACAGTATTACCGGAACACCCACCAGTGAACTTAGAATCCTTTTTAATAACAAATAATTCACCAACCTACTATTTTAAACCTCCAAAGCGCCTCTTACGTCTCTGGTAATCCAATAAAGCCATTAAGAAATGACTCTTTTTAAAATCCGGCCACATTACATCAGTGTGCCAAAACTCGGTATACGCTAACTGCCAAAGCAAAAAATTACTTATTCGATAATCTCCCGACGGTCTTATCAGCAAATCCGGATCCGGCTGCCCTGAGGTATAAAGATGCTGGGATATGATTTCCTGATTAATATCTGACATAGAAAGCTCGCCCTGCATCACCTTGGAGCAGACTCCCTTAAAGGCATCAATAAGCTCCGCTCTGCCGCCATAATTTAATGCAATGTTCAAAGAAAGTCCTGTGCAGTCTTGTGTTTTTTCGTGAGCAATCGAAACTGCCTTACGAGCATTTATTGGCAGCTCCTGAATTTTTCCAATCGCTCTCACCTTCACATTTTTTTCTTTCAATTCATCAATTTCCTTATTTAAATACTCCACTAATAAATCCATCAATATATTAATTTCTTCTTTAGGCCTTTTCCAATTTTCTGTAGAGAAAGCATAAACTGTAAGCACCTTAATCCCCATATCAGAACTGATCTGAACCATACCCCTTAGGGACTCTACCCCAGCCCTGTGCCCGTATGCTCTGGGCATGCCTCTGTTTAATGCCCACCTTCCATTTCCATCCATTATAACTGCCACGTGCACAGGAAGTTTATCGGGATCTATCTTTTTCTTCAGTATATCTTCAGTGAGATCCGATTCCCCTTCCGATGACCTCCGTATTAAACTTAAGATACTCTTAATCACCAGGCAATAACTTCCAAACCATAGCTGTAAAAAAAAAAACAAGTACTAGCT
>CAZHAJ010000071.1:0-9515 GCA_964530215.1 uncultured Peptococcaceae bacterium | reverse complement strand
CCGAAGCTTGGGCAGCGGCCCTGATTTTAACCACCAAATCCGCCATCATGGGATCCATACCACCCGCCTTGGCGGGTTTGGCTACAAAATCCACCGCACCCAGACTTAAAGCCTGCATGGTATGCTGGGCTCCTTGGGTTGTAAGGGCACTTAACATAACCACCGGCACAGGATTGTCCTGCATAACCCTTTTGAGGGTACCCAGACCGTCCAGCACCGGCATTTCCACATCCAAAGTCACCACATCAGGACGCAGTTCCCTTATTTTTTTAATTGCCTCTTCTCCGTTGGAAGCCTGACCAATCACTATAAAATCTTTTTCCCGCTCCAAGGAGCGGGAAACCATAAGCCTCATCAATGAAGAATCGTCAACCACCAGGATTTTAATTGGCATAGGCTAGTTCCTCTTTACTGTCCTTAATAATACCCTTGGCATCTATAATAAGCGCCACCCTGCCGTCTCCCAGTATTGTAGCACCAGATATACCTGTAATTTGACCCAAATAACTTCCCAAGGTTTTTATAACAATCTCCTGCTCTCCCAACAGCCTGTCCACGATGACTCCCACCCGTCTGTTGCCAAAGCCCAAGACCACTACATAAAGCTTTTCGTCTTCTCTCTCACTTCTGTCCATAAAAAGATCGGACATTCTAAGCAGGGGCAGCACATTACCCCGAACCACGATTACCTCACTTTGTCCCACCAATTTAATTTCAGACTCATCTATCGACAGTGTTTCCATAACATTAGGGAGGGGGAATGCATAAACACTGTCCGCCATACCCACCATTAAAGCCTTGACGATAACCAAGGTCAAGGGAAGTCTGATCTGGAATACCGTACCCTTGCCCACCTCGGTGCTGTACTCCACCGTGCCGTTTATTTGCTCAATCTGGCTCCTTACAATATCCATCCCCACACCTCTACCGGAGACATCACTGACTATATCCACTGTGGAAAATCCTGCTTCAAAAATCAAATCCAGTATCTCCTGATCATTCATTCTTTCCAAGGCATCACTTTTCAGAAGCCCTTTATCCATTGCTATTTTTTTAATTCTTTCCACATCTATACCCTTTCCGTCATCAGATATGGTAATTACAATATGACTCTCCACATAGGATGCTTTAAGCTTTACAACTCCGCTACGGGTCTTGCCGATTTCAACTCTTTCCTCGGGAGCCTCTATACCATGATCAATAGAGTTTCTAATCAAGTGAATCAAGGGATCGCCTATAACTTCAATAACATTTCTGTCCAGCTCTGTTTCCTGTCCCTCAACAATGAATTCAATTTCTTTGCCAAGTTTTTGGGCAATATCCCTGACCATTCTGGGCATACGACTAAACACCGTGGATACCGGAAGCATCCTGGCCTTCATAATTTCCTCCTGAAGGTCGGTAGTTATCTGACCTAAGTGACTTGATATCTCATTAATGTTTTCAACCAGCTCCTCCGAGCCGTATTTGTTTTCAAATATGTCCACAAAGCGCACCAATCTGGTGCGATCGATTACCAATTCGCTAACCAGATTCATCAGAGTATCCAGCTTCTGAACATCCACCCTTACTGTCTTGATGGTGGTTTTTTCAAGACTTGCCGGTGCCAGAGATGACGAATCGGCTTTTACTTCCCTTTGAATAGGTTCTGTGCCTTTACTTTCCTCCGCAACACTGATTTCGTTGGAATCAATATATTGAATGTCCACCGAATCAATCTCGGAAATGGACATTACCGTATTTTTAATCTGATCCACATCTTCCTGACTTATATATACTAAAGTAAAGGAGTCATCATATTTACCGTCTTGAATGTCTTCGGCCGATGGAGTACTGTTTAAAATCTCCCCAGCCTGCTGGAGGCCCTCAAACACCAAAAATGCCCGCACATTTTTCATCTGGCAGTCCTTACTTACCCGAACCGTAACTTGATACACCTGAAAACCCCTTAACTCTGCTTCTTTGATCAAGTCTATTATTACACCGTTTATTAACCCCGCCGATACAGCCGGTTCTACCGACTCACCTAAGTCCCGGTCATCCACTTCCTCACCGGCACCGGCGGCCTGAAATGCCTGCAGCTTTTCAGTGATTCCGGTTACCGAAACATCCTTGGCATCCCCTGTAATTTCATCCTTAAGCAATTTAAGATAATCCAATGACTCAAACAGTATGTCCACCAGTGAGGTACTTACTTTCATGGTACCCTGCCTAAGACGATCAAATAAATTTTCTATTTCATGAGTCAGGTTCATCATTTTCTCAAAACCCATTACACCGGAGGAACCTTTTATGGTATGGGCAGCTCTGAATATTTCCTGGATAACTTCAGGGCTATCACCGGATTTCTCCAACAGAAGCACATTATCGTTAATGGACTGTATTTTCTCTTCCAGCTCTTCCATAAAAACCATCATTTCCACATCTCCGTACAAACACGCCACCACCCTTAATTATTTTCTAAGCTTCCAGATTTATTTCGTCCAATGTCTGTATCTCGTCACTATGCAGCAAATTCTCAACATCCAGCACGGTAACAAGCTGTTCCTTTACCAATGCAATGGCCTTAATGGCTTTGGTACCGGCAGCCGATATCATAGCCGGTGGTGCTTCAATGTCGGCATCTGAAATCCTTTGAACCTCGGAGACTGAGTCCACAATCATCCCCAACCTGCGACCTTGGGACTCCACAATAATGATTCTGCTGGCATTTGAAATCTCGGATATAGGCATATTGAACTTTTTGCAAAGCTCCATTATCACCACTACGCTTCCCCTTAAATTAATTACCCCTTCAATAAAATCCGGTGTTTCGGGCAGCTTGGTAATGGACTCCATGCGAATGATCTCAACTACCGATTCAATCCCGATGCAGTATTGCTTTCCGCAAAGATTAAAGACTACGTATTGCCCTTCGCTCTTGCCCCCATTGGAATTAAGCATACAATCACACTCCAAAGATAAATATGTCTGCTCAGCTTCTCCGTATAGGCAAGCTGACAGCAATTTATATTAATTTTCTTTGACTAAAAACAAATAAAACAAAAACCTAACTATGTTATTCTAGTTTTTGGCGAAACTTCCTCCCTGCAGGAACATTTATTGCCTTCTTTTAACAAATTATTGCTCCATTTCTCCATAAACCTATTTATTTAAGCAGAATTTTGACTAAAAATATCTTCTATTGCGGAATAAAGTCTTAATGTATAAAATAATAGGAAATAAATACTAATTGGATATGGGTGAAACATGGTTTTATCAGCAAAATTCTGCGAGTCCATTATCGATAACATGATTAATGCCTTCGCGCTGCACAAGATTGTTCTTGATGATAAGGAACAACCCTGTGATTATGAGTTTGTTCAGGCAAATCCCGCTTTCGAATCTTTTACCGGTTTAAAAAGGGAAAATATTATTGGACGAAGGGTAAGCGAAATAATACCCGGCATACTGGAAGACGAAACAGATTGGGTGCAAATATATGGGGATGTAGCTTTAAACGGCAAAACTTTGTCCTTTGAAAGTTATTCGAAACCCTTAGATAAATGGTACTTGGTGAATGCCTTCTCCCCCCAGAAATTGTATTTTATTACTGTATTTAACGATATCAGCAGTATTAAGTCAATTGAAGTAGAACTCAGGGAAAAGAACAGGCATCTCATCGAAGCTTCGGAAAAACTAATTAAATATCAGGCAGAGCTTAAAAACGAGCTGGCAGCAAAAGAACTTCAGCAAAAAAAGCTCCTGGAATATCAGGAGAAACTTGAACACACAGTATATTTTGACAGACTTACAAAACTACCCAACCGAGCTATGCTGTATGAGAAAATACCTCTTGTAACCCAAGATAAAAATAATAAGACTGTTTTTTTAATCGATTTATATAATTTAAAGTATGTCAACGATACCATGGGTCACTTATTCGGAGACCAAGTGCTCTATAATGTGTCGGAAAGACTTGGCTCACTGCTGGACTCTCATACCCAGCTTTTTAGGTTTAGCGTTAATGAGTTCATAATTATAAGAGAAAATCATTCCAACCCTCACGAAATAAAGGAATATGCAGCCCGGATAATCCAAGCCTTTGAGAAACCCTTCATTATTAAAGACAGCTCGATATTTGTCACAATAAGCCTTGGAATCTCATTATATCCAGAACATAGCAGCAACCCAGATGAACTGCTGCAGTTTGCTGATATTGCAATGTATCATGCAAAAAAAATTGGCAGAAACAAATATATAATTTTCACTAAAGATATGCAAAATTTGGTGCACAACCGGATGATTTTAGAAAAGCATCTTCATTCGGCATTGGCAAACAACGAGTTCACCCTTTATTACCAACCCCAACTAGAGTTAAATACAGGTACCATTTCAGGTTTTGAAGCATTGATAAGATGGAACAATCCCAAGCTGGGCAGTGTATCACCTGCAGAATTTATACCTGTTGCAGAGGATACCCATTTGATAATTTCCATTGGGGAATGGGTTTTGAGAAACGCCTGCTATTTTCTTAAACATTTACACAATCTTGGATATAACGACCTAATAATCTCGGTAAATATTTCTATAACCCAGCTTCTCCAAGAAGGTTTTATCCGGCAGGTTGACACATTGCTCGGGTTTACTCAATTAAAGCCCCACCATCTTGAATTGGAAATCACCGAATCTGTCTTTATGGAATCCTATGAAAGCATTAAAGTTAAGTTAAAGAAACTAAGGGACATGGGAATAAAAATAGCCTTAGACGATTTTGGCAAAGGCTACTCTTCTTTGGGCGAATTAAAGCAGTTGCCCATAACCACCATGAAAATTGACAAATCCTTTATTGATGCCATCGAAACAGATCGGACAGGTAAAGCCATTGTGTCTATGATTATCAAAGTGGGACGCACCATGGGACTGAAAGTGCTGGCGGAGGGCGTAGAAAACCAACCGCAAAAGGATTTTCTTATCCGCCATAAATGCCACCTGATGCAGGGTTACCACTTTAGCAAACCGCTACACGAAAGGGGAGTTCTGAGATTACTGGATGCATCCTCTTTAAAACACAGAAACTATGCAGAGTTTGTATGGGATAACCGATACAGCATAGGCGTGGAAGACATAGATAACCAGCATAGAAAAATTTTCGAAATAATCAATGTGATTTCAAAAATGGTTTTCTCAAACAAGCCTTTGCCCTTAAAAGAAGTGCAAAATGTAATGCTGGATCTAAAGAAATATACTGTGGAGCACTTCAGAATGGAAGAGGATTTTATGGTGCGAAATAATTATGTTCATTACCTGAGCCATAAAAATATGCATAATAGCTTTACCGAAACTATTTTGGACTTTGAAACACGTAGCATAGACCTAACTGACAATAAAACATTAAGGGCAATATTGGATACCGTATTTGTATGGATAACCGATCATATTATCAAAGAAGATATGAAACTAAAAAGACTATCCCCTCCTGATACCCAGAATTAATTTATAATTCTGTCTTCTGTCTTTCCCCCAATCTCTTACCCCAGAATTTATTATCTGTTTCTGTGATAATTGTTTGTATAGACCCCATTCAGTGATATTAGCGGGGGTTTATATTTCTAGATTTTTAAAAATTCTGGATTCTGACTTCTGTATTCTGAATTCCTAGTCATTATATGTTACCTACCCCTATTTATTAGCTTATGACTGGAATATATTGTTTAATTTCGTAATATAAAGTAGAATATTACAAATTATTGACGGAAAATGGGAGATGCATATGGCCATTTCAGCAGAATCAATTATTAATAATATGATGGATGCTTTTGCTCTACATAAAATTATATTGGATAATCATGGAATGCCCTGTGATTATCAGTTCATGGACATCAACCCATCCTTTGAAAATTATACTGGGTTAAAAAAAGAGCAAATCCTGGGAAAAAAGGTTACCGAGGTTATCCCCGGAATAAAAGAAGAAAAAACCAACTGGATAAAAATATATGGTGAGGTGGCGCTACAGCAGAAGTCCATCACCTTTGAAAGCTATGCGGATGGCCTGGGAAAATGGTTCGTTATAAATGCCTTTTCGCCAAAAAAAGGGTATTTCATCACCCTTTTTCATGATATCAGCAGCTTGGTTTTAAAGGAAAAAGAGCTTACCCAAAAAAATGAAGAGTTGGCTGCTTCAGAAGAAGAGTTAAGGCAGCAGTTTAATGAAATCTTAAGCCAAAGGGAAAAGCTAATGAGCTATCAAAAGAAACTTCAACATCTTGCCTATTATGATGAAATGACCGATCTTCCAAATCGAGCCTCCCTGTACAGAGTATTATCAAATTTTTCTGACAATCAATGGACACAGAAAATATCCTTGCATTTTATTGACCTGGATAACTTTAAATACATCAATGATACCATGGGGCATCTTTTCGGAGACAGATTAATTCTGGCGGTGAGCAGGAAAATTGCTTCAATGCTGGACAGCAACCTTCAGCTTTTTAGATTTGGCGGTGACGAGTTTGTTATCCTCCAAAAGAATTTTAACGATATTGGGGATGTAGAAAAATATGCCTTGGAAAACATTCAAATCTTCGAAGAACCCTTCTTAATAGATGGAATCCGTTTGTATGTAACAGCCAGTATCGGCATTTCAATCTTAAGGCCCAATGCCGCTGTGGACGAGCTGCTGAAATATGCCGATATTGCAATGTATCAAGCTAAAAAATCCGGGAAAAACAAATATATCATTTATAGTGATGAGATGCAACAGCATGTGCAAAAAAGAATGAACATCGAAAAGCATCTTCGTTTTGCCTTGAAAAACAACGAATTCAACATCCATTACCAACCCCAAATAGATCTAAAGACCGGCAAGATCTATGGTTTTGAAGCTTTGCTTCGATGGAATAATGAAGAAATCGGGCCGATTTCACCTTCTGAATTTATACCCATAGCCGAAGATACTCAACTAATAGTTCCCATTGGTGCGTGGGTGTTAAAAAATGCCTGTATATTTTTAAAGCAGATACATAATCACGGTTTTACCGATATTTCCATTTCGGTAAACATTTCTAAAATTCAACTGTTCCAAAACGAATTTGCCACAAAGGTGCTGGAAACCTTACAGCTTTTGCAGCTGCAGCCTAAGCATCTGGAAATTGAGATTACCGAGTCAGTTTTGACAAAAAACTACAGCAGCATCCAATTTGAATTGGAAAAACTAAAAAATGAGGGAGTCAAGATTTCGCTGGATGATTTTGGCAAGGGCTATTCCTCCCTGGGTGAGCTTAATCAACTCCCCATTACCTCAATAAAGATTGATAAGTCCTTTATTGATACCATAAGTATGGATAAATACAGCCGTTCAATAATCAATATGATTATCCGGATTGGTCGCACTGTGGGACTTAAGGTTATAGCCGAAGGAGTGGAGGATAAAGAACAGCTTAATTTCCTTGCCAAGCACAAATGCCATAGAATCCAAGGATATATATTCTACAAGCCCCTGACCCAGTCCCAAGCTCTTTATATCCTGCGCAACAGATAAACTCTGACTGCAACTTGTTTTTTACAGTATTTCTTTAACATGCTCCTCATACAGCAAGGTGGGCTTACCGATATAATAACCCTGACAGAAATCCACTCTGAACTCCCTTAAG
Organism: uncultured Peptococcaceae bacterium; assembly: GCA_964530215.1. Taxonomy (GTDB): domain Bacteria; phylum Bacillota; class Desulfotomaculia; order Desulfotomaculales; family Desulfocucumaceae; genus JAAXTT01. Next base: position 1,884 of record CAZHAJ010000071.1, on the reverse strand, counting down.
TATTTAATTATTTTTTCATTTTCCACAAATTCCGCCACTGTCTTTATTCCCAAAACATGGGCCATAGCGTTCATTGCCCTGACTAAATCCACATAAGTGGAGTCTTCGGTGAGACCCCGTATATAGCTGCCGTCAATCTTTAAATAATCGACAGATAGCAGTCTTAGATACTCAAAGGAGGAAAATCCTTTTCCGAAATCATCCAAGGCAAACTCACAGCCCATATCTTTAAGCCTGCGGATCCACTGTTCGGTACGAATCAAGTCTTTTATGGCTGCAGTTTCTGTTATCTCAAAGCAGAGACGCCCGGGATTTATCCCGCTGATGGCTATGCTATTTTCAATAAAATCCAAAAGTTCATCATCCCCAAGACTCAAGCCTGAAATATTTACCGAATAATTCAGATGCTTGTCCCTGCTCAGCACCTTAAAGGCTGCCTCTATAATCCAGCCGTCAACTCTGGGCATTAAACCGTAGCGTTCTGCAGCGGGAATGAATTTATTAGGTGAAATAAGATTCCCCTGTTTATCCTTTAGACGCACCAGAATCTCATAATATTCAACTTCCCCGCTGCTTGTCTTTACCACAGGCTGGGCATACAGAACAAAACTGTTGTTTTTAAGGGCATTTTTCACCAAAGCTATGGTTTTGTTGTCTTCAGAAATTTTCTCTACATGATCATCGTCGGGGGCAATAAAATACACCCTGTTTTTGCCTAACTCTTTAGCCTTATAAAGGGCTATATCTGCTTGAGCAAGGAGTTTTTGAGGGTCCAAAGTGCCGTCTATCATTACAACACCTACGCTTATACTTACATTAACGATTTTATCCTTTTCTAGATATAGTTCTCTGTCATCCACTGCCTTGCGTAGCTTTTTTGCCACTGTGGATGCCTCACCCGCATTGACATCACTTAGGAGAACTGCAAATTCGTCGCCCCCCAGACGAGCTATAAAATCTACTTCCCGCAGGTTGCTTTTTATTATTTTTACAATTTTTATTAATAAACTTTCTCCCATGGCATGTCCCAGGGACTCATTTATTGTTTTTAAGTTGTCTATATCCACAAGAAGCAGTGCAGAGCTTTTTCCCCGCTTTGTCCTAGCCACTGCATTTATCAATGTCTCCTCCAGCAGATACCTGTTTGCTATTTCCGTCAAGGAATCATGGGTAGCAAGATAGTGTAGACGTTTTTCCATTTGCTTTCTTTCCGTAATGTCCCTAATGGTTTGAATGGCTCCCACCACATTGCCTTTTCTGTCAAAAAGCGGAGATACCATGGCGGATAAGTAGACCTTGTTTTTTCCGCCAAGGTTTGCTACCTGTATTTCTGAATATAGTTTATGCCCCACCTTTTTAATACTGTGTCTGGGCCTTAAATCTTTGTTGGGGAAGATATAATCAATAAGAATGGGCCGCCTCACTCCATAGAAGGGAACCGCATAGGCATAGTCGCCTTTCCCCAATATATCTTCTTTCTGTACTCCGGTCATTGTCTCTATCGCCCGGTTCCATGCCGTCACCCTTTTTTGGGCATCAATTACAAAGGTGGCATCGGGCAGAAATTCAATTATATCGGTCAATTTTTGATTTGCCGCGTAAAGCTTTTCCTCGGACTGCTTGCGACCGGTGATATCGTTGAAGGTAATTACCGCTCCCACCAGCTTATCCCTTTCCCTTATGGGAGTACTGACATATTCAACCGGAAAACTGCTTCCATCTTTTCTCCAAAAAACCTCATCCGCAGCGGTATGCACCAGGCCGTCATTATGTGCGGCGTAAATGGGACAATCCTTTTCAGGAAAAGGGCTCCCGTCAGGCCTTGAGTGATGCCATAGTTTATGGCTGTTGAAACCTATGAGTTCAGCTTCCTTATAACCCAAC
>CAZHAJ010000070.1:0-9542 GCA_964530215.1 uncultured Peptococcaceae bacterium | reverse complement strand
AGTCTTATTACCGGGTATACCTTATCACAACTGGGATTTTTAGCGGCTCTGAGGGCAAAAAAAGCTGGAAACAAAATTTGGAACTGGATCTTTGACTTTTTGACTGAAGAGGTGGATACCGAAGAAAACAGGGAAGATTACCCACCAACTGTGACATCAGAAGAACTTCCCAACAGCCTATCTGAAAAAGAATTAACCATCAGAAGACCTGAATTTGAAAAGCAGGAGAAGCCCACTAAAAAATCAACTTCCAAGGAACAAGTGGAAATACCGGATATACCCGCTCAGCCCCTATCTGACGGCAGAATCTATCGACTTCCCAACATTACCCTTCTGGCAAAGCCGGAAAATAATACATCTGAAGTTTCAGAACGTGAAATAAGCGAAAGAAAACGTGTGTTGGAAGCTACACTGGCAAATTTCGGAGTAACATCCAAAGTTACCGGAGTTTCGGTGGGTCCTGCCATTACCAGATATGAAATACAGCCACCTCCCGGAATAAAAGTAAGCAGAATAGTGGGTCTGGCAGATGATATAGCCCTAAGTCTAGCAGCACCAGGCGTAAGAATTGAAGCGCCGATACCCGGGAAAGCAGCGGTGGGCATTGAGGTCCCTAACAGAGAAATATCTCCGGTGAACCTAAGGGAACTTCTGGAAAAAAAGGAGTTTACCAACTCCCCTTCCAAGCTGACTGTTGCACTGGGGAAAGATATTACCGGCTCCACAATTACGGCAGATCTGGGCAAAATGCCACATCTATTAGTGGCGGGAGCAACCGGAGCGGGTAAGAGTGTATGCATAAACACACTGATAGCCAGCATTCTATTTAAAGCTACTCCTGATGAAGTAAAACTTCTAATGGTGGACCCCAAAATGGTGGAGCTCACCAATTATAACGGCATACCCCATTTGATATCACCTGTGGTAACGGACCCCAAAAAAGCCGCAGGAGTACTGCGCTGGGCAGTTAAAGAAATGGAACAGAGATACGAACAGTTTGCCCAAATGGGAGTACGGGATATCGGGAGGTACAATAAGGCAGCCCCAAATAACGACAACTCTCAGCTAATGCCATTTATAGTCATAATTATTGACGAGCTGGCTGACTTAATGATGGTAGCTCCTGCCGATGTGGAAGATTCCATCTGTCGCTTGGCTCAGATGGCAAGAGCAGCTGGGATCCACTTGGTAATTGCCACTCAACGACCATCAGTTGATGTTATTACTGGGTTGATTAAGTCAAATATTCCCTCAAGACTATCCTTTGCCGTATCCTCACTAGTTGACTCCCGTACAATTTTGGATATGGGGGGCGCCGAAAAACTGCTGGGTAGAGGAGATATGCTGTTTTGCCCGGTTGGTGCTTCAAAACCTGTCAGGGTCCAAGGGGCATATCTATCGGATGGGGAAGTTGAAAATCTGGTTAACTATTTAAAAGAACAGGCACAGCCGGTTTATGATGAACAGGTACTTAAAGCTCCTCCGGCCGGGTCAACTAAGCTGGAACCCGAAGATGACCAGGACGAGCTCTTACCCCAGGCTGTTAAAATATTTATAGAGAGCGGCACCGCCTCCATTTCCATGCTGCAGCGCAGGCTTCGCATTGGCTATGCCAGGTCAGCTAGACTGGTGGATATTATGGAAAGGCAAGGTATTGTAGGTGGCTATGAAGGAAGCAAGCCCAGGAGTATATTGATGTCAATAGACGAATATCATCAAACCTTTGGTGAAGAAGAAAGGTAATTCTTTCTTTCAACATCCTCTTCCTTGATTTTTAAAAATATGGGATAATAGAAGGTGCTCATCATATTGTATTATAAAATATAAAAAAGTACTTTTATATTTTTATTATTAGGAGGGTATTCTTTGGAAATAACATTTAACTTCACATTTTTTATTTATGGTTTAACAGCTTTTATATTTATCGGCATAATGGCTGTGGTTTTTAAGGAAAAGATCAATACGGTGATCCAAGCAATTGAAGAAAAAGCCAGCGGAAGGACTTCACATTAAAAAGGAGGATTCACCTTGTCAAAAAAAATATCTAATGCCGAAAATGCAAGTCTGGACGACACCGTACAAAGGGTCAAAAAAGATTTGCTTAAGATTGCGTTATGCACAACAGTTTCTGTCATAGCCGGATTAATAGTGGGCAGTATGATCAAACTTTAATTTTAAATTAATAAGTAACATAGTAAAACCATTCTCATACTTTAATAATAAGTAAAGGATGGTTTTTTAATTGAGTCTAGAAATTTATCAGGTGCGACATTTCAGTCATATGAAGTTATTTGCACAAATACCTGCAATAATTTCATCCAACAACCCGGACGGCAAAAGATTTACGGACAGTGTGCTAAATTATAACCCCACAAACAATCCTGTTCATCGGCATCTCAAGGCCGCCTACTTCATTGCTATGCGCGGCACAGTACCTATTGGAAGGATAGCAGCAATAAAGGATAGTCTAAATCCTCAACATGATCTCGGTTTTTTCGGATGTTTTGAATGCCAAAATGATCCCCTGGCAGCCACCGCCTTAATCAAATCAGCAGATAACTGGCTTAAATTAAACTTATGTACCGAAATGATTGGTCCGGCCACCTTCAATACTAATCAACAGGTAGGATTGCTAATTGAAGGCTTTACCTTAGGACCTCAAGACTTGCTTCCTTTTAATCCGCCTTATTACGACTCCTTAATGAAAAATGCAGGACTGGTCAAAGAAACAGATCTTTTGTCATTCACATGTACTGCCAACATAGGGATCCCGGAAAAAATTTCCCTTATTTCCCAAAGACTCACTTCTAGAAACCAGGTTTCTTTCACCAAACTGAATTTTCTAAATCCCCATCGGGCAGCTTCTTTAATTACCCGGATATATAATGAAAGCATGTCAGAAAACTGGGGATTTATCCCCATAACCCTTGAGGAATCCCTATTATTTGCAAACATATGTAGAAATTACGCCGAAAATGATTTGGCTATTTGTGTTTTGTTAAATAACAAACCTGCCGGTATTCTTATCTGTCTGCCTGACAAGGTGAAATCCCGGACCGACACACTTAGGGTAGCACTACTGGGTGTTTCTCCAGCATATAGAGTGCGGGGAGTGGATGCTTATCTGCTGAGGCATACCTTAAATTGCATTAAAAAAAAGGGTTATCGGTACATTGATATCTCTATGATTCATCAAGACAATACCAAAATTATTAAAACATTAAAACAGTTCTCAAATATCAATCAAAGCAGACGGTATAGAGTATATACAAACAATCACCCTTAAAATTAGAATTTTTTTATATAATATGAGCGTGAAGTTAACTCTTGCATCAAAGGGGAGAGAACATTTCAGGACGGACTCATCCCAATAGTCTATTTAAAATAACTTCACCTGCCATTTTCTCCAGACTGTCATCAAGGGGTTTTAGCTTAACTTGGGGATATCTCTTTTCCAATGCCCGGGTAATAAGGTAATCTGTGAGGAAAGGATTTTTGGGTAAAAGCGGACCATGGAGATAAGTACCCACGACATTCTTGTAGAGTACACCCTCCAGATAATCTTCACCATTGTTTCCATGGCCTGATAAGACTTTTCCCAAGGGTTTTATATTCCCTAGATACGTACGGCCAGAGTGGTTTTCGAAACCTGTTACCTTATGTTTCTTTCCCCCCAGCTCAACTTCTATCGCCACATCGCCAATAAGTCTGTTCTGACCAGCGATGGTATATAAATCAAGCAATTCCAAACCCGGTATTATTTTACCTTCCAAGGTACGGTAATACTTGCCCAATAGTTGATATCCTCCACAAATGGCCAGTAGGGTTAAATTATCCTCAATGGCGTCCATAAGGGATTTTTGTCTTTTAATCAAATCAGATGCTATTAGATTTTGTTCACGATCCGAGCCGCCCCCTAGGAAAACAAGGTCGATATCAGTGAAATTTACATGATCATTAATTCCCATAGGGTATATTTCAAAGTCAATATCTCTCCATTGACAGCGTCGTGTGATTGCAGTAATGTTACCCTGATCACCGTAGAGATTCAGCAGTTCCGGATACATGTGGCAAATCTTTAGTTTGGGCTTGAACTCTCTGAGCATAACCGCTTAATATCCTTTCCACCGGCCACAATGCAGTATAGGTGGCTAGTATGTAAGATTTAAGACCTTGTCCGTTTAATACCTTTTCCAGGGCTTCGGTATAGTCCTTGACAATAATTAGTTTCGACCCGGATATGCCTGCATATTTAAGTCTTAAAGCCATCTCTTCAGCCCTTTGGCCTGAACAAATAAATGAAGAAAACTTATACTGCTTTTCCTCTAAAAGTTCAAAGTCAACATCCCATAGCCAAGAAATGTCTTTACCGTCAGCATCATTGTCATTGATGGCTATCATTACGTTTGTTTGCTGCTCTGATATATCCAAGAGAGCTCCGATTCCCTCATTAAACCCTGTGGGGTTTTTCACTAAATTTAAAAAAACCGATTTATCCCGATATTGAAACACTTCCATTCTACCGGTGGCCGGTTTATAGTTCATAAGAAGGCGGGCGGATTTTTCACCATCTAAGCCCAGCAGAACAGCAACAGAAAATGCTGCCAAGCCGTTATAAAGATTATAAATACCATATACAGGTATAGCCAGATTTATTTCTAACTTCCCACTACTTTCCACTTTGCAACCCACTAGGTTTCCTTCTAGGACAGGTGAAACCCCTTCAATATCGGGTACAGGTCGTGAAAATCCGCAATCCATGCAACTGTACTGGCCCAGCTGGCTGTATTGATAATACTGATATGTCAATTCTTTTCCACAAAAAGGACAGTATTTACCTTCTCTGGCTGAAGAACCGGTAATTTGGGAACCTTCGTGTTTGGCAAGCCCATAATATGTTGTAGGTTGTCCTGTACTCCTTGCCAACTGAGCTACTAAAGGATCGTCAGCATTGAGCACCAATGCGGTTTTCTCTGTTTCTTTAATGGCGTCCCTTACCATAGTAACTGTTTTATCAAGCTCACCGAAACGATCCAATTGGTCCCTAAAAAAATTTGTCACTACTACACAAGTGGCTTTAACCTGTGGCAACACTGTGGGAAATGCAGCTTCATCAACTTCCAAACATGCAAAGTCAAAGGTGCGCATCCCCAACAAATCCAATTCCTTTGAGAAAACAGTGGCAACTCCATTGATTAAATTAGCACCTTCCCGATTAATTAGTACACTAAAACCACTACCCTCTAATATCGTGGCAATCATGTTATTTGTGCTTGTTTTTCCGTTGGTACCGGTCACCAAAATAATACCCCTGTTAACCCTTAACGCTCCCAGCTTTATTATTGAAGGGCAAATCCTAAGGGCAATTCCCCCCGGCAATGATGTGCCTTTACCCTGCCCTGTCAATCTTATAATAAATAGTGATAGTTTGCTTAAGAGTAAAGCGATAAATAATCCAATTTTATCCATTATACCACCCGAGTTTTAAGCATCTGATGTCTATTATTTACCAATTTTCTAATTATATTCCCTGGCACATTCTCGGTCAATGGTAGAGACTGGAGGATTTTAATTATGGAAGCTGGGTTTCACCTCGGTAACTTTTGTAAATTACTCCGTCATCCCCAACTTCATAGGGGATAGCTTCGACATCCTCAACAGAACCCAACTGATCTTCTGTAATCGGCTCATCTGCACCATAATATGATCCAGCTCCCGAACGGGCAGCATGCTCATTCCAGTCAGCAACTTTCTGGAATATATCTTCCCAATCTGACTCAACGCTTTCAAGCCCATCACTAAAAGGATTGGAATAAACGTCTTTCATTACCGTCTCCTCCACCGGTCTGCTGCTTTCCTTTGGTTTTTCCATTTTTTTCTTGCAACCCACACAAAGAACAGTATAAGGAACAGTCTCTAATCTTTCCGGAGGGATGTCTGCCCCACACACCTCACAAATGCCATATGTTCCTTTCTCAATATTATCTAGAGCATTTTCTATTGCCTTCAATACTAACATGCTGTTTTCACGCAATGAATAGTCCTTGCTTCGTTCAAAAACTTCACTGGCTATATCCCCCGGATGGTTATCATATACAGAGAGCTCTCCCAATGAAGAAGACAGCGACTCGTCCAGTCCCCTGTCACCAACCTCAACAACTCTTTGCTGCAGGTCTCTTTTCTGATTTAACATTTTCTTTTTTAAAGTCATAATTTTTTTATCTGATATCATCCCACACCTCCCGCAGTATTAATATGTTCTGTTGTTCAACTGCTGCTGCACTATATTTACTATGTCGGCTATAAAACCCCCGATCAGCGGAATGTCCAGATTCACCAACTGCTGCAGCATAAGGATTATTACAGCCCCAAGGATGGCAAACCCTATGGCAATGCCCAACCCCCTTGCAATACCGGAAATAAAGTTTATCCATAAAAGGCGCCACGGCTTATTTAACAGCTCTACATATTCAGCCAATTTCATTTTTTCAATTTTCAGGGAAAGTTCCATTATCTTTTGCTGAAGATTTTCAATTAATTGGGTCATATGATCATTTTTATTACCTTGCACAGTTAAACCTCCTGTTTATTATTTCCCCAGCAGGACGAATATCAATCAATTTTTTTTGTATGTACTTATTTTTAGTTATGAAAAAAAGGAGATTAATATATGCAAAAGCTATTAATCCCCCAATCTCAAGCTATTGTAACCAAAAAGCAGTCTTACTAGTTCATTGTAATATTATGCCTTTGCCACACTTCTATGACCTTTTTTTTCTGATATCTTTAGGTCCAACCATAACGGACTTGCTATAAATATCGAAGAATATGCTCCTACCGATACTCCTATAAGCATAGCCAAAACGAAAACTTTGGTGGTTACACCTCCCAAAAGAAAGAGAGCACCTAAAACAAACATTACTGTAAGTACAGTATTAATAGAACGGGTCAGGGTCTGCCATATGCTGGCATTAACCAAATCCTCCAGGGTCTGTTCTTTCTTCTTGTGATGCATATTTTCCCTAATCCGATCAAATATGATAATTGTATCGTTTATGGAATAACCGATAATAGTTAAAATGGCTGCGATAAAAGAGCCATCTACTTCCAACCGGAAAATAGAGAATATCCCCACCACTAATAAGACATCATGCAATAATGCAACTATGGCGGCAATACCTTGCTTAAACTCAAAACGAATGGTTATATATACAACCATAATAACTGACGCAACTGCCAGTGCACCCAGTGCCTTATACACCAGTTCCTTACCCACAATAGGGTCAACAAACTCGTTTCTAAGCACTTGGTTATTACCTATTTGCTCAGTAAAAGCATCCGTTAACTCTTGGCCCTGCTGCTCATCTATGGTATCTAAGCGGATTAAGAAATCCCTGTCACCGCTTTTTTGAATTCTGCTGGAATCCATTCCTTGATTAGCAACCACTTCTCTAATCCGTTCAACTTGGACAGGACTATCAAACCTTACCTCAAATATACTACCGCTTTTGAAATCAATCCCCAGATTAAGCCCTTGCACAAAAAGGGAAATAAGGCCCGGGATCATGATTATGATAGATAATATATAAAATATCTTTCTGTGCTTAGCAAAATGAAACATCCTTATCCCCTCCTATGCACCGAAATATTTTGGACCTTTTACTATATTTGCAGAGGCCAACAGATGCAGCAACCAACGAGTTAAGGTAAGAGCTGTAAACATGCTGGCCAAAATCCCGATAATCAGCGTAACGGCAAAACCCTTTATGGGACCGGTTCCCAGATATATAAGCACAATGGCAGCCAGGACAGTAGTAGTATTGGAATCAAATATCGCTACAAAGCCGCGCTTAAATCCGGAATCTATAGATGCCCGCAGACTTTTCCCCGATCTCATTTCTTCTTTTATCCTCTCGAAGATAATTACATTGGCATCAACCGCAATACCCATAGACAGTAAATATCCGGCTATTCCTGGCAATGTCATCGTTACATCCAATCCCAAATATACGATTAATACGATAAATGAATAAATAATCAACGCAAAGCTTGCCACTAAGCCCGGAATACGATAATAGGTTACCATAAACACAAATATGGCGGTGATACCCACTATACCTGCGTATTTGGACTTCTCAAGGGAATCAGCACCCAATGCCGGTCCCACCGCTCTTTTCTCAATCACTTCAACTTGCACCGGTAAAGCACCTGAGCGCAATAAAATCGCTATTCTATGGGCTTCCTCCAATGATTGATAACCGGTAATCCGTGCTTGTCCGTTGGTAATGGCATTTTGCACCGTGGGATTTTGAAGCAAATTACCGTCCAGAAAGATGGCGATATTTCTCCCCACATTGGCTGTGGTGACTTCAGCAAATTTCTTTGCTCCTTCCTCATTAAAGGTAAGGTTAACCTCAACAGCACCTGAAACAGGGTCCATGGATTCCTGAGCATCCTTTAAGTCCCTGCCGGTCAAAACAGTCTCACCCTCGGGCGTTTTAAATTCCAAAAAAGCTGTTTTAACCATTGAATTAATAGCCTCATCGGGATCTTTAATTCCCGCCAGCTCAACAATCATACGATTCTTGCCTTGAGCTTGAATGATGGGCTCAGCGACACCAAATTGATCCACTCTGTTTTGGAGAATCGCCTGTAACTGTTTCATTGCCTCGGGAGTTACCTGGGAATCCGGGGTGTCCTTTGCCTCCAGCACCACATGAACCCCCCCCTGTAAATCCAGTCCCAAATTTACATCCTTTATTAAAGGCAAGTATTTTTGAGTAAGCTGATACTTCTGGAATACCGGAGAAATTGAAGCCATAAAGGCCAGCAAAACGATTGCAACCACTAAGATTAGGGAAACAATCTTACTCCATCTCATGTCCTTTTCCCCCTTATCAATATTATGGGAAACTAAAAAGTGCATAAATCCGACCTATAAAAGTTTTGAACCATTAATTATAAGCTCAAAGCTACATTTAAGGAAACCAGCTGCTCTGCGACACAGCATCATCCTAGTTAAAAAGATTTCAAAATACTCCATTACCGGACATATTTTTATATCAATCTGCAAAGACATGGTAATAACTCTATTTATATCATCAACATTTACCTTAGAGTTCTCCGCAGCATAATTTACCCTGTCATGAATATCAAAACTTGCAAAATCCGGATTTCGAACCCTCTCTCTATGAACATCAGATTTATCAGCCAATATAAGGGCTGCAGCTACAACATTTACCGGTTGTCCGTATTGCTCCTCATGATTGGCAATGGCTGACAAGACTGTAGCCAGATCATCGGTATTCATTCCCATTTCGGTCAATATCGGATACACAATCATTGCACCGGTTGTACCGTGATCATTTCTGCTTACCACATTACCGATATCATGTAAATAACCGGCAATGGCAGCCAACTCCATATCTCTTTCACTATAATGAAGTTTTTTTAGAATATCTTTGGCAACATTGCTCACAAGATTAACATGTCGGTAGCTGTGTTCAGTAAAACCCATTTCGCCCAGAAATTTATTGCCTTTT
>CAZHAJ010000069.1:0-9713 GCA_964530215.1 uncultured Peptococcaceae bacterium | reverse complement strand
TAACCCTGATGATGCCGAAAAACTTGGAATTGATTCCGGTGACAAGGTAAAAGTGATCTCAAGACGTGGTGAGTTGCATACTAGGATTAAAGTAACAGACCGTGTTCCACCGGGAATGATATGGATGTCATTCCATTACCAAGATAGCCCTACAAATGTTTTGACAAGTCATGCCGTTGACCCGATAACTAAAACTGGGGAGTATAAAGTATGTGCAGTAAAGATAGAGACAGCTCAGGCGGACTAAATATGAGAAAAGTACCTGTGGAAGATGCTATAGGTTTAGTCCTGTGTCATGACATTACCCAAATCATACCGGGTGAGGTTAAGCGGCGTGCATTTCAAAAGGGATATATCATAAAAAAAGAAGATATTCCCCGCTTATTGGATCTGGGTAAAAAGAGCATCTATGTTTGGGAAGAAAGGGAAAATCTTATACACGAAGATGAGGCCGCTATGCGATTAGCTAAATGCGCTGCAGGTACTGGTCTTGAGTGGAGTGAGCCCAATCAGGGCAAGGTGAATATCAGAGCAGCCCATGATGGTCTGCTTTATGTTGATTCGGCAAAGTTAAAACAGGTTAATTCCATTGATGGTATTGCCTTTTCAACCCTCCATAATAATAGGAGAGTTGAGAAGGAGCAGATTCTAGCGGGAACTAGGATTATTCCTTTGGTAATAGATAAGAAGCTATTGGAAAGTGCTGAAGCATTGTGTAAAGAACCATTGATTTCTGTAAAGCCTTTTGAACCCCTTTGGGTAAGTGTAATAACAACGGGTAATGAGATTTATGAAGGACGTATTAAAGATGGTTTTTACAGTGTAATCAAAAGAAAGATCCTGTCTTATGGGGGACGGATGTTGAGTCATGTAACGGTTCCTGATGATTCAGATTTAATTGCAGCGGAAATACGCAGAATGATTGATGAGGGGTCACAGCTTGTTCTGGTGACCGGAGGAATGTCTGTGGACCCTGATGATGTAACCCCAACGGGGATTAGGAAATCCGGAGCAAGTGAGGTGTTTTACGGGGCACCTGTCTTACCCGGATCTATGTTTATGTTATCTTATCTGGGCAATACACCTGTTTGTGGTTTGCCGGGTTGTGTCATGTTCAACAGGATTACTATTTTTGATTTGCTGTTGCCTCGTTTTTTTGCCGGTGCTGGTATAGAAAAAGATTATATTGTTGAGTTGGGGCATGGGGGACTTTGTCAAGAGTGTTCGGTGTGTCATTTTCCCAACTGCTCTTTTGGCAAAAGTATTTAGTTTATGGGGGTACTTACCGTTGTTAACTGATATTCTTTTAGAGGAAGCTCAGGAATTACTATTAAGCAGTATTCTACCTCTGACCAGTGAGTCGGTTCCCCTGGAACATGCTCTAGGCAGGATTACAGCTCATGATTTTTTTGCTCCCGCAAACATACCCGCATATATGCAAGCGGCAGTTGACGGTTATGCAATTTATAAAGATGATTTAAAGAGTGGTAAAGCCCAAATAATCAAACATTGTGCTAAAGACTACATTACAGAGCTTAAAAAAGGGCAAGCCGCTGAGGTGCTTACAGGACGGCCTTTGCCAGAAAATGCCGGAGCTGTTATTGCACAAGAGTTTGTCACAGTAAAAGGAGATGAGCTGATTTTCCCGATGGACTTGTCTCCCGGATCCAACATAAAGCTGATTGGTGAAGATTTTAATCTTCAAGAATTGGCAGTGCCTCAAGGGACTTCAATTGACCCCGGAATGGTAGGTGTATTTGCAGCTTTTGGGCAGAGCACGGTAAAAGTTTATCGGCGTCCCAGGGTTATGATCATAAGTCTTGCCAGTGAAGTGGTCCCTTATAATATGATTCCGGTTCTTGGACAAAGCAGGGACTGCAATGGTCCGTTACTGGCTGCATTGGTAACCAAAGGCGGAGGTCAGGTGGAGGATGCTTGTATCATTAGCGGTGACGACAAAGAAGAAACAAAAGAAATAATCAGGAAGATGGCTCAAAAATCTGACCTGGTACTCACAATCGGCAGAACAGCTTCAGGAAAGGATGATTATGCCCTTGCGGTGTTAAGGGAGCTTGGGGCCAAAGTGCTATTTTGGGATGTCAAAATAAAACCTGGAAGCCATAGTGGTGCGGCGATCTTGGAATCCAAGCCGGTAATCTCACTTTCGGGAAATCCCGCCGCCTGCACTGTGGGTTATCATTTGTTGGCTTCTCCGGTTATATATGCCTTGCAAGGTTTGAAACCTCAAAAGAATACAGTTACAGCCACAATTAGCGGCTCTTTCCCAAAGAAGGGAGGACCCCGGCGTTTCCTGCGGGGTTTTGCATACTACGGTCATGATGGATTGAAGGTGGATTTGCTGCCGGGACAGAAGTCCAGCATGCTTCGTTCCCTGCTAAAATGTAATTGCTTGGTTGATTTGCCTGCCGGACATCCTTCTTTGGAGCCGGGAGCAAAAGTTAATATCTTACTCCTTTCCGAAGTTTCCTTTGATAGCAACGAAGCGGGGCATCTATAATTATAGTTTCTTTAGAATCCATCCCAATGTGTCTGTGAAGTTTATTCCCGAATTATATAATGCCTGTTTAATACCAGGCAGCCCCAGTATTCCTAAAAGCCTGTCAAAACCTTGATTATCCAAACTGTTGACAGGTTCCCTGAAGGCTGAAATATTTTCAATATGGTTTTGTAAAGGTTGTACTAGATGGTTGTAATCTTGACCTTGTATCATAGCTCTGGCTGCTAGTATTCCACTTATCATACATTCAATGCCTCCGCAGCCCATCAGCCTGTCCGTCAAACCTGCCGCACTACCACCCAGCAAGATATTCCCAATCTGAAAGCTGCTTACAGATCCCATGGTATATGGCGGAAGGGAGAACTTATATATATATTCCAAACTTGATAGACCTTCATGGATAATGAATTGCTCAAAAAGTTCACTTACCTTTTCCGAGGGAGAGCCGATATTATAGTAACCTAAGATTGCTCTGGTGGGACTGAAGGGTGTTATTCTGGCATAGCCATGTTTTATATAATCGGTATTAAAGTATAAGGTAACTGCCCCGGTTTCAAATTTGCCTATTACAACGGCTCCTCTGACATGAACCACTCCATGATCATTCCAAACCCCAAGATCTCTGGCTTCATTGTCCTTTGCAGTGGCTATAAACACATAATCATATTTTTTCGCCAGATCCTTATAAAGAGCTGGTGTGTTGAAATGTATCGGCACTTGCTTCAGATCGGAATACAGTTGAGCTTCCAACGAGCTTAATTCACTGCGTCCCCTAGGGATAAAATAGCCAAGATTACCGTCAATACGAACCTCATTGCCTGCTGATTTCATAATAACGCTGTTCCAATGATGCAAAGGCTTAAGATAGATTCCATAGGTATCCTGAAGGTAATTGATGATGTCCCCCTTCATTTTGGATTCGAGCATATTCATCCAGCAGTTGATGGATGGCCAAACCCACCCGATGCCGGCATCCCTTTCAAAGATATGGGGTATAACCCCTAGATTTTCACATTCCTTGGCACAGGCTAAGCCCGAGGGACCTGCTCCGATAATTGCTATTTTAATATAATCCACCTCGCAACAAAGGAAATATTATCATGGAACTGTAGGTTTTAATTATGTTAGTTTGTGTCCCCCACAAGATGTTCATACATGCATAGGATAAAATCAGATAATAAAAACTTATGTAACAGGCACAAAACTGTTATTATAAATGTATTGGGTTAAATATAAGGTAAAAAATTAGGTGCCTCTATAAAACAAGAAAGGAATGGTGTTTTGTGTTACTAAACTTTGAATTATTAACGACGGAGATTGTTGTAAATGGGGAGGTGGTTATTTAACATTTACCAATGCCTCCCCATACAGTAAGCAGTTTACTATTTAAAATGGGAGGAATATCAGTGGATAAAGTAAATCTGTACAACTTAGGCTTAAGTGAAGAGTTTATTGAGGAAGCCAAAAATTATAAAGAAGAATTATATATAGCCCGGGTATCTGCCCAATATCAAGATATGTATAAGGTAATAGCCGAGGGCGGAGAAATGATAGCCAAGGTCTCAGGAAAAATGAACTATTCATCATCCACTTCCGTAAACTATCCAGCAGTGGGAGATTGGGTTTTAGTGGATAGAATAGATGGCAGAAGTGGTACAGCAATTATACATCATATACTCCAAAGGAAAAGTTGTTTTAGAAGAAAAACCGCTGGAATGAAATTGGAAAGCCAAATAGTAGCCGCTAACATTGATACGGTTTTTATTTGTATGTCTTTGGACAATGATTTTAATATGCGCAGATTAGAGCGATATATTTCGATAGCCTGGGACAGCATGGCAATGCCGGTAGTGATATTAACCAAATCAGATTTATGCAATGATATCGAAGGCAAGATATCAGAGGTGCAAGCTGCTGCCATTGGCATTGATGTATTGGTTACAAACACGGTATCAGAAGACGGATATCTATCGGTAAAAAAATATATTGAAAAAGGCAAAACGATAGCCTTTATAGGTTCATCGGGGGTTGGCAAATCATCCCTCATCAATACCCTTGCAGGTGGTGAACTATTAAAAATAAATAGTGTACGGGGTGACGGCAAAGGAAGGCATACCACTACTCACAGGGAATTGATTATGCTTTCCGATGGCGGGGTTGCTATAGATACCCCCGGCATGAGGGAATTAGGTATAGTAAGTGCCGATCTAGAAAAAACTTTTAGGGATATTGAAGAATTAGCCGACAAATGTAAGTTTTCAGATTGCCGGCATGAAAATGAGCCAAAATGTGCAGTGAAAGAGGCTATTAAAGAGGGACAATTTGATATTAAGCGTTTAGAGAGCTACAAAAAGCTTCAAAGAGAACTGAAATACAGTACACTAAACTCAAAGCAACTGGAAAAAGAAAAAATTAATGAAATGTTTGGCAGTATCGGAGGTATGAAACAAGCACATAAGTTTATAAAAAAGAATAGAAAGAAAAGTTAATTTGTATCTGCCGATGTAAAGGTATCCGGCAACAACACTTTATCACATATGTGATTAAGCAGGTGATTGTCATGGCTTACCACCAGTACGCCAATGTTATTTTTCTTTGCTATATCCAAAACAGCATTCCAAATCTGGGATTGGGTTATGGCATCAAGCATGGTGGTCATTTCATCGGCAATGAGAAATTTGGTTTTTGGAGATAATGCCCTGGCAATGCAAAATCTCTGTAATTCTCCGCCGGATAACTCATTGGGCCATCTGTACAGCCACTCTTTTTCTATTCCCAAGGCAGCAAGTAAATCATCATCAGGAGAAAAGCCTTCCTTTAGGGCTTTATCCATTCGCCAACGGGGATTTAATGCTTTTTCAGGATGTTGAAAGATTAGCTGAACAGGGTTAAACCCTTTTTGAGAGACGTCTTTCCCGTCTATTTTGACACTGCCGGTAACGGGCAAGCAATGGCCTGCCAAGATCTTTGCCAGAGTGGTTTTGCCACAGCCGCTTGGCCCCGATAAACCCAACACTTCGCCGGAGTTTATCTCTAGGTCAAAATTACGTATAATCCAGGGGTCTTTACGGTATTTAAAGCTTATATTTTTTGCACTAAGTAGCATTGTGACACCTTATCTTTCCAGAACGAAGTTCTCTCATTATCGGTATACTATTCATGCAAACAGAGGTTTTCATGGCACATCGCGGTTCAAAAAGACATCCGGTAAATTGTTCGCTGTATGAAGGCTGTGTACTGGCAATGGGCAAGAAACCATTTTGTGGCAGTGCAGACCAGAGTGCCTTGGCATAGGGATGACCCAATAACTCCCCATTGCCGGTGAAGTCTTTTGACGGTGCAATCTCTACCACGGTACCTGAATACAAAACGGCGACGTTATCTGCAATATCTAAGGCAGGTCCTATGTCATGGGTGATTAGTATTACCGCACAGCCTTCATCGGCAAGTTCTCTTAAATGAAGAAGTGTTTCCTGAAGCACTTCGGGGTGGAGACCGGGGGTAGGTTCATCAGCGATGATAAGCTTAGCCCCGCCCACCACAGCTGAAGCCACAAGCACACGTCTTAACATCCCGCCGGAGAGTTGAAAGGGAAAAAGTCTGCCAACCTTACTGTCCAGGGAATACCTTGCAAATATTTTTTCTTGCTTTTCCTTCCAGTTACTGTCGTCAGGACTGTATACCTGTGCCCCGATACGCATTAAGGGGTTTAGAAAGTTTACAGATTGCGGTATTAAAGTAATCTCTTTACCGCGCAGTTTTTTTTGCATTTGGGGGGTAAGTTTTTCACCTTTATATAATATTGATCCAGATGTTATTGCATTTTTAGGTAAGATCCCCAGTATAGCGTGGGCCAGCAAGCTCTTGCCTGAACCGCTGGAACCGATTACCGCCAGTATTTCCCCTTCCTTAACGGACATACTTAAGTCGGAGATAACCTGCAAGGTGTTTTGCTTCAAACCCCTCTGGTATTGTGTAAATGAAATTGAAAGATTGTTAATCTCCAGCAATTTTAAGGCCCTCCTGTTTATTATTCATGTGCACTATGAGGGTCTATAAGCAGTCGGAAATTTTCACCCACAATGTCAAAAGCCCGCACAGTAATCAATAAAGCAAGACCCGGGAAAAATGCAAGCCACCACATACCTGTTGACAGGTACTTCATTGATTCAGATAAAATAATGCCGATGGCGGGTTTGTGAGGAGAAATCCCGAAACCCAAAAAAGTAACTGCAGCTTCGTGAAGAATAGCATGGGGGAAAAGCAGAACAAAACCCACAAGGAGCTGCGGTACCAGATGAGGTAAGATGTGGTTTAAAGCAATCCACAGTGAACTTTTCCCCATGTGTTTTGATATTTGTACAAACTCGGCATTGCGAAGCTGTAAAACTTCAGCCCGGACTACCCGTGCCAAACTTGTCCAGTGGGTCAGAGCCACCCCGATAATAACACCTTTGGCGCCACCCCCTAAAGTGAAAGCTATAAGTATTAAAGCCAGCAGATGGGGGATCCCAAGAAAAAGGTCGATAATCCAGGTTATTACACTGTCCACAGCTTTTCCAAGGGTGGCAGCACCAAGACCTAAAATCAAAGCTATGGTAACGCTTATCGCGGAGGCTATGATACCTATATAAATACTGGTGCATAAGCCTTTCAAGGTACGAGTCAGCATATCACGTCCCAACCAGTCTGTCCCAAAGGGGTAGGAAAGGGAGGGCGCTAAACTTTTTGTGTTAAAGTTAGTAGCTATTCTATCAATGCTCAAAAAAGTGCCGGCAAGGACAATTCCTATCAAAATCATTGATGAAAAAGCTATAAAAACCAGGGTTTTCTGTCTGCGATTCAATTAATTCACTTCCCTTATTCTTGGATCCACCAGCCGATACATGATGTCCGCTATCAGATTTCCGGTAAATATAAATACAGCACTAAACAAAACTATTCCAAGAAGAAGGGGGATATCACCCCGAAGTCCTGCCTGAACCGTAGCCTGACCAAGTCCCGGGTAAGAGAAAACCTGTTCAGCAAGGACAGAGCCTCCAAAAAGTTCACTTAAAGAGGCAAACTGCAGGGTTATCGCCGGCAGGGCAATGTTACGAAGTCCGTGCCGCCAGACAAGTTTAAAACCATATTCACCTTTTGCCCGGGCAAATAAGATATAATCACTATCCAATACGTCAATCAGTTTTTCTCTTGTGTGCAGTGCAATATTTGCCACACCTATAATGCTTAAGGTTATTGCGGGAAGAATGATGTGTCTGATTCTGCTTAAAAAGGTAACCTCTTCGGCCAGTACACCGGCGGGGACACCCATTCCCACCGGAAACCATCCCAGCCATACCGAAAACACGATAAGCAATAACAGGCCAAGCCAAAAGGTTGGTGTGGATGCCAAGGTTAGACTGTACCATTTAATGAACCTATCAACCCAGCTCCCACGTTTCATAGCTGCAGTTATTCCCATAATAAAACCTAGGACACCGGATATAGTCCATGCAATCGCCATAAGAGCCAGTGAAGCCAGAAAACGTTCCTTTATAACACTGATAACAGGTGCTCTATAAATCATAGAGGTTCCCATATCAACGCTTAATATAGATTTTCCCCAAAGATAAAATCTTTCCATTGGGGGCTTGTCAAGCCCCCAATGTTCAGCAATTCTTTCACGCTGTTCTGAGCTTACCTTCATCATGTCTGCTCCAACATATGCTTGCACAGGATCAATAGGGGATTGACTCACCAGAGCAAAAGACAGAAAACATAAAGCTATTAAAAGGGAAAGAAGTCGTATGCTTTTATATAAAGTTGATTTTAACAGCGATATCGTTCCACTCATGCATGGATACTCCTTATCTATCCCAATGCCATTCTTCAATATTATCGGTTAAAGGCCAACCATGACCGTGGGGATGAATTTTTTGTTTACCTATGTTAAGGTCTTCCCGAACCAGATATAAATGTTTCAAATTAACCAGCCAAGCCCAAGGTGCATCTCCGAGGGCACTAAAACCTGTGCTGCTGTCCCATTGGGCCTTTTTCCAGTATTCATTGGCCTTAGTTTCATTGGCTGCAGACATAGCTTTATTTAGGTACTCATCAACAGTTGCATTTATATAGTAGCCGGGGTTGTAGTAATCTACTCCTCGATACAGTCCGCTGTACAAATTATACATCTCGATAGGGTCATGACTTCCCCATCCGAAAACAACGGCGTTGGAGTGCATAAGTTTTTCCATATCATCCCAGCTTTTTCCGTCAACATTTATCTTTATTCCAATCTGTTTAACTTTATCTGCTACAGCAATGGCAAGGGATTGACGGATCTGGTCGTTGGCAGGATAGATTAGATTAAATTCTGCTTTTACGGTATTTTTTTCTAAAATACCGTCTCCGTCACTGTCCTTCCATCCGCCATCAGCCAGTATCTCTTTAGCTCCTTGTATATCTGCATCTTTAATAACTGTATCTGGATTCCACCATGGCATTTTATCACATACCGAGTAAGCAGGGGAGCCATGTCCGTTTAGTATGCCATCCACAAGTTCCTGTCTGTCCACAGCAATATTAATTGCCTTTCTGATTGATACGTCGGATGTAACCTCATTTCCCACTGGATAGCCGTCCTTTGTTGTCTCACCGGGTCTGACATATGGGAACATAATACCTCGATTATCAATGCTTTCCACAGGTACAAGCTGCATGCCGGATACGCTTTGTCCCGCATATGATGGAACAATGCCTGCTACATCAACTGTTCCGGATTGGGCAGCCGCAAAAGCAGCTTCTTCACTTAAATACAGAAAGGTAATCTTCTTAAAGAAAGGTTTATTTCCGTAATATAACGGGTTTGCTTCAACTATAAGCTGTTGACCTTTGTCCCATTGAACAAACTTAAAGGGTCCGGAGCCTATGGGTTTTTGAGAGTAATCATCACTGTATGCGTGTTTCGGGACTATCCCGGTGTTAATCAGTGTATTTATAAAGGTTGACTGAGGATTTTTTAACTTAAATTGCACTGTATAGTCATCTAAGGCTTTAACGCTCTCCATTGCGCTCAAGTCCACAACAGAACTGCTCTCGGCTGCAGTTTCAAAGGTAAATACAACATCTGCGGCTGTAAGGGCTGCACCATCAGAAAACTGGACATCTTTCTTTAATTTCACGGTCCAGACAAGTCCGTCATCACTCACAGAAT
>CAZHAJ010000068.1:0-9755 GCA_964530215.1 uncultured Peptococcaceae bacterium | reverse complement strand
ACCTGACTTTCATTAAGTATTGTTGCACTGTTTTTAGTAAGCTCGTTAATACTTGTTTTAACCGACATAAATAGGTTTGCTAAGCGACTGGCCATGGTGTTAAAGGCAACACCTAATAACCCCAGTTCATCCATTTTTTCAACGGGTACTTGATGGGAAAAATCCCCCGAAGAAATATGCTCTGTGGCTTCAGTTAGCTCCTTTAACGGATTGGAGAACAATCGGTTGGTAATGGTTCTGGACAACATAAATCCGGCAGTAACTGCAGCCAATGATGTTAAGGCAAGATTAAGTAATAAGCCCAGTAATATGCTGTTATATTTAGACATATTTATAGCTACCTGAAAATAACCTATGTTTTGTCCGTTGTTATCCAAAATAGGGGAAGTGAATTTGTATCCTGCAGTCTTTCCGTCACTGGATGTAAATGAATTCATTGTGTTTTGGTCAGACAGAGCATTTTCCGACAAAATAGTTTTTCCCAGTTGACGAATATCGGTGTGGGCTAATATTGAACCATCCTTTGTTGTTACCGCTATATAGTTAATGTCATTTGCGGCGGACTGCATTTTGTAAATCAAACTTTGGACCATGTTTGATTCCTGGACAGAAAGATGGCGGGAAACAACAGTGCTGCCAGACTGAGCCAAAAACCATCCTTTATCAATAATTTCTTCTTTCAGAGATGTTTGATTTGTGTTATAGCTGATAAATCCAATGGAAATCATTAAGAACACCAACAGCAAAGTTAAATATAAGCTAATCCGATTTGTTATCGAACTTTTTTTTGTCATAGCAATACCTCCGTAATAATTGTTTGGATAGACAATTAAGATGCAAAGGTTTGATAGAGGCTAATTACTGCCGGACCCAGGAGAATTACAAAAATAGTTGGGAATATGCAAACAACCATCGGTATCAGCATTTTAACCGGTGCTTTCATGGCTTTTTCTTCAGCTCTTTGTCTCCTTTTTTGACGAACCTGTTCTGATTGCAGACGCAGGACTTGACCCAGGCTGAGTCCCAACTGTTCAGCCATGATTACAGAACCGGTGAAGGTGGTTAAATCATCGACATCTGCACGAAAAGCCATATCTCTAAGGGATTCGCTTCTTTTTTTTCCCATTTTGCATTCCTGAAGCATTATTGACAGTTCATCAGCCAAAGGTCCTTTACTTTTTTCAGCCACCTTAAAGATGGCACCGTCAAATCCCATTCCGGCTTCCATACTAACAGTAATTAAATCCAAGACGTCTGGCATAGCTTTTACAATCTCGTTTTTTCGGTCTATAATTTTTTTGTGGAGATACAAATCGGGAAATACCCAACCCATTATGGCTGCTGCCAAAAATATAAGCATCAAGTTATCATAAATAAAACTAACAAAAGTCCCCAGCAATAATGCCGCAATTGAACTTATAACTGCCAAAGAAAATTTCAGGGCTATAAATTCCCTTGGGGTGATTTTTTTTGCTCTGCCGGACATAGTGATCTTTTTTGATATTCGTGCTTCCTTTTCGGATGGAAGTATATTGGATGTAATATTAACCAGTCGTTTCCCCATAGGCTTTAAAATTCTGTTTGCCAGGGGCTCACTTAATTCCTTATCTCTGGCGGTATTCTTTTGGGGTTTTCCCATTACCGATACCATTCTTTTTGACATTTCCAGTCTGCTTTCGGTAAAAATACTGATTATAAAGAGAAAGGTAAAGAGTGAGCAGAAAAATACAAAAGTTATAATTATATGGGTTGTATCAAAATTTAGGATCATGATTTCACCTCGTTAGACCTCGATACTGATAATTTTTTTAATCAGTAATATTCCCACTATTTCCATGGAAACAGCTGTTAGTAGCATAGCTCTGCCAATAGGATCGGTAATCAGCACCTTAAGATAATCAGGAGAAATGAGTGATAATGCAATTCCCAATATAATAGGAAGAATTCCAATGATAATACCTGAGATTTTTCCCTGGGCTGTTAATGTCTTTATTTCTCCTTTAATTCGCACCCGTTCTCTTATGGTGACGGCAATGTTATCCAAAATTTCAGCCAGGTTTCCCCCCACCTGTCGTTGGATTAAAACAGCTGTTATTAATAGATCCAAATCTTCACTGTTAAGCCTGGCATTTAGGTTGGTTAGGGCCTCTTCAGTGGATATTCCAAGACTCATTTCCTGGAAGGCATATCCGAATTCTTTGGATATGGGGGAGGGTAGTTCTTTTCTCACCATGTCCATGGACTGAAGAAAGCTAAAACCTGAGCGAATGGAGTTGGATATTATGACTAGAGCATCTCCTATTTGCGCATTAAATTTTGCAAGTCTTTTTGCTATTGCTACCTTCAGCCAAATATGTGCCGACGATATTATCAGCACCATTACAAGTAAGCCTGGTAGGATTTTGTTTGATGCAAATATTGCTGCTATACCTGCAAGTGTAGAAATCATTATGGTTAATAAAACATATTCTTCACTTTTTAGTGGTATATCAGCCGCAGTAAGATTTCTGTCCGCGCTTTTGGCAATTTTTCTAAACAGATTTATTTTTACCGCTGCTTTTGAAACAGAGGATAAGAGTTTAAAATATTTTGCAGAATGAGACTCGGCTTTTTTCTCTTTTTGAGATTCTATAGTGTCTATTTTTGCCAGGCGATCAATCAGCAATGTTTTGCGAAAAAAAACTCGGTGTAACGCTGTGAATAATAGGATGGCAGAGAAAAACACAAATAATAAAAGGAGAGTTAGGTAGTCAATTGCCATATGAGAACCCTCCATCAAAGGAAGATAAGTCAATACCGGATTCTTCCAGTCTATTATAGATTTTCGGTCTGATACCCGTAGATTGAAAATTTCCCAGTATCTTGCCGTTTTCGGACATGCCATGTTGCTTATAGACAAAGATATCTTGCATTACAATAATGTCACCTTCCATGCCGTGTATTTCAGCAATGTGGGTTATCTTTCTGGAACCGTCTCTCAGGCGGTTTTGCTGGATAATCAAATCGACGGCAGATGCGATCTGTTCTCGAATTGCCCTTACAGGTAAGTCCATTCCAGCCATTAGAACCATGGTTTCCAGCCTTGACAACATATCTCTGGGGGAGTTAGCGTGACCGGTGGTGAGGGATCCGTCATGGCCTGTATTCATGGCCTGCAGCATGTCCAAGGCTTCACCACCCCGAACCTCACCTACTATAATACGATCAGGCCGCATTCTCAAAGAGTTTCTTACCAAATCCCGGATGGAAATGGAACCTTTGCCCTCAAGATTGGGAGGCCTGCTTTCCAAGGTAACCACATGATTTTGGTGAAGCTGTAGTTCGGCAGCGTCCTCTATCGTGACAATCCGTTCATTGTCGGGAATGAAAGAGGAAAGTACGTTCAAGGTAGTTGTCTTACCACTACCGGTGCCTCCGGAAACTACAATATTAAGCTTTGACTGAACACATGCATCTATAAGTCTTGCCATGGGTTCATTTAAGGTATCATATGATATAAGATCAGAAATCTCCAAAGGTTCATTGGAAAACTTTCTTATTGTAACAGTTGGACCTGAAAGAGCCAAAGGCGGTATAATTGCGTTAACTCTGGAGCCGTCAGGCAGTCTGGCATCTACCATGGGCATACTTTCATCTATCCTTCTGCCTAAGGGGGATACAATTTTCTCGATAATATGCAGCACATGACTGTCATCCCTAAAGCAGATATCTGTCTTTTCTAGCTTTCCCTGCCTTTCAATATAAACTTGATGTGGTCCGTTTACCATTACCTCGGATATTTCCGGATCTTTTAGAAGAGGGGTTATGGGGCCGAAGCCAATAGCCTCATCCACAATTTCAATAATTATTCGCTGTTTTTCATGACGTGGCAAATGTTCATTAGCAATATGCTCATTGACTAAAGCAGATATTTTATCTGCGGTTTCTTTATCGTCTTGACTGTTAAAATCCGGAGCCAGTTCTGATATTACCGTTTTGTGAAGGTTATTTTTCAGGCTTTGGTACGGATCTTTTTTAGGTTGCCGGATTACCGGCTGATTATTTTGAATTTCACTATCAGTGTTTTTAAACATTTCACTGGGATTTTGTGTTTCTTTTTTTTCCAGTCTTCTTAATAATGACAACTTAACTACCTCCTGTCGGAAGACTAATATAGGTCATAAGTATTTTGGGAATACTAAGCAATATATCGCCTATTTGTTATCCCATGCTTCCCAGTATTTTTCCGATTAATGATTCCTGCTGCGGTATTTCTGTTTTTGCAGCAGTTACTATGCAACTATTGTTGATGAGTGAGGCCATTTTATTTAAGGATATACTTACTTCCGCCGATGATTTAGACAATATAAATGGCTTTCCTTTATTAATTGATGCAGTTACAGTATTTATATCGTTGGGTATCATGTGCCATAAGTTACAACTGATGTGTTTTTCTAACTCCTGTATCTTAGTGGCATCTTTTCTGAATCGATTGATAACTAGTTTAGCCTTTTCTGAAAGGCCAAGTTTTTCTAAGACTTCAAGATTAACTTTTGCGTGTCGCAAAGTGGGAAGATCTTGATCTGCAATAACCAGTATCATATCCGATATCTCTAAGCAATTCAGGGTTATATCATTAAGCGATGCAGATGTATCAATCACTACATAATCATAGCTGCTTTGCAGTGCTTTTATAATTTCTTCGGTATGGACTGCTGTTATTAAGTCTCCTTTTTCAGGTGACGAGGGAGCGGTAAGAACTCTGATCCCGGACATGTGTGGATTTAGATAGGTTTCCAGCATAGAAGGATCAGAGTAGTTTTCCTCTTGTACAATTTCATCTAAACCACCTTTGGCTGGAATATTTAATAAGACAGAAACATCTCCGCCGTGCAGATCGATATCTATTAAGGCTAGTTTGGTTCCGGTATCCTGGGCCAAACTAACAGCCAGATTGCAGGCTATAGTTGTTTTACCCACTCCGCCTTTGGTTGAAAACAAAGAAATAATTTTTCCCTTTTTTCGAATGTTAAGGGATGAATTTTTTCCGCCCACCAGATTAAGGTGTCTTTTTTTTGAAAATCCGGCAGCCCTTCGTATTGTTTGGGCCAGCTCCTCACCGCTAAAGGGCTTAACCAGGTAATCCCTGGCACCTGCCGACATTGCTTTTCTGAGGTATTCTTTTTCGCTTTGAATAGAAATTATTACAATGGATAAATTAGGGTTTATTTCGGTAATAATCTCTGATGCCTTTATTCCATCCATACGTGGCATATTAATATCCATGAGGATTACTTCCGGGTTAACGGTTTGTACCATATCTACAGCTTCATCGCCGTCTTGAGCTTCTCCCACAACGATGATATCTTCTTCAAAGTATAGAAGACGTTTTATATCTTCTCTGGTAGCTGCAATATCGTCAACAATCATTACAGGTATTTTGTTCATTAGAGCATACCTCCTGACATTTATCTAATAAGATCACCGGAGCCGGTAGAAGGCAACACCACTTTTTGACTATCGGAAGGGGTGCGGAGCAGAAGCTGTAAAGTGCCTTTTTCAGCTCCCAACGCAATATGTTGAGCTTCAAAAGGATTCACCGACAGGGTGACTGTGCCAACGGGCTGAGCTTCTTTTTGTTGACTTAGGACTCTGTTCACAGCCAACACCTTAATATCCTGAACAAGTGTTGAGGTAATATCGTTGTTATCCACTTTCATTGTGCCTAAAATGTCAACACGGTCCCCGGGTTTAATCATGCCTGCCAAGCCAGTGACATCGCTTACCGCTATAGTCATAGCTCTTCGTCCATTTTCAACTATCATTGAAAGTCCTTCCTGAACATCCCCGTATTCTATCAATTTGCTTTTAAGTATTTGTTCCCCGGGATATATATCAGTGCGGGTTATTTTTCCCACTATGTCATGGGGTTTCCCCAACACATCTCTGTTTACATAATTAGATGGTATTTTGATATAGCTGACCATCTGATCGGTTATAACCTGCCTTGAGGATATCTTTTGGTTTGCAACGGCTACCGACACAAAATTTTCAGACGACGTATAGGTGGACTCCAGTTTTTGAATATAGTAATAAACGCCAAATGCTGCTGATAATCCAAAAAAAACTGCAAAAATAAGCATTATAATTTTGTTTTTCATACTTGTCATCTCCATAGTTATTATTCGATTAATTTTGCACCGTACAGGGCATTAGCCGGCTTTGAGGTATCTATATTACCTTCTGAAGCCATACGAACAAAATACCCTTTTATTTCATCGGTGGAGCCTATTGCTCTGTCTACAAAAAACGCTGCAAAACCTGTTACAATTATTTGGTCTCTTCCAGAAATATCATTGTCGTACATTGGAATCACCAATATCCGGGGACAATCAGGCCTAAAGTTATCAAAAGTGCATCCGTCATTACACCTGGCTAATCTTTGGTCTATACCGTCAGTGGGTCCGGACATGTTTCCGGGTTCGGTGTTCAGTTCGTCACCGATATGTACTTCTTGGGAAAAACCATTGATCAAATTATTTTTATAATTACTGGCTCCTTTGCCTGCTAAGGCTAGAGCCCCGAAATTTCCCGGTGAGTCGGGGGAACCGAATTTGAGAGTAGCCAACTGTCCAAAGTCTAGAGGCTGTTCTCTGATGGACAGGGGAGCTATACCTGTGCAAGAACTCAAGGCACCCACTACTGCAGTGGCACGAGCTCGGACATTTCTGCTCTGAATATCAAACAGACGTGAAAAAATCATTTCAACTTTTTGGGTTGCTTCAACAGTTAGGTGACCGTTAGATACATTTACTGACACTCCGGTAAGGGGAGCACCATTAATTACTGTCAATTCCATTGCTTTTTGAGATGCGTATGTTTCTCCCGCTAACGGGTCCTGATGTCGGCTAAATTCCAACGAACCTGCTAAAGCTCCGCTATCCACTGCATTAACCAGTCGTTGTCTGGTTAGTGCAATACGACCGAAATCAGATACAAGTGCCATCATCCCTAAAAGAGAGACCATTCCTATACTGACAATAACAAGAGCAAAGCCCCGTTCGTTATTTAAGAGTGTCTCAAATAATTTTTTCACGATATCACCCTTTTTTTATTCAATCTGCATAGTAGTTTTAGATGTTAAAGGCAATGGATTGGGTGCAAAAACATCAAAAAGAGGGAAGATAAGGGGTAAACTATAGTTTACCTCTACAGTTGTCAAAGTCCCCGTTTTCCTTTCCCCTTCTGCCGGGATTATACTTGTACCAAGATTTGCATTATTTAATGAAGGTGAAACTGAAAGTACCCTGTTGCTAATCTCTATATCGCTTTTACCTACAATGGCAAATCTCGCACCTTCCCGGGAAGCATTGGTTATAATCAGATAGTTATGAAATATTCTGCCAAACTCGACTATACCCATAAACAGGATAAGCAATATGGGGAGTATTAAAGCAAGCTCCACCAGTGATTGTCCCTTCTGATTCTTTTTAAGATCTAAAATAACCATAAACGATCACCCCAAAAATCCTGTAACTAAGAGATAGGAGGTGGCTGCTCCGGAGCCGATGGCCAGACTGTAGGGAAGAAAAAGCGGTTTTGCCTCTGTTTCGGTGCTTTGGGTTATATATGAACTGTAACCCATTATTTTGCCGATGGTTTTCCAGAATAAACTTTTTAGTGTTGAGAATAGACGGCGGTGTAGAACCAACTGAACTATGGCCATTATGCCTCCTGCTAGTGCGCCGAAAACAAAGGTATTGATCACAAAGGATGAGCCCATTATCGAACCGATCACTGCAAGTAGCTTAACGTCGCCGCCTCCTAAGCCACCTTTTAAAAAGGGAATCAATAAAATAAGCAGACCGATAGCAAAACCCTTCAAGCCGTCAATCATTCCGGGCCAACTTTCGGTTAGAAAAGCAGCAAATAACCCCATAATCAGGAATGGTACTAAAACAAGGTTATATATCCGCCTGCTTTTAAGATCTGTATATATACATACTAAAATCAACAGAAAAAGCAAATAATGACTGATTTCAATCTTAAACATGAAATACTTCCTTTTACTGAATATGCCCTACTTGGGATAAGTAGGGCATATTCAGTTGTATTATTTGGTTTCGGTATAGAAGAATAAGGAAGTTAGTGGACTTTGTTATTCCACAGGATCTGCTCCAGCTGGTCCCAGCTCTGCGTTTACCTCACCGATTTTGTCGTTAACCCCTTTTCCTAAGGTCTGGAATGCCACAATACATACCACTGCTACCAAAGCGAGAATTAACCCATACTCTGCCATTCCCTGACCACTTTCATCTTTCCAAAGGTTTTTTAAGATATCCATAACTAGACCCCCCTCATAAGGTTTTGCTTTATTTTAAGTTATCGGATAAATATTTACATCATACCAATTACTTATTTTAATAAAATAAGTGGACTCATAATTAGTGGGACTATAGTCCCTAATGCAAAAGAGATTAACCCCTAAAAGACTTAGCAAGTCTTTTAGGGGTTAATCTCTAGAGGTAATGTAAAGTAAGCTTCATTGCTTATAAGTTAAAAACTCTAGGCAAAGTAACTTAATTAAGTTATCAGGTCAGATATCTGTGAGATTATTTTTAATTGCATAAAGTGCAGCTTGGGTTCGATCTTCAACATCTAATTTTTGAAATATGTGGTACAAATGATTCTTCACAGTTTTTTCACTGATAAATAATTTCTCTGCAATTTTTTTATTGCCTTCACCTTGGGCAACTAATTGAAGAACCTCAATTTCTCTGGGGGTAAGCTCATTAATATTTGGATCACATTTTTTACACGAGAGCCGATTTATTTCTTCAAATATTGTTGAGACCAGACGATTAGGTATAAAGGATTGTCCTTGATAAACACCTCTGATAGTTTCCACCAGTTGGCCTGAGCTGACATCTTTCAGAAGATAAGCTGTAGCTCCTGCCTTTATGAATTCTATTAAATATTCGGACTGCTCGTGAATTGTTAGGGCGATCACTCCCACCTGAGGTTTTAATTCTTTGATTCTTTTACACGCCTGAATACCGTCAAAGTATGGCATATTAACATCTAACAAAGCAACATCAAAATCCTTTTCCATTGCCAGCTCAACTGCCTGTTTCCCGTCTTTTGCTTCACCAATAACAGTGATGTCCTCTTCTAGAGAAAGTATTTTAATAATACCTTCCCGTACAAGCATATGATCATCTGCAATAATTATTTTTATCTGATTACCCGCCTGAGTCATTTCTCCACCTCTTTATCGGAAAAAAATCAATCCCGGTATTTTAATGAAATAGTTATTGTTGTGCCTAGTCCCGGGGAAGTGTTAAAGTTAATACTTCCGTCCAAGATTTGTATTCTTTCCCGCATACCTAATAATCCGAAGTCTTCACGTTCTCTGTTGTTTATTGTGTGTTCAAAATTAAAGCCTACGCCATCGTCTTTTATCACTACATTGATTCTATTCTCGGTAACTTCAATCTTGATCATGGCATTTTGGGCTTTTGCATGTTTCCGGATATTGTTTAGGGATTCTTGTATAACTCTAAAAACAGCTACTTCTATAGCAGTAGGCAATCTTTTTGATTCACCGATTACCAACAGCTCAACTTCGGTGGAGCAGTTTTCTTTGAATTCCTCTATGTAGCGTTTCACTGCGGGAACCAAGCCTAGGTCATCAAGAACCATGGGTCTAAGATCGAAAATGATCTTTCTCACGTCTTTCAGGCATTGTCTCACCATATCCTGCATCTCAAACAGTT
>CAZHAJ010000067.1:0-9812 GCA_964530215.1 uncultured Peptococcaceae bacterium | reverse complement strand
ATCGGATGTTATACCTTGGGCGGACTGCCTCCTATAGACGGAATGGACAGTTGTGTTTGCATGGGGGCAAGTGTCAGCATGGCTCACGGTATTGACAAGGCAGTATCCGCATTAGGGGAAAAAACAGTAGCGGTTATCGGGGATTCAACCTTTTTGCACTCCGGCATAACCAGTTTGTTGAATGTTGTATATAATAACGGAAATGCCACCGTCATTATTGTGGACAACGAAATTACAGCCATGACAGGTCATCAGCACCACCCTGCAACAGGTAAAACCTTAATGGGAAAAGATGCTCCTTTAGTGGATCTCGAGGGGCTGGTCAAGGCTTTGGGTATCGGTAGGGTGAAAGTGTTAGACCCCCTTAACCTTTCATTGCTGGAGCAGACAATAAAAGAAGAATTGTCAGCTCAGGAACCATCGGTTATTATTGCTCGCAGGCCGTGTGTGTTGATTGACAGACAGCCTAGCTTCCCGGTTACTGTTGATGAGGAGTTATGTACCGGCTGCAAGGCTTGCTTAAAACTTAGCTGTCCCTCAATTTCTGTTACCGATAAGCTCTGCTCAGTTGACCCCGTATCATGTACCGGCTGTAATCTTTGCGTACAGGTCTGCAAGTTTGGTGCATTAAGGGAAGGAGGCGTTGCCGATGCTTAAGCCCATGGACATTTTATTGGTGGGGGTTGGAGGTCAGGGAACTATTTTGGCCAGTAGGATCCTTGCTTATGTGGGACAGGTTTCGGGATATGACATTAAAGTCTCCGAGATTCATGGTATGGCCCAGAGAGGCGGCAGTGTGGTAACTCAGGTAAGAATGGGGGAAAAGGTTTATTCTCCCATTATTGAGAAGGGGGAAGCCGACATAGTTTTGGCCTTTGAAAAGCTGGAGGCACTGCGATGGTTTAATTATGTCAAACCGGGGGGATCGTTGATAGTCAATAATCAAGCGATATATCCTGTTCCTGTTTTGGCGGGATTGGCTTCTTATCCCCAAAATATAACTCAGTATCTAAAGTCTAAGGTTAGCGATATCATCGTTTTGGATGCCTTAAATATTGCGAAGGATTGTGGGAATACCAAAGCGGCAAACGTAGTTTTGGTTGGTGTGCTGGCATCCTTGCTGCATTTCCCAAAGGACAGCTGGATTGATGCGTTGGAGACTATAGTCCCGGCTAAGTTTATTGAGGTAAATAAAAAAGCATTTCAAGCAGGCTATGATATGGGTATGGCAAAATAACCAATGGAGAGTAAATAGTACCGAACTGTGATTGATGTAGAAATTCAGGGGAATACAAGGGAATACAGAAGTCAGAATCCAGAATCCAGAATTTTAAGAAATGGCCCTTGGGTAGACCCCAAAAATGGAGAGTAAATTAGTAGCAGCGGTGGTTGACTATGTGGTCAGCCACCGCTTATATATTAAGCTAGTGAATCTTCGCATAGGTAAGGGTGCGGATTTCAGTTTGAACAAAGTTACTTTGGGTGAACGGGCTTAAAAATCTTGTCACTAACGGACCAGCAATCGCCTGCGAAAGTGCATTCATGCACTTACTTAAGCTGCGGCTTTGCTCTTTTATAGAAATAGCCACAAGACTATTTTTGTTCGGAGCTAAAAAGAGTATACTATACTGGTATATAAGCTTTATGGTTTTTGGGGGTGTTGGTATGGGGAAAGACGTGTTGGTAACAATTGTCGGTACCCAGCAGTACCGGGACGGGGAACAGGATACCATTACCCTGGTAACCAAGGGAAGCTATCATCAAAAGAACAATTTATATTATATTTTATATAAAGAATCAGAGATTACCGGGATGGAAGGAACCACTACCTCCATTAAAGCGGAGGCAGGTAGGGTTGTTTTAAACAGAATGGGGACCTTGGAGTTTAGGCAGGTATTTGAAAAAAACATGCTTTACCAAGGTGTCTATATGACAACTGTGGGATCTATGTATATTCAGGTATTACCCCATAAGGTGGAAGTTGTTTTGGATGATTCCGGCGGATTTATCAATCTGGAATATGATATTCATGTGGACAGTGAAAAACTTGGCTATAATAAATTAAGCATTACAATAAAAGAAATATAGATTATTCAAAAAAACATATTGTTGACAGGAATAGTTATCGAGGGGGCTTTTGATTTAATAATGACTGTAAACTATGGAGCGGTTGTAAAAACTCAAGACACCATTAGGTCTGTACTGGCAGGAGCTTTAGACTCGGCATGCGGGAAAGGCTTTTTGCCAAAGATTGAAATGCCTGAATATATTATCGAAACTCCCAACGAAAAAGGTCATGGGGATTTTGCTACCAACATTGCC
Organism: uncultured Peptococcaceae bacterium; assembly: GCA_964530215.1. Taxonomy (GTDB): domain Bacteria; phylum Bacillota; class Desulfotomaculia; order Desulfotomaculales; family Desulfocucumaceae; genus JAAXTT01. The sequence goes on along the minus strand of CAZHAJ010000067.1, from coordinate 7,490 downwards.
ATGATGCTGGCAAAGCCAGCAAGAAATGCTCCTAAAAAGATAGCCCAAATACTATTCAATGAAATGGATTTAGGGCTAACATGTATTGAAAGGGTTGAGGTGGCCGGACCCGGTTTTATTAATTTTTATCTTAAAAAGGATTGGGCTCATGGGGAGCTGCCTTTGATTCTTCAGAAAGGTAGTAATTATGGACGAGTGGAAATAGGAGAAGGTAAAAGGGTTCAGGTGGAATTTGTCAGCGCCAACCCTACAGGCCTTTTACATATGGGAAATGCAAGGGGCGCAGCCTTGGGGGATAGTTTGGCACAACTGTTAAGTTTTGCCGGTTTTGCTGTGTCCAGGGAGTATTATATAAATGATGCGGGAAACCAAATAGAAAATTTTGCCGTTTCGCTGGAAGCCAGGTATCTTCAGCTGCTGGGACAGCAAGCCGAGATGCCTGAGGAAGGCTATCATGGTGAAGATATCACCCAGACCATGAGGGGCTTTATCGAAAAATACGGGGACCGGTACCTTGATTCATCCACTGACGAAAGACGTCAGATAATGGTGGACTATGCTCTGGAGGAAAAGATCAAGGGAATTAAAAAGACCTTAGATGATTTCGGCGTGACTTATGACCTTTGGTTTTCAGAGAAGGAATTGCATCACTCCGGAGCCGTTCAGAAAACCTTGGATTTTCTTGGGCAGAAGGGATATCTTTATGAGTCAGACCAAGCTCTTTGGTTTAAAGCTACATCTTTTGGTTTGGAAAAGGATGAGGTTTTGGTAAGGGGAAATGGCATACCCACTTATTTTGCCGCAGACATAGCATATCATATGTATAAGTTGGAGCAAGGCTATAACAAGGTTATAAACATATGGGGAGCGGACCATCATGGTCATGTGGCAAGAATGAAAGCTGCCCTGGAAGCAGTGGGGTTTGATCCTGACGCTTTGCAGGTCATTTTGATGCAGCTGGTAAGGCTATACCGTGGCGGAGAGATAGTGAGGATGAGCAAGAGAACGGGTCAGGTTGTTACCCTCGAGGAACTAGTGGAGGAGGTCGGCAGGGACGCCGCCAGATATTTCTTTGTAATGCGCAGTCCGGACAGTCATCTAGATTTTGATTTGGATCTGGCCAGATCCACCGGCAACGATAATCCCGTTTACTACATTCAATATGCCCATGCCAGGATTTGCAGTGTTTTGAAACAGCTAAATGATCTGCAGGGCACTGTTCCCGAGCCGGAAAAAACAGATCTATCGGTGCTTACCGAAGAACAAGAAATTTTACTAATTCAGAAGCTGGCGGACTTTCCCGGTGAAGTGGCAAATGCCGCCAGGGATATGGCTCCCCACCGCATCGCCCGTTATCTACATGAGTTAGCCGGATTTTTGCACAGCTTTTACAATGCCCATCGGATTATTTGTGACAGCGCCCAACTTACTGATGCCCGTTTGGTACTGGTGGCGGCAACCCGACTGGTTATCGCCAACGGTCTTAAATTGCTGGGGTTGTCTGCCCCGGAAAGAATGTGATGTTTTGTCGTTAAAATGTCAGGATGTCAGCCAGGGGAAATATCAGCTATTAGCTACCAGCAGCCAGCGATCAGCCACTAGCTAACAAGGGCTTTTTTAAGGAGTTGATTTTATGAAAGAAGTGATATTGTCTTTGGGGACAGGATTAATTGTGGGAATAGTATTTGCTGTCATTAAGCTTCCTGTCCCGGCTCCAGCAACGGTGGCAGGGGTTGCCGGCATTGTGGGACTTTTCTTGGGATATATGCTGGCGGTTAATTTGGGTATCGGGGGAAAGTAAAATCCGGCACCTTCCAATTGACACATATCTGTATGGTGGTTAGAATAGTGGAGTGATTTATTATAATATTTTACAGTTTTAGGAGGCTTTCATGGCCAAGTTTATATTTGTCACAGGAGGAGTGGTTTCCTCTCTGGGTAAAGGTATCACTGCTGCTTCACTGGGCCGACTGTTAAAAAGCCGGGTAGTGACTGTAGCAATACAAAAACTTGATCCTACTATTAATGTAGACCCCGGCACCATGAGTCCTTACCAGCACGGAGAGGTATTTGTAACAGAAGATGGAGCCGAGACCGATCTTGATTTAGGGCATTATGAGAGATTCACCGATGTAAACTCCAGCCGTAACAGTAATATAACCTCAGGAGGTATTTACTGGTCTGTAATCACTAAGGAGCGCAGGGGTGATTATCTCGGTGCCACTGTTCAAGTAATTCCGCACATTACAAATGAAATTAAAAACAGTATTGTCCGACAGGCCAGCGAAGAAAATGTCGATGTGGTAATCACCGAAATAGGTGGGACTGTAGGTGATATTGAATCTTTGCCCTTTCTGGAGGCCATTAGGCAACTGAAGACCGATTGGGGCCGGGAAAATGTAATGTATATACATGTGACCCTTGTTCCATATTTAAAAGTAGCCAATGAGGTCAAGACCAAACCAACCCAGCACAGTGTAAAGGAACTTCGCAGTATCGGTATTCAACCGGATATCTTAGTTTGTCGTACAGAAAAGCGTTTTTCCAATGAAGTTAAAGAAAAATTAGCTCTATTTTGTGATACCGATAAAGATGCTGTTATTCAGGAAATTGACGCACCCTCCATCTATGAAGTTCCCTTGATGTTGGAGGAGGAGGGTTTGGCTAAAATTGTTGTTCAAAGGTTGGGAATTAAATGTGGCGAACCTGATCTTGCCGACTGGCAGAACATGGTTGAGCGAATGAAAAATCTTAACGGCAAGGTGGTTATAGGTATTGTGGGCAAATATGTATCGCTGCCTGATGCCTATCTCAGTGTTGCAGAGGCCTTGCGCCATGCCGGTCTTTATCATGGTGTGGTGGTGGACATCAAATGGATTAATTCCGAGGACTTGGAAAAAGGTGATCCGGCAAAATACTTAAAGGAAGTAGACGGTATTTTGGTTCCGGGGGGATTTGGTGATCGTGGAATAGAGGGTAAAATACGGGCAATTAACTATTCCAGGTTAAATACCGTTCCCTTTTTCGGGATTTGCCTGGGAATGCAACTGGCAGTGGTGGAGTATTGCCGTAACGTAATCGGTTGGCATGATGCCAACAGTTCTGAATTCAACGAAGAAACCTGTTATCCGGTAATTGATCTTCTGCCGGAACAAAAATGTTTGGAGGAAATGGGTGGAACCATGAGATTGGGGCAATATCCCTGCAAATTATCTCCAAACACCTTGGCCTATAAAGCCTACGGGCAGGATGAGATTTATGAAAGGCATCGGCATCGTTATGAATTAAACAATGAACACCGTATGAAAATAAAAGAAAGCGGGATGATAGTCAGCGGTACATTACCTGACGGCTCCTTAGTGGAGATTGTTGAGTTGTCGGAACATCCTTGGTTCTTGGCTACTCAATTCCATCCGGAGTTTAAATCCAGGCCAAACAGACCACATCCTCTTTTTAAAGATTTTATCGGAGCAGCCATTAATTATGGGAAAAAATAATATAGATATATACTAACAATAACTGATTGACCTGACAGCATTGCCGTTAGGTCTTTTTTGCATTGTGATATGCGAAAAAACAAATACTAGGATGAATTTAAAGCTAAGGGGTTGGTGAAAATGAAAAAACGTTCATTGATAGGTGCAGTTGTATTGGGAATATCACTATTTACTTTGGTGTTTGCTTTAATATCCGTAAGTATCGCCAGAAATATTGGGGGCGGCGGACGTGTCGGGGATAATAATGCCAATGCAGCAGCAGTGGGGGTAATCGAAATAAACGGTGCCATTGTAGGGAGCTCTTCAGCAATATTCGGAGCTGGGAGTGCAGGTTCCCAAGCGGTAATGGCAGACCTCAGGAAAGCTGCCGAAAACCCGAATATTAAAGCAGTGGTATTACATATCAACAGTCCGGGAGGGTCAGCAGCGGCAGCTCAGGAAATATCCCAAGAGATTGTGAGGCTTAAAAGCAAAGGGATTAAAGTGGTTACTTCTATGGGTGATATGGCGGCATCCGGAGGCTATTGGGTTGCAGCTTTTTCCGATAAAATAGTAGCCAATCCCGGAACGATGACTGGTAGTATAGGAGTTATCATTCAAACAATAAACTATCAGGGGCTGTACAATAAACTGGGTATAGAGGGCAATACCTTTAAAAGCGGGACATACAAGGATATGGGTTCTCCGGAAAGACCTATATCAGAGGATGAGGTAAAAATATTTCAATCCATGGTGGATGATACGTTCCGGCAGTTTGTGGATGTTGTAGCTCAAAACCGCAATTTGGATCCCCAGGTTATTTATCAATTAAACGGGCGGGTATTGACCGGTCGGCAAGCTTTAGATGTGGGACTGGTTGATAATTTGGGCAATTATTATGATGCCATAAATATAGCCGGAGAACTCTCCGGTTTGGGCAAAGAGCCTCCTGTGTTGAATCTCAGTAAAAAAAGCCCTTGGGAACAAATTTTTAGGGAAATCGAAGGGGTTTCTTTTATTGATAAAGCCTTTGGCGGCGACTTAGCCCAGCAAAATGTTCCTGGTGTATTGCTTTTATGTCCCGCCATTGGGTCTGTGCAGTGATTTGTTTCTAAATAATGACAGGGGAGGGAACAGAAGTGACTATATATGAGAGTGAGCCTTCCGGGATTTCGTCTGATGAGGAGAAAAATAAATATGAGGGGTTTTTTGATTTAATATATGGGGTTATCTTTGAACCGGCCATAACTTTCCGAGGACTGGCAGAAAAACCTCCTATCCTGAAAACACTGCTTATTTTTTCTATCGCTCAGATATTATCTATGCTTTTTTTTGTGCTGGGGGGAATATATTCAGACGGGCACATGATATCAGGCCTTCCCGGCACGGTAAGTTTGGCTAAGGCTGTTTTGTTTGGGGTTGCTTTTGGCGGTTTTATTTTTAGTTATGTGAAGTGGTTTATATATAGCGGCATTCTTTTTTTTATTTCAGAATTGCTGGGAGGCAGCGGGAAAGCCGTTGGCGCTTTGTCCGCTACAGGATTGGCTTCAGTTCCCGCTATGCTTTTGGCGCCGATACAGCTTTTGTTAATCCTGATCGGTAATCATTGGTGGACCTATCTTTTGGCAGGCATATTGATGCTGGTTACTTGGATTTGGTTCATTATATTGCTGGTTATAGGTTTTAGAGAAACCCAGCATCTTGAAGGTGGTAAATCTTTGGCAGTTGTTTTTATACCCATTGCAGCGGTGGTGGTACTGGCAGTGTTGTTGTTGATCGCTGTGAGTGCTGTTTTAATGCCGATTATCATGTTTTTGCAGAAGATGGGGGGATTAGGTCTGTAAGATGTTGAATGGAAGCTTCTAGAGGGGTATTTCGATGCAGGGGGTGAGCGGGTGGGTAAAAAACCGGACTTACTGATAGTAGATGACCAGACAGGGGTGCGAAGCCTGCTTTATGAAACCTTTGCAGGGGAAGGGTATAGCGTGAGATTGGCTGACGGAGGCAAGGCTGCTCTGGCAATGATCTCCCAAAAGCTGCCCAATTTGATTATATTGGATTTAAAAATGCCGCTTCTTAATGGTATCGAAACCCTTAAAGAGTTGAGAAAAACTCAGCCCGATATAGCAGTAATAATAATGTCAGCTTGTGGTGACACAGAAATGCTGGAAGAAGCCAGGGTTTTGGGGGTTAAAGAGTATATAGTAAAACCTTTTGATATTTTGGAAATTAGGAAGCTGGTAAGGGAGTTCCTGGTTGTTTCCGGGCAAAATAAGGTATAACTATCGGTGTATTATATGTGCTAAAGGTAAGTGGCAGCCCATTAGAGGATTTTATTAATATATGGCGAAGTTTATTTTAAAGGCTTAAGGTTGTCCATCAGGGAGGTGTACCTAATGCCTATCAATACTGAAATAATACTGGCCATGCGTTGTCCGGAATGCGGCAAGCTTGAGTACCAAAAAGTTTGCAGATTTGCCATTGCTAAAGGAGATTCCCTGGATGTAAAGTGTTCTTGTGGGGCAGACATTTTTACTGTAAGCACCCAAGATAAGTCTCAGTATCGGATGAGATTTGCTTGTGCCTATTGTGGTGGATATCACCATCATAATCTTTCGGGTAAAAGAATTTGGTCTCCTGCCGGGACTGTTGATTTTTACTGCTCAGAAACAGGATTGGAGTTGGGCTGTTTCGGAATGGAAGATGCAGTAAAGCAAGTAATCAGAGGACGGGAAAGGGAATTGGAGACCCTGGTGGATGAATTTGGTAAGGATAATTATTTCCACAGCAGCTCCATAATGCATGAAGTTCTGCACTGTTTGCAAGATATATCTGAGAAAGGCAATCTGTTTTGCCAATGCGGTAACTATCAGATCGGAGTTGATATTTTCCCTGACAGAGTGGAGCTGTATTGCAGTAAATGTGACAGTGTAAATATTATTTATGCTGAAAATGAAGATGATTTGCACGTTATTCAGAAACTGGAAGAAATCCAGCTTATAAAAAATGGGTTTGAATGCTTGGATAGCTTGTCCAGGACAGGGAACCCCAATAATGCACCGGATAGGGGCAGAAAAAATAAACCGTAAAGTCATAGGTTTTAAATATTAATAAAAAAGCAATCATAAATAAGGGGAGGTCAAATTAAGAAAATGTCTTTTGTACCAGTGGATGATCTGTTAAGGGAAGCTGAGGCCGGAGGTTACGGTGTCGGGGCATTTAACTGCAATAATATGGAAATTGTTCAGGCTATAGTTCAAGCAGCTGAAGCCGAGAAATCCCCGGTGATTTTGCAGGCCAGCCAGGGTGCTATAAAATATGCAGGCATCAACTTTATTGTTGCTATGGCAAGGGAAGCCGCATGTTCGGTAAAAGTCCCGGTGGCTCTTCACCTTGACCATGGCACAGGTTTCGATCAAATCATGTGGTGTATTCGCTCAGGCTTTAGTTCTGTTATGATAGATGGTTCAAAACTGCCTTTGGAAGAGAATATTGCTCTTACCAAAAGGGTTGTGGAATGTGCGTATCCATTGGGACTTTCGGTGGAGGCGGAGCTTGGTAAAATCGGAGGAACTGAAGATGATATTACGGTTTCGGAAAAAGAAGCCACCTTTACCGATCCCGAAGAAGCCAAGTATTTTGTAGAGAAAACCCAGGTGGGGTCCTTGGCAGTTGCCATCGGTACCGCTCACGGACAGTACAAAGGTGAGCCAAAGCTTGATTTTGACAGATTGAAAAAGATTCGTTCATTAGTAAAAATACCAATAGTGCTTCATGGCTCCTCCGGAGTTCCTGATGAGGCTATTTCTGAAGCCATTGAATTGGGAGTCCGCAAAGTAAACATCGACACAAATATCCGGGAAGCTTTTGTAGAGGCAGCCAGGACAGTTGTGGCAAATAGCCCTAAAGAGATTGATCCCAGAAAAATATTGGGACCTGCCAGAGAGGCAGCAGTAGAAATAATACGGGAAAAAATCAGGCTTTTCGGCAGTTCTGGGAAAGCGTAAAATCAGC
>CAZHAJ010000066.1:0-9896 GCA_964530215.1 uncultured Peptococcaceae bacterium | reverse complement strand
AATATCAACATTACCTGTGAGTATAAAGGAGGAGAGAAACATGCGTAAAAAAGCAATTTCATGGATGCTGACAGCCGCAATGATGATATCGTTGTTTGTGTCGGTACCAATAACTGCATATGCGGATAGTAATATTGTTCTGATTTCTGGTGAAATTCAAGGAAATATAACTTGGACAGCAGATAATCAATACGTAATGGACGGAGATACCTATGTAAAACCAGGGTCAACATTGACCATCAATCCCGGCGTCATCGTGAAAATCAAGCCAGGGGTTAGGTTTTTAGTAGATGGAACTTTGAATGCATCCGGCACAACTGGAAATGAAATCTATTTTACTGATTTTAGGGATGACACCGTGGGCGGCGATACCAACGGTGACGGCGATGCTTCAAGTCCTGCTGCCGGCGGCTGGACTTATATGCTGCTTGGCTATAATAGTTCTGCCACTGCTAACTTAAGCCACTGCGTAGTCAGGTATGGTGGTGGCGGTTGGGGTGGTTGGGGCAATGATAGTCTGATTGCAATAAATGGAGGTAGTAATGTCAACATAGACAATTGCGAACTGGCTCATAGTCTACTTCGAGGAATTAGAATCGAAAATGCCACCGGAACTGTGAGCATTTCCAATAGCACCTTACACGATAATGTGGACAATGGTCTCTTTACTAAAAACAGTACTCCTACCATTACGAATAATGCTTTTAGTGGAAACGGGCAGTACGGACTTTATGTTCAAGGAAGCGCATTACCGAGCAACATTTCGGGTAATACTTTTTCTGACAATACTAAAGGAAGCATTGGGCTTGGTGCAACAGCAGCGGGCACAAGCATTGCTTCAAACAATTCAGGTGTTGAAGGGATATGGGTGTTAGATGGAGAGATAAGCAATAATACTTTATGGGATACACCTTTCCCTTATGTATTAACTGGAGATACCTATGTAAAACCAGGAGTAACATTGACCATAAATCCGGGTGTCGTCGTAAAGATCAAGCCAGGGGTGAGGTTCTTAGTAGATGGAACTTTGAATGCATCCGGCACAACTGGAAATGAAATCTATTTTACTGATTTTAGGGATGACACCGTGGGCGGCGATACCAACGGTGACGGCGATGCTTCAAGTCCTGCTGCCGGCGGCTGGACTTATATGCTGCTTGGCTATAATAGTTCTGCCACTGCTAACTTAAGCCACTGCGTAGTCAGGTATGGTGGTGGCGGTTGGGGTGGTTGGGGCAATGATAGTCTGATTGCAATAAATGGAGGTAGTAATGTCAACATAGACAATTGCGAACTGGCTCATAGTCTACTTCGAGGAATCAGAATCGAAAGTGTCACCGGAACTGTGAGTATTTCTAATAGTGCTGTTTATGATAATGCACAATATGGTTTATATATCAATAATTCTACAGGAAATGTTACAATTAATGGCTGTCAAATTTATAACAGCTTATCGGGTCAAATCAATATCAACAATTCGCCAAACGTGACTATAACTGCTACCCCTGCAGAAATGCTTAATGCATCAGTAGCACCTGGAACCGTGGCGGGTAGCACAAAGGTGACAGCCACAGTTGGATCAGGCAATCATCTTGTAGTTCAAATATCTTCCTCAACAATAAGCAATGTTGACTTACACAGTATAGCTCCAACAGGTGTGGGGATTATTGATCCATATACGGAAGGGGCAGATATTTCTGGTGTGGATCCAATTACAAATAGATATCTTGCCGTTTATGAAACAAATGCCAATAATAAGATAGTAAAATTCAAATTAATACCACTTGCAGGAAGTGACATTTATACAGCCCCTGTTCTCCAAAACGCCATGACAAATGCCGATGGCTCAAAAATTATTTTGAGCTTTAATAAGGCTATGGCAGATCCCACTGGTAAACATGAACAGTTTAGCGTAGTATCCGGCGGGAGTGGCAATGCAGTTGCGGCGGCTACCCTTGGAACAGACACAAAAACTATTGAGCTGACGTTAACAACACCGATTGTATATGGTCAGGCTGTTACGGTAGACTACACACCGGGCACCATTGCGGCGGCCGATGGAGGAATGCTGACGGCTTTTGCCAATCAGGAGGTGACGAACAATGTTGCGGCGAACGTAGCTAAGATCGGCTCAATCGGTTACCCGACACTTGCGGGTGCTCTGGCTGCAGCAAATGACACAGATACCATTGTTCTCATATCAGACATCAACTACTCCAATGGGATTACAGCTGACGCTAAGAACGTAGATATTGACTTAAATGGCTTTAATTTGACTGTGTCCGGTGTTGCAGGTCATGCTTTGGAAGCTAAAAACAATGGAGTTTTAAATATTCTGGACGAAGACGGTAGTGGAGTGGTAACTGTAAATTCTTCTGGGGAATATAAGCATTGTGTCAACGCAGTATCAGGAGGGAAGGTAAATATCAAAGGAAGCTTAACAGCATCATTACCAGCTGGTGCAGGCTCTTATCAAAACATAATTGGAGCTTATGCAGACGGCCTTGGCAGTACAATAAATCTTACCGGCAGTGCATTTGGGCACATGGCAGGAATTTATGCCCAGGGTGGAGCAGTTATTACGGTTTCTGGTAATGTAGACGGTTCCTATTACGGAGCATTTTCAGCCTACAGCGGCTCGGTCAATGTAAAAGGAAATGTCTCCGGCAGCCGGGCGCTTGTGTCGGATTACGGTGGAATTGCTACAGTTGAAGGAGACATTACAGGCAGTGACCACGCCATTAGCGCAAATGCAATCGCCGGATGGGATCCTCCGACTATAACAGTTACAGGAAACGTAACTGGAACAGGAGGTGTAGCTGTAAGTGTAAGTAATGATGCAGATATTCAAATCACCGGAGATGTAACCGGATATATTGCAGCTTCAGGATCGCCAACGGCCTCCCCGGATGTTACGATAAACGGTGATATCACCGTAAACACCGGTTTTGGAGTAAGTGTATTCTATGGTGGTACGGTAACGATAAATGGGAGTATACTTGGTGCGTCACCATACCTGAGGCTAAATAATATGGATATCAGCAAAAACGACTATGAGATATCCGGAGACTATGTAGTATATTCCAATACTACAGTTGAATCTCCCGCTCCATTTGCTACTAACACCGTGAGGGTTAAAATCCCACAGGGAGGCTATACTGTCACCATCGGAACGCTTTCCGGTGGAACGATTACGGCAAGCCCAACGTCAGCAACACCCGGAACTAATATCAATCTTACGATTACTCCGGATACCGGAAAACAACTCAAGGCAGGGACGCTGAAATACAACGACGGAAACGACTATTCCATCGCAGGTACGAGCTTTGTAATGCCTCCTGCCAATGTAACGGTAACAGCCGAGTTTGAGAATACGCTTATTAATCAGGCTCCCGTTATCACCTCAAATTGGGGCTACAACACCGTCTACTTCGGGGAAAATTATCCATATACCATTACAGTCACAGATGCAGAGAATACATCGGGTACAAAGATATATAGCTCATTGGATGGGGCAGAATTTAGTGTTGTCTGGACATATCCCGGTGCTCCGGCTACACAAAATATAACATTATCTCCTCTCAAGGGGGTTTTGACGTCGGGAAGCCATACTTTGAGGTATTATGCTCAGGATCTCGGTGGAGCTGTCTCAAATATGCTTACCTTGACATTCACGGTGACCGACAAACCGGTAAGTCCGCCTATCAGCGGTGGTAGCGGCGGCAGCACACCGCCTGACACAGGGACTAAAATTACGGTTACAACAACCGACGGCGAAGTTTCTGTCACAGGCACCCTGACTCAAACAAACGGAGGTGCACAGGTTGTCATTAAGAACGATGATTTCAAAAAAGTAAATAATGCCGACAAACCAGCTGCTGTCAATGCACATTTAGCCACAGTAGTCTTTGATAAAAAGGCTATGGATACCATAGGCACTTTGGTTGGTTCTGGTGATGTGGCACTGGCGGTGCGTCAGGTAACTGGCACTGAGCTGTCGGCGGAGCAGAGAGCACTGGTAGGTTCCCGCCCCGTTTATGACTTCGCGGTCACAGGCGCTGGCAAGACAATTTCTAATTTCAACGGCGGGCAGGCAACGGTCAGCATTCCGTATACATTAGGGGAGAATGAACATCCTCATGCTATCGTCATCTGGTATCTCAGTGACAGTGGAAAGCTTGTTAGGATGCGAGGACACTATGATACCGCAACAAAGAGTGTAACCTTTAAAACCTCACATTTCTCAAATTTTGTCATAGGCTACAATCCTATCAGCTTTCAGGATGTACCTGCAGATGCTTGGTATGAGAGTGCAGTGACATTTCTTGCAGCACGGGACATCACCACAGGCACCGGGGATGGGAATTTTAGTCCTGATGCATCTTTAACCCGCGGTCAGTTTATCGTGATGCTGATGCGAGCATACGGCATCGAGCCGGACGCAAACCCTGTAGATAATTTTGCAGACGCAGGTAACACCTATTATACGAATTTTATAGCGACAGCTAAGCGGCTTGACATTGCAAATGGCATTGGAAATAACCTGTTCGCTCCCGACAGGGAAATCACTCGACAGGAAATGTTCACCCTGCTATACAATGCGCTGACAGCGATTGGCGAACTCCCCGAAGGAAGAGCTGACAAGAAACTTTCAGATTTCTCGGATGCTTCCCAAATAGCGTCTTGGGCAAAGGATGCCATGACACTCCTTGTGGAGACTGGAACAATATCCGGCAGCGACGATAAACTCTCTCCGACCGACGGCACAACCAGAGCGGAAATGGCACAGGTGCTGTGTAACTTATTTACTAAGTAATAGAAATTATAAAAAGGGGCTGTTGCAAAATGAACGGGATGTTCATTGAGCAACAGCCTTTTTTCTGCCTGAAAATTGAAGCAGCAGGTCCCGAAGGACCTGCTGTCAGTGTATAATTTATGTATGCGAAACAATAAATCATATACACAAAAGTATACCGAATTGAACCGGGAATATCAATTGGTCCTGCCCTTCAATTTCGAAGTGCTGATTCCTGAGGATGACTCCGTTCGACTGCTAAGCCAACTATTGGAAGGACTGAATTATGACTCGTTGTACCTGGCTTACTCTTCTGTGGGAAGAAAACCTGCCGTCGATCCGAAAATCCTATTTAAGGTGCTGACCTACGCGTACATGAACCAGATCTATTCAAGCCGTAAGATAGAACGGGCCTGCCGCCGGGATATCAATTTCATGTGGCTTTTGGAAGGTGCTCCGGCACCGGATCACTGCACCATTGCCCGGTTCCGGAAAACTGTACTGGGCGAGACTGCGGAAGATCTGTTTTACCAGTTGGTCCTTCTTTTGCATCAGCAAGGAGAAGTGGCCTTTGAGCACCTGTTCGTGGATGGAACCAAGATAGAGGCCAGTGCCAACCGGTATAGTTTTGTCTGGAAAAAGAGCATTCTCAAGAATGAAGCGCGGATGTTTCTGAGAATTCAGGATAGTCTTAGAGAAATCAATGTTCATTACGGAACAGAGTTTGTGGTTTCCTCAGAAGCCTGCCGCCAGGACCTGCAGGCTGTCTTAGGATTTCTGGTGGAGCAGCGCCGCCGGACCGGAACGGTTTTTGTGCATGGAACCGGGAAACGCAAATCCGATCTCCAAAGGCAGACAGAATTGTTTCAGACCTATCTGGAACGTCAGACGGCTTACGAAAAGCACCAGGAACTGCTGGGGAGCCGGAACAGTTACTCCAAAACCGATCCGGATGCCACGTTTATGCGGATGAAGGACGACCATATGCGCAACGGCCAGCTGAAGCCGGGGTACAACGTGCAGATTGGGGTGGAAAGTGAGTACATTACCGCATTGGCCATTTTCCCGGACTGCAATGATCTGCATACCCTGGTACCCCTGTTGGAAAGGGTTCAGGAGAACCTGTCGCTGCGGCACCGGAAGATTGTGGCCGACGCAGGATATGAAAGCGAAGAAAATTACACATACCTGGCAGAGCATGGCCAGGAATGTTTCATTAAGCCGCAGAACTACGAGCGTATGAAAACCAGAACGTTCCGCCAGGATATCGGCCGGAGGGAAAATATGACCTATGATCTGGAAACAGATGCATACCTGTGTCATGAAGGAAGGCCTCTGGTGCCGGTCGGAGGGAAGAAGCGGACTTCCAGCAACGGGTATGTCTCCCGGATCACCCTGTATGAGTGCATAAGTTGTGCGGACTGTCCCGTCAGCGACCGGTGTAAAAAGGGGACTGGAAATAAGCAGCTTCAGGCAGGAAAAATATTTATGCAGAAACGGGAACAGTCCCTGAAGAGGATCACCAGCGGAGAAGGCATTCTGCTTCGGATGAACCGGTCGATCCAGGTGGAGGGCGCGTTTGGAGTGCTGAAGAACGACTACGGTTTCAAGCGATTCCTGACCCGGGGAAAGGTCGGTGTGATGACAGAACTGACCCTTCTGTGTCTGGCCTACAACATCAATAAACTTCACGCAAAAATACAAAATGACCGGATGGGGCATACGCTGCATCCGATAAAAGAAGCGATTTAGCGTTCGGGATTCACTGAAGGACCGGCCTGTGAAAACAGGTCTTTTTGTGATGCAAAGATGCTCAGGAAGAGTTTCGATGGCATGGAAACCCGCAAGCTGCAAACCCGCGTCAATGCTGGTGAATAAGAAAAAGAGTGTTGCTCGACTACATTCAGTAGTTTTGCAACACTCCCTTCTTTGTTGCCCCGTACCGGTTAGCCCTCGGTTCAGTTATTGTCCCTTTGAGTGCTATCCCTTGAAATCTCTGGATTGGTGTTGATCCAGGATATTGACTCAACTATTGTGATAGATATGCCATACGCTACACCAGATAATTTTACAGGACAGACTCTATACCCTGCTCAAGTAGCTGTACTGGCAAGGGACACAGCAGAAAAGCTTAAACAGGCCAATTCCTTAGTAAAAGCTCAGGGATTTACAATAAAGGTGTGGGATGCCTATCGGCCTCTAGGTGTTCAAAGAGTGCTGTGGGAGCTAGTACCAGATAGCAGGTATGTGGCAAATCCACAAAATGGTTCCCGGCATAACAGGGGGGCAGCAGTAGACGTGACTTTAGTTGATGATAATGGAATAGAAGTGGAGATGCCCTCAGCCTTTGATGATTTTTCTCCCCGAGCTTGGAGAAACAACCAGGAGATGAGTGGAGAAGCTAGGCGTCATTTAGAGATATTAACTAAAGCTATGATGGATAGTGGTTTTACCACTATTACAACAGAATGGTGGCATTATGATGATGCCCAGTGGGCAGAGTATCCTCTATTGGATGTTGAGTTAACAGAGTTTATCAAATTGCGATAAATGGAGGTCGGGGGAATTGAATTTAAGGGTAGTATTAGCGACACTATTAATTATAGGTCTCCTATTGTCGTTGGCAGGGTGTGGCCAACAGGAGCCTACACATGTGCCCTCGGCCAAGCCGGTCAACATTATGACTGTTGAGGAGGAATTGACTCCAGTAACATTATCCTATTTGGGAACTGTTGGCGCCAGCCAGCTAAGAAAGCTGGCCTTTAAGAGTAGTGGTCGGATTGCCGGGCTGCTGGTTGAGCAGGGAGAACAGGTTACAGCTGGTCAAAGATTAGCGTTTTTAGAGGATAATGATTTGCAATATGCATTTGAAGGAGCTAAGGGACGATTAAAGTCTATTCAAGCCCAATATGACAAAGCTATTTCTGGGGCAACAGAAGAAGAGCTGAATCAGGTCAGATCAGTGGTTCAACAGGCTGTGGCTGCCCGGGATTTTACTTTGGATAACTATATAAAGCTTGAAAAACTCTTTGATGAGGGAGCTATTCCAAAACAAGAGCTGAATAAGGCAAAACTGGACTTAGAGCTTCGTCAAGAGGATTTAAACCAGGCTCAGGAAAAATTACACCAACTGGAAAAAGGTACTCGTCTAGAGGATGTTAATTATCTACTAGGGCAATTGAAACAGGCGCAAGCTGATTATGAGCATAAGCAGAAAATGCTTGAAGAAACAGTACTCTTTGCCCAGATTCCAGGTAAGGTTTTAGAAACTCTGGTTAGAGAAGGGGAATTTGTCAGTGGTGGCTATCCTGCTATTGTCTTGGCCGGTGAGCAACAGATAGTAAATGTGGGCATAGTGGAAACTGATTTAGGCAAGGTGGGATTGGGTAGTAGGGCAATCATAGCTGGTGGGAGCCTACAGGCAGAGGGAGTAGTGACAAAGATAGCTCCACTGCCAGACAAAAATACAAGAACTTATAATGTAGAGATAAGTTTGGAGGAAAATATTTTTAACTTGGGAGCACAGGTACAGGTAGATCTAATTTTAGGTCAGGAGCTGGGAATTTGGATTCCTCTCACATCTATCAGGGTGGATGGCAATGATTACGTTTACGTAGTAAATACAAATAGGGCTGTCAAAAAGCTGATTCAAATAGAACAGGTCAAGGATACCAGGGTCAAGATACAAGGCTTAAGTCCAGGGGAGCAGCTGGTGGTGGGAGGTATGAAAAGGCTGATGCCCAACGACCAGGTTACGGTCGTGGAAAGGGGAAGTGAGCAGCCATGACCCTTAAAGGCCTAATACGACAAGCTATAACCAACAGAAGAATCACCCTGTTCATGGTAGCTCTGCTGCTAATTATGGGTAGCTACAGCTATTATCTACTACCTAAGCAGGAGGCCCCTGACGTTAGTGCCCCTGTGGCCATAATTACTACCATCTACCCTGGAGCAGCTCCTGGAGACGTGGAGAAGCTGGTGACCAGCAAAATCGAGGAGGAGGCTGCCACTATAACTGGCTTTCACTATTCTACCTCCACCTCTTCCAATAGCTTATCTGTAGTAATTCCTCGCTTAGATGGAAAGGCTGATATAGACAAGGCCTGGGCTGAGCTAAGACAAAAAATGCAAGAGCTACAGTCAGAGCTCCCAGAAGGCTGTGAAGCTATCCAGATTAATTCCAGTGTGACAGATACGGCAGGAATGCTAATCAACATATGGGGAGCAGGCTATAGCCATGAGCAGCTGGCCCACTATGCCAATGAGTTTAAGAAGGAGCTGGCCAGAATCCCCGGAGTTGCAAGATTCGAGATTAGGGGGGAGCCACAACGGGAGCTAGTGGTGGAAGTAGATAGAGGCCTACTAAATCATTACCACTTATCCCTAGCTGATGTGGCTGGAATATTGCGAAGCCAAAATACAGCCATTCCATCAGGTGCTCTTAAGGACGGCTCAAATAAAATTAATGTGACAATAAACGATGCCTTTGGCCATATGGAGCATGTGGCTAACACAGTGGTAGCAGTTTCAGGTGAAACAGGGGCAATAGTGAGACTAAAGGATATTGCCCAGCTGAGCTTGGCAGTCGCAGATACTGGCCTGCTAGTTAAACAAGAGGAGCAGCCGGCGGTGCTACTGACCGGATACTTTAAGGAAAATGAAAACGTGGTGCTGGTAGGGAAACAGGTAGAAGATAAAATTGCTCAGCTTAAGCTGGGCTTGCCTCAGGATATACAGGTTACTGAAGTAATGTTTCAGCCCCGAGATGTTCGGGAGTCGGTTAGCAATTTCTCAAAAAACCTTTTCCAGGGAATTGGCTTTGTAATGGTGGTAATCTTAGTGGGAATGAGTCTGCGTAACGCATTGGTCGTTTCGGTAGCCATCCCCCTGTCTATCTTGATTACCTTTGCCCTTATGCCCCTGTTGGGGATTAAAATCCATCTGGTATCTATCGCTGCCTTAATAATTGCTTTGGGCATGCTGGTAGACAATGCAATAGTTATCAGCGATGCCATCCAGGTGAGGATAGATCAAGGGCAGGCTAAACTGGAGGCATGTCTTGAAGGAGTGGGGGAGGTGGCTCAGCCTGTCTTTGCATCAA
>CAZHAJ010000065.1:0-10084 GCA_964530215.1 uncultured Peptococcaceae bacterium | reverse complement strand
TCAAAAACAAGGGTTCAACTACTGTGTCTGAAATCATAAACAGTTAACAGGTGGTCTAACCTCTGAAAATTGAACCAAATTTACAAGCGCATTAACAGCATTATAAATGCCAACTGCACAAAAATCATTATGGGAACATAGGTGTTAAATACAATATGCCTTGTCTTATGTCGAAAAAATTTCACACCTAAATATATGCCAACAGAGCCTCCCAATAATGCTGTGGCAATTAGTTTCTTTTCAGATATCCTCCAAGAACCCATCCGAGATTTAATCTTGTCCAGCAGCATAAGTGCAGTTCCAAGAATATTTATTCCCATCAAATACCATACAAAAATATCATTTACTATTTGCAACGACTCCTTGCTTTAAAGGTGCTGACTTAATTAGACCTTTAATTTTATTTAAAATTAATATGATAATACAGGTAAATAAAACTGCAAATATATAAAGACCAAAGGCACCATGATATCCCCCCCAATGGTGAATCATCACGAGAAGATTTAGTACCAACGGATGGATAAGATAAATATCAAAGGAGTTATTGGCTATCCATTCAATCAATGAGTCAAGCTTGGAAGGAATTATATTCTTAACCCTTTCAAAGATCAAATAAAAAAGAAAGAATGTGGACAGACCATATAGGGATATAACCGGTCTTAAAGAAATATTTACCGGGCTTACTGTTACTTCATACATGGCAGTAATCATTAAGGTGAACCAGATTAGTAAACAGGCAGCTTTTTTTGTTTGCCAAAAAGCTATGCTTCGCTCCAAGTTCATTTTCAGATAGATACCAAGGCAAAAAAACATAAGCCAGCCGGGAAACATTGTGGCATAGGCAAACCCCACGTCAAGCAGGGTGATAATACCGAGACGGTGGATATAAATGAGGGTTTGAAATATCAAAGAAACTAAAGTAGCAACCACCATCGTTGGATATGTATATTTTTCCATAGCTTTTTTTAGCAGCGGAAAAATACTGTATAGCTGTACCATGATAAGAATGAAGTACAAATGTACGTAACCCGTACCGGTTAAAATATTCATCAGGTACAATTTGACGGTGGGCAAAAACAAAATGATACCGTCTCCAAATATTTGAGCTCTCAGCGAAAAGGTGGTATAAAATAATGTCCAGACTAGATAAGGTATTGCCACCTTTAAAAATCTATGTTTGAAAAAGTTTATATAGGAATCAGAAGGTCTTTTCAATTCAATGTGGTACAAAATAAATCCTGACATCATCACAAAAAGCGGAGAACCAAAACGGGGAAACTGGTTTAATGCAGAACCCCAAAAACCTGCATTGATATATCCGGATGTCGAGTGGATCAATATTATTGATAGTGCTGCAAATGCCCTCATATATGCAATTTCTTTTACCCTGTTAACCATATTATCCCTTTCTTTGCAAATCAGATATTAACAATCATAAAGATATTAACAATCATAAATTATAACACGAATTGTCGGTAAAAATAATCTGATACAACATAAATGCCTATAAAAAGTGTTTACTGACTTAGTAATTAATTGTTGTTTTTTTACATTTCAGCAAGTATATTAATAACATAGTAATTTCCTTAGTATTAAAGGACTCTTTAAAATGATAAACTTGTTATCCCTAATACTACTAATAATTGCCACTTCTTACATCATCTTATTTTTTTACTCTCTATATAAGCAGCATAACAGACTTTCAGCATCATTTTCTATTCTGTGCTTATCGGTGGCTGTATATATTTTCGGCTATGGCCTTGAACTGCGTGCCGACAACCTCGAAAATATGAAGCTTTTACTTATTATGCAGTATTTTGGAGCAAGTTTTCTTACCACTTTATGGCTTCTTTTTTCTTACAAATTTCACTTCAATCGAAATCTCAAATGGCAGTATAATATAGTTTTGTTTTTAGTCCCTGCAACAACCCTTTTTCTGGTTGTTACCAATGAGTTTCATCACTTCTTTTATAAAGAAGTTCTTGCTAGGCAATATGATGGCTTTATAATTCTCCAAACCGTAAAGGGTTTAGGATATTACATACACACTGCATATTCTTATCTGGTTTTTACAATAGGAGTTATCATTTTTTACAACTCCTGGCGACTTGATAACTACAAACTACAAACCCCCTCTTTTTGGATGCTTATTGGTTCATTGTGCCCAAGCGTCCTCAACCTTGCTTACCTTGCAGGTTTTTCCCCTTACAACATAGACCTAATGCCTATTGGGCTTGGCCTGTTTGCAATATGTGCCTTCGTAGTACTATTCAAATTTGATTTTTTTGAACTTATAGATATTGTAAGAAGTGTTGTCTTTTCAGATATTTATGAAGGAATTATTGTAATTGATTGCAAGCATCGCCTTATTGATTTCAATGCGGCAGCTAAAAAGTTATTTACTTGGTTAAATAGTAAAAATATAGGTCTAGATTTAAACACCCTAGAAGAAAGCAAAAAAATCATCAGGCATCAGAAGGGCTCCTTTGAGCTGGAAATAATAAGAGACGGTACATCTAAGTTTTTAGAGTTTCGCATCACTCCTTTGAGAATAGATAAAAAGATATTGGGTTATGTATATTTTATTTTGGATATTACAAAACATAAAAAAGTCCTCCGGGATCTCAACTTTTTTGCTAATTATGATTCGTTAACCCAAATATATAATAGAAGAAGACTTCTGGAAGAAGCTGAAAAAGAACTATTAAGAACCAAACGATATGGCGGTTGCTTCTCGCTTTTAATTCTGGATATCGATCACTTTAAAAAAGTTAATGACCTCTATGGACACATGGCTGGAGACGAAGTCCTGACAGCATTTGCCAAACTCTGCAAAGATAGAATACGCATTACCGACATAATAGGAAGGTTTGGAGGGGAAGAATTTGTTATACTGCTGTCCGGAACAAACAAGGAGAATGCTTTTAAGATTGCCGAAGATATCAGGGAACGGACATCCCGATCAGAAATTGTTTTTAATACCCAGTCCATTAAAATCACGGTAAGTATTGGGGTAGTCACGGTAGAAAATAACCATAGGAGTTTAAGTATTCAACAAATACTAAACCAAGCTGATTCTGCTTTGTATAAAGCAAAAAATAGCGGTCGAAACAAAACCTGCTGCTAAAAGGTCAAAACATAAAATGGAAATGGACCCTCAAAAGCATCCAGGGTCCATTTCATACATTTAGAATACCAAACCATGGTTTAAATCTTGTTAAGAGCCTGATCCAAATCATCAATTAGATCAGCCACTGTCTCTAGACCGACGGAAAGACGAATCATATCCTCAGTTACCCCCGTTGACAACCTCTCCTCAACTGTAAGCTGCTGATGTGTGGTGGATGCCGGATGGATTACTAAGGATTTGGCATCACCGATATTGGCCAGCAAAGAAAAAATCTCCAGTTGGTTAATAAACTTCTTGGCACTGCTTTGGTCACCTTTTACTCCAAAAGTTACTATAGCCCCATAACCATTCTGATAATAGCGCTTTGCCATTTCATGATATTTATTATTTATCAGTCCGGGATAATTTACCCAAGATACCTTAGGATGCCCTTCCAGAAACTCTGCCACAGCCAAGGCATTAGAGCTATGCCTTTCCATTCTTAAAGGTAGTGTCTCCAGACCCTGCAGCAGCAAAAACGCATTAAAGGGACTGAGGGTAGTACCCAAATCCCTTAATAGCTGCACTCTTGCCTTGGCAATATACGCAGCTGCCCCAAAGGATTCGGTATAACTTACACCATGGTAGGTGGGATCCGGTTCGGTAAATTGCGGAAATTTGCCGTTACTCCAGTCAAATTTACCGCCATCGACAATAACACCACCGATGCTGGTACCATGGCCACCGATAAACTTGGTAGCTGAATGAATAACTATGTCGGCACCATGCTCCAAAGGTCGACAGATATATGGGCTGGGTACGGTATTGTCAATTATCAATGGTATACCTGCAGAATGAGCTATATCGGCCACAGCCCCAATATCAATCACATCCAGTTTGGGATTGCCGCTGGATTCTGCATATAATGCTTTTGTTTTAGCAGTTATTGCCTCCTTAAATGCTTGGGGGCTGGACGGATCAACAAACTTAACATCGATTCCAAATTTTCTCATTGTAGCGTTAAAAAGATTGTATGTACCACCATACAAACTGTTGGCAGACACTATCTCATCACCGGCTTCGGCCAGGTTAGCAACAGCAAGAAATTCTGCGGCCTGCCCAGATGAGGTGGCTAAAGCAGCTAAACCGTTTTCCAATGCTGCCATTCTTTGTTCAAAAACATCTGTGGTGGGATTCATTATCCTGGTATATATGTTCCCAGGCTCCTCCAGTGCAAAAAGTCTCTCAGCATGCTCAGCATCGCTAAAGGTATATGAAGTTGTTTGATATATAGGTACTGCTCTTGAGCCTGTGGTGGGATCTGGTTTTTGACCGGAGTGTAAAGCCAAGGTCTCAAAACCTCTTTTTTTATCGCTCATATTAAACCTCCTTATTATACATAATTGAATAACTGTCATTATATAAAATACATATCCGCCTCTTGCTTTCGCTGAAGCTTTTCAGCCTCCCGGCATAAATCTTCCAAAGTGGTATTATCCAACACGGACGCGATGGCTTCCCTTACTTTCTCCCAAAGCATTTTGGTAATACAAGCAGCAGAACGATTACACTCTTCGGGACCATCCTCACTGACACAACCTGTGGGACTTAGAGGTCCTTCTAAGCAGCGAATCACTTCTCCAACGGTTATATTGGAAGGTGGCTTGGTTAATAAATAGCCGCCCTGCGGCCCCCGCACACTGCGAACCAATCCGCCTTTTCGCAAAAAAGTCATTAACTGCTCCAAATAACCCTCAGATATGTCTTGATTTTCTGCCACCCTGACTAAAGGCATCGGTTGATCCGGTGAGTAGTTCATAGCCAGCTCCACCATTGCTCTGAGACCATATCTTGAACGAGTAGAAAACCGCAATTACAATACCCCCTTTAGTCATCGGTTTTATCCTGAAACAAAGGTGTACTGAGATATCTTTCCCCGGTATCAGGCAAAATAACTACCATCATTTTACCTTTGCTGTCACGACGACCAGCTATTTCTATGGCTGCAAATAGAGCTGCTCCGGATGATATCCCCACCAAAATACCCTCTTCACGTGCGATTTTGCGGGCAGTATCAAAGGCATTTTGGTCACTTACCTTAATTACATCATCTATAATGGACATATCCAAAACTCCTGGGACAAATCCCGCACCAATACCTTGAATCTTATGGGGACCGGGATTTCCCCCCGATAGCACAGGAGAGCTTTCGGGTTCCACCGCCACCACCTGTATCTTAGGCTTCCGGGGCTTTAAAACTTGTGCTATACCGGTTACCGTACCTCCTGTACCTACCCCTCCCACCACGATATCCACTTGGCCTTGTGTATCTTCCCAAATCTCTTCTGCAGTAGTAAGCCTATGGACCTCCGGATTAGCAAGATTTTCAAATTGTTGGGGCATAAAAGAATCAGGCATTTCTTTGTGCATTTGTTCAGCCTTTTGAATGGCACCTTTCATTCCCAGGGTACCGGGAGTGAGCACCAGTTCTGCACCGTATGCTTTAAGCAAAGTACGTCTTTCCACACTCATTGTTTCAGGCATTGTCAAAATAAGTCGATAACCACGGGATGCAGCCAAATAGGCTAGTGCAATACCGGTGTTTCCGCTGGTGGGCTCTATAATTACTGAACCTGGCTTTAGCAAACCTTGTTCTTCTGCCCTCCGGATCATATTGAATCCTATACGATCCTTTATGCTTCCCCCGGGATTAAAGGACTCTAGTTTTACCAATAAGTCCACATCTAAGTCCCTGCACATTCGTTGAATCCTTAATAATGGTGTGCCACCGATTAGCTCGGAAATATTATTGACTATTTTCAAGAACACCCTTCTCCTTTTACCTTTTATTTGGGCCCAACATACCCTACCACATTGGTTGCATTACATACCCTATTCATTTACTTGCCTATAATCTTATTCTATGCCTAACAAAATGTCAAAACATTTTTTTAAATAAAACCAAAATTTTACCTATGTCCCTTTATTCAGTCACGAATAAGTAACTCTTTTAATACAAGGGGAATAACTTAGTGATACCTATAACAGATTAGAAAGGGGTATTTCCATGAATTCGGACTGCAATTTTACGTGGCAGGAAATTATAAGGTTTCCTCTGGCTCACAGGATGTCTAAACCTAGGATTAATGGCTTAACAATGATTATTGATAAGGGTATGGGAATACTGGAAACCAGGGATTTACTTAATACATCCGGTGATTACATTGATTTAATAAAACTGGGATTTGGAACATCAGCCCTATACCGCAACGCTACGCTAATAGAGAAAATTAATTTGGCTAAGGATTTTAACATTGATATATATCCGGGAGGAACTTTTCTGGAAACTGCCATTGTTCAGGACAAATTAGAGGAATATCTTTGTCATTCCAAACACATGGGATTTACCTGCATTGAAGTATCTGACGGAACCATAAACTTGCACCCAGAAATAAGAGCAAAAGCTATTTCCAGAGCTGGTGAAATGGGCTTCAAAGTACTTACTGAAGTGGGGAAAAAAAATGAAAACGATAAAGTACCGGTAAAGGAAATGGCTGTCATTATCCGTTCTGACCTTAAAAACGGAGCACATAAAGTTATTTTGGAAGGCAGGGAATCAGGAACAGGGGTCGGTCTTTACGATAAAGAGGGAGGCTTTATAAAAAGCGATTTTGAACAACTCCTCAAGGAAATAGACGATCCATCCCAAATAATATGGGAAGCACCCCAAAAGGATCAGCAAGTGGAGTTGATTTCCAGGTTCGGCCCCAATGTTAACTTTGGCAATATTCCCACCCATGAAGTCCTGGCAGTGGAAGCTTTGCGAGTGGGCCTAAGATCAGACACTCTAAAATTAACTTTGTAGATACATAGCAAACCCAACTTATTACAGTAGCGGTAATACAAACCCCAAGCTTAACATATACTGAATTAATTTATGATTGAAAATGGAGGAAGATTATGCCTGGCGTAACCATGTTAGTCTCCCTTCTCCTGGTGGGTATATTAGCCAGATCAAATCTTATTTCTATTGCTGCATGCATCCTTCTGATACTAAAATTTTCAAACCTAAACTTTGTTTTTCAGCTACTGGAAAGACGTGGTCTTGAGATAGGAATTCTTTTTCTTATTTTATCGATACTTGTACCGATAGCCCAAGGAATGGTAACTGAAAATGATCTCTATTACAATATCACTTCCCTGCCCGGAATAATTGCCATAGCTGGCGGTGTTATCGCCACACATATGAATAGCGAAGGTTTAAACCTGTTGGCCATCAAGCCTGAAATCATATTCGGACTGATACTGGGTTCAATATTCGGAATTGTTTTTTTTCACGGTGTCCCGGTGGGTCCGTTAATGGCAGCAGGGATTGCTGCATTGTATTTGGATATTTTATATCGTAATTAAATTGAAGAGTTTTTTCTTATTTTAGCAAGGATAGATTCCATATCATCGGGCAGAGGAGCCTGAAAAGTCATTTTAACTCCGGTGGTGGGGTGGGTAAAACCCAGCAACCCGGCGTGAAGAAACTGACCCTCAAAGCCAAAGGTATTTTTTCGATTTCCGTATTTTTCATCTCCCAACAATGGATAGCCCAGCCAAGTCATATGTACCCTGATCTGATGAGTCCTGCCTGTCTCCAATCTCAGCTCAACAAGGGTTAAATTGTCATTTTCATATCTCTCCAAAACTTTATAATGAGTCACGGCTTGGCGCCCTTTTTCGGGGGTTACTGCCATCTTTTTTCTATCCTTGGGATGACGTCCTATGGGTACGTTTATTACACCTATATCATTTTTAACCATACCATGTACCAAAGCCAAATAAACCCTGTCCACACTGTGCAGGCTTAGTTGTTGGGCCAAGTCCACATGGGCAAAATCATTTTTCGCCACCATCAAAAGACCTGAGGTATCCTTGTCCAATCTGTGAACAATCCCCGGTCTAATCACACCGTTAATCCCGGAAAGATCGCGACAGTGATACATTAGTGCGTTAACTAAAGTACCTGCGTAATTCCCTTCAGCTGGGTGGACCACCATTCCCCTGGGTTTATTCACCACAATAACATCATTATCGTCATAATATATCTCTAGGGGAATATTTTCTGCTTTTACTACCAATTCCACCGGTGGAGGCACCCTCATAATCACCTGGTCACCGCATTTCACCCGATAGCTGGCTCTGACCGCAGCGCCGTTTACTTGAATCAAACCCTCACCTAACAGCTTTTGAACATGGGATCTGCTAAGGTCTGTGTTTTCTTTACTGAGAAAGACATCCAACCGCAATCCTGAGTGGTCTACATCAGCATTAAATATTTGTACTTGATACAACTCCATCAGTCACCCCCTGACTGATTCTCCATCTTCATTACCACCGCTGTTAACAAAACAGCCCCTAAAACAATGGCTGTATCTGCCAGGTTAAATACCGGCCAGATTCTAAAATCTATAAAATCAATAACTTTACCGATACGAATTCTATCCAGCAGATTTCCTAAGGTCCCTCCCACTATAAAAGCTAAAGAACAGGTAAACACCCACAATCTGCTTTTTTGTCTGTAGTAATAGAATAGTATCCCCACTACCACCAGCAGGCCTACAAGAATCAACATAAATGCTTTGTCCGGCATAATTCCAAAGGCCGCCCCAGGATTATAGATAAAGGTTATGTGAAAAACATCCATAATAACCGGAATTGATTGCCCCAAATACATTTTATCAACTATCAGCATCTTACTTAATTGATCCAGTGCAAAAACCGTAAAAGTAATAATTAAAAACAATATTTTATCCACATCCTTATCCGGGGGGTATAACGCACCTAGACTTTTTAAACATCCTCTGTGCCATCAATGCCGCTCCCAATGCCCCCGCCAACTGAGCTTCCACAGGAACCACTAACTTATCATTTAAATTTTCTTCCAATGCCCTAACTAACCCGATATTTTTAGATACACCGCCGGTCATAACTATTTTGGGCTTTATTTCTATTCTGGCTGTCATACTGACAATTCTCGATGCCATTGCATCATGGATTCCCGCAATGATATCCCCTTTTGGGGTTCCTATGGCAATGTTAGATATTACTTCTGATTCCGCAAAAACCGTACACATATTACTTATTTCTGCACGGCCTTCGGCCAGTAGCGATAGTTGTCCGAAATCACAAAGGTCAACCTCCAGGGCGTGAGCCATAACTTCCAAAAATCTGCCGGTACCGGCAGCACATTTATCATTCATCACGAAATCTAATACTTTACCCTGTTCATTTACTGAAATAGCCTTACAATCCTGCCCCCCCACATCTATGACCGTAGCTGTCCCGGGAACCAGAAAACTGGCTCCCAGAGCATGACATGAAATCTCTGTATATTGCTGCTGTGCTTCCGCCACAGCAGCTCTGCCATAC
Organism: uncultured Peptococcaceae bacterium; assembly: GCA_964530215.1. Lineage (GTDB taxonomy): Bacteria > Bacillota > Desulfotomaculia > Desulfotomaculales > Desulfocucumaceae > JAAXTT01. Next base: position 558 of record CAZHAJ010000065.1, on the reverse strand, counting down.
CCGGTGGAAACAATGTTTGCCAATTGCTCTTTTTCTATATCTGCAATCCTCAAAGCATCGTTTAACACAGAGGTTGCGGCGTCAGAACTTTTATAACCCCTGGGTGCAACCACGGATGCTAAAATCTCACCGCTATCCTTTAGTATCACACATTTAGCAGTCATTGAACCCACATCTATTCCGCAAAAGTACATTTCTTCCTCCCTGAAAACAAATACATTATAACAAATACAAAGAACTTCTTACCTTGTTGCTACAATACCAAAAAGTAACACTTTCCCCTAATTTTGTCTATTATATAAAAAATACCTTAAGGCGGTGTTTATAATTGAACAAACGAAAAAGAATTTCTGTTACCTTGAGACAATTTCCATGCAAATCAAGGAACAGTCGCTCAAACGACGAGGTGCTCAAAGAATCCACATCTGCAACTAAAGAAGTAAATCCTGGCAAAACGGTCACCCACCATCACTCTGCACCTTCAGAAAAACCATATTACCCCCCCGAACCTCCCACAAAAACTCCTGTGGGGAAGCCATATCCCTATGGTTTTGAGTT
>CAZHAJ010000064.1:0-10121 GCA_964530215.1 uncultured Peptococcaceae bacterium | reverse complement strand
TGTATGGGCGGTGGGACATCATAGCTTCCACAACATCTGCTACAATAAGTATATGTGCTTCATCTGAAATTTGATTTCCTTTCAGGCCTCTGGGATACCCACTGCCATCCAATCGTTCGTGGTGTTGATATATTGTTTCTGCAATTTTACAGGGGAAAGCAACCTTGCTAAGCATCAGAAATCCCTGTAAGGAGTGTTCTTTTACTATAGCTCTTTCCAAAGGACTTAACTGACCGGGCTTTGAAAGAATTTCGGCAGGGACAACTATTTTGCCGATATCATGAATATAGCCGGCAATGCGGATTAAGTGGATTGAGCTTTGGTTTAAATCCATAACCTGAGCAATGGCAGAGGCTAGATTGCCTACTCTTCGCTGGTGTCCCGCTGTATAAGGATCCCGCAGCTCAACCACTGAGGAAATCAGATAGACTACACTTTGCAGTGCTTTTTGCAATGAATCTGTACGTTCAGCCACTAAATTCTCCAGATTCTTTTGGTGCTGGAGGTTAATGCTTTCCAGGTGTTTTTTTGTGTCATTTAATAGTTTTATTTGGGCAGCATGTCCTATTGCTCTAATTAGGTTTTCTTTATCTATGGGTTTTGTAAGGTATTCACTGGCACCTTGGCGTACAGCATTAATGGCGGTATCAACAGTGGGTTCGCCGGTCATGATAATCACTTGAATTAAATCTGATATTTGGCGCACTTTTTCTAATAGTTCTATCCCGGATATTTTGGGCATTATGATATCGGTAATGACCACATCGATATCTTCGGTTTCCAATATTCTCAGTGCTTCTACGGCATCCTCGGCTAATTGTACAAAATAACCTTCTTTTTTTAGAAACTCACTTAAGGTTATCCTTAAGCTTCTTTCGTCATCTACTACTAATACTTTGGTCATAAACTAACCTCCAATATAAAGGTTTAGTTTTAATTAACAGACTGGACGCTCCATCCGTTATCTATGGGAAGGTCTAGATGGAAACAGGTATAATTACCTTCTTCGGTTTCTAAACTCAGCATGCCATGATGTTCTTTGACAATACCAAAACTGATGGAGAGCCCCAGGCCGGTTCCTTTGTCCTTTGGTTTTGTAGAAAAGAAAGGTTCAAATATTTTTTCTTGAATCTCTTTATCGATACCCATCCCATTATCTTTGACAGTGATGCGAATATATCTTCGTTCATTTATAGTGTGTTGTTTGCAATTAAGTTCAATAATTTTATTTTCATGATAGCCGGGATATTTTTGATTAAGGGCATCCCGGGCATTGGTCAATAGGTTCATCAGAACCTGCTGAATTTGTTGGCTTCGACATTTCAATTTTGGCAGATCCGAAGGGATGTTTATGTTTAAAGTTATTTGATCCTTTCTAATGATTGTATTAATTAAAGATAAAGTTTGATTGATTATGTCATCCATACAGGCAAGACTGTGGGTCTGCTTTTCCTGTCGTGAAAACTGTAATAAATTTTTTACTATGGTGGATATTCTCTTGGTTTCATTGATTATTTCCCGGGCGAAGTTTTCGCTGGTGCTGTTTGGTTCTGCAGAGTCCAGAATAAGCTGAGCATAATTCATAATGCCGTTGATGGGGTTGTTAATTTCATGAGCAACCCCTCCTGCCAAAGTACCGATTGCTTCCAACTTTTGCTGTTGGCGCATCTGTGCTTCGGTAGCGATTTTTTCCTGCTCCATCTTGATGCGTTCGGTAATATCCCTTACAAACACCATGGCACCGTCTTTATTTTCATAGGTAATGGGTACAGCTGTTACATCAACATGAATCATACTGCCATCAAGCTTTAGGTAAATCTGCTGAAGGGGTGGCACTTTTTGTTTTTTTGTATTCAAAGTATGTATTCTTGCAAGAACTTCATTTCTATATTGAGGATGGAATCTTTCCATTACAGACGTGCCAATAAGTTGTTCTTTGGAATCTGCACCAAAAAGCTGACGGGTGGCCTCATTTACATAGGCAAATTTCATCTCGGTTTGAATATATATGGTGGCATCCGGGGCACCCTCTACCAGCATGCGGAATCTGTTTTCGCTTTCTTGTAGTTCTTTCTCGATAACTACCCGTTCACTTATATCATGAATAATGGAATAGATAAGGGTTTTTCCTTTTATAATCAGGGGGCCGCTATAAACTTCAACATCTGCTGTTTCCCCTGAAGCTTTGCGATGTTTAAAAAGGAAATGATTCTTTTTGAAGGAGGCTGACTTGCTCATCTCTATATTTACCTGTTCCGGAGACAGGGTGTTGATTTGCCAAATCTTCATGGTTTTTATGGTTTCAATGGGCCAGCCATAGTAGGTACAAGCGGTTTTGTTGGCGTCAATAATACTTCCATCCTCTGGATTAATCAAGAGCATAACTGCGGTATTGTCATAAAACAGACTTTTGTATCTTTGTTCAGCTTCGGTAATTAGGTCGATGTTTTCATTGCGTTCTTTCTGATGAATCAGAAGCATGCTCATCAATACTGTAGCCAAGGGATATATCAATAGCACTGGCAGGCTTATGGATTTTAATACCTCTGAAGAATTAGCCTTGGGTAATGCCAGCATACATAAGAGCATTGCAAGGCTGGTAATAAAACCAAACAGATAAAACTTAAAGGTCCGGTATTTTGTGTTATTGAGCAAGTAACGGCGGCTCAACAAGCCTATTCCTGAAGTAACAATAATTGTTGATAAACCTGCCCATACTCCTGCACCACCCAGTAAAATACGGTAGAGAGCTGTCAAAGATGCGGCAATTATCGTGGGGATCAGTCCAAAAAATAGTCCGGTTACACTCAGTAAAATGGAGCGGGTGTCAAATATGATTCCCGGTGAGAAATATAGGGGCATGGACATGATGGCAATGCCTACGATTCCTACAATAATACCGTCAATAAAACCTCTTTGTTTTAAAGGAACACTATAAGTAATGGCATAAAGGGTGCTTAATGCCACTAATAGGGCAGCATTGCTGATTAAGCTTGGTATAATATCGCTATTCATTAAAAGCACCCCAGCTAGCTTTTATAATGCCAATTTTAGGTAATGCCATAATTTTATACCAAAATTTGTTGCATGTAAACGGGTTATGTCTTATTCTGGCGTTTTAGGTCGTAAAAGTTTCTTTTTTAAGCATGAACTTTTATTTTTTGAATAATCTGTGATAAAATTAGTATTTGTTATTAATATTTTACTTTAGGAAGGATATAAAATGATTACAACCAGCGGTATTACACTACGTTTTGGTAAGAGAGCATTGTTTGAAGATGTAAATATCAAATTTACTCCGGGCAATTGCTATGGCCTCATTGGGGCAAATGGATCCGGTAAATCTACTTTTCTTAAAATAATATCGGGTGAAATAGAACCCAGCAAGGGCGAGATAAGTATACCACCCAATGAAAGGATGGCGGTTTTAAAGCAGGACCATTTTGAGTTTGACGAATATGAAGTGATAAAAACCGTCATAATGGGTCATCAACGTTTATACAGCATAATGGAAGAAAAGGAAGCTTTGTATGCTAAGCCGGATTTTAGTGATGAAGATGGCATGGTGGTGGCTGACTTAGAGGCAGAATTTGCTGAGCTGAATGGATGGGAAGCTGAGTCAGAAGCCGCCGAACTTCTAATAGGACTAGGAATACCCAAAGATCTTCATGAAAAAAAGATGAAGGATTTGGATGGAAGTGAAAAGGTCAGGGTATTGTTGGCCCAAGCATTATTTGGGAAACCAAATAATCTATTATTGGATGAGCCCACAAACCATTTAGATATAGAATCCATAATTTGGCTGGAGAATTTTCTCCTTAAGGTAGATGACCACACCACTGTTATTGTGGTATCTCATGATCGGCATTTCTTAAATCAGGTATGCACTCATATTGCAGATATCGATTTTGGAAAAATTCAGATGTATGTAGGAAATTATGATTTCTGGTACGAATCCAGCCAACTGGCGCTGCAGCTAATGAGGGATCAAAACAAGAAAATAGAGGAAAAGCGAAAAGACCTAGAAAGGTTTATAGCTCGTTTTAGTTCTAATGCATCCAAGGCTAAGCAAGCAACATCCAGGAAAAAACAGCTGGAAAAGCTTACACTGGAAGATATAAGGCCTTCTTCCAGAAAATATCCCTATGTCAGCTTTAAGCCGGAAAGAGAGGCCGGCAAGGAAATTCTTACGGTGGAACAGCTCTCTAAAACAATTGAAGGCGAAATAGTTCTGAATAACATAGAATTTACAGTTAATAAGGGAGATAAAATAGCTTTTGTGGGGCCTTGTGAATTGGCAAAGACCACACTTTTTCAAATTCTAATGGATGAAATAGAGCCGGATTCAGGTCAGTATATATGGGGTGTGACAACTTCCCAATCCTATTTCCCAAAGGACAACTCCCAGTACTTTGAAGGGGTAGAGTTAAATCTGGTGGATTGGATGCGTCAGTATTCAGCGGACCAGGATGAGACTTTTGTAAGGGGATTTTTGGGCAGAATGCTTTTTTCAGGGGAAGAGTCTTTGAAAAAAGCCAGTGTTCTTTCCGGTGGTGAGAAGGTTCGTTGTATGCTGGCAAGGATGATGTTAAGCGGGGCAAATGTGCTGTTGTTAGATGAACCTACCAACCACTTGGATTTGGAGTCGATTACCGCATTGAATAACGGGATGATAGAGTTTGAAGGAACGGCATTGTTTGTGTCCCATGATCATCAGTTTGTTCATACTGTGGCTAATCGGATCATTGAAATAACTCCTAGGGGAATCATTGATAAAATGATGACTTTTGACGAATACCTGGAGGATGAGGAAATTAAGAAGCAAAGGGAAGAAATGCACTCAATAGCATAAAGGGATAAATATAAAAAAGATCGGCACTTTATAAAGTGTCGATCTTTTTTATATAGACACAATTATTATTTATTAAGTCTTTTGGAAACAATATTCTCCACCACAGAGTGATCGCAGGACTTGGGACCTTCAATTGCCTTTATGTAGCAATCCTCACATAATTTTTTTCCATTGTGTTCATATTGATCTTCATCATTGTTAAGTGCTACTCTACAGACTTCGCAGGTCATTTTAATCCCTCCAAACAATCTGTTTTTCTAATATTATAACATTAAACTTTTTTAGTCCTTATAAAACATTTAAATTTTTCTTAAAACCCTTAAATCCATAAATTACTAACATTATAATAACTGTTTTGATTAATGATAATGTGGAGGAGGTGTCATTTTTGGGTGTTTTTCGAAGAAAGACTGTAGAATCTTTGCTCTCTTTAAATAATGAAAAAAAAAGCGGATTTGCTCCTACCCTTGGTATATGGGATTTGACTGCTTTGGGAGTGGGAGCGATCATCGGTACCGGGATATTCGTTCTTACAGGCTTGGCAGCAGCCAATTATGCCGGTCCCGGTGTGATTTTTTCATTTATATTGGCAGGCTTGGTAAGTGGACTTGCTGCCTTAGTTTATGCTGAGTTGGCAACAGCGTTGCCGGTTACGGGTAGCGCTTATACTTATTCTTATGCCACCATGGGGGAAATTGCTGCCTGGATGGTGGGTTGGAGTTTAGTGATGGGTTATTTGGTGGCTACCGGAGCCGTAGCTATAGGTTGGAGTGCTTATGTCAGTGACTTTCTTAGAGCTATGAACGTGATTTTGCCTCCTGCTTTTACCAGTTCCCCTTTTGAGGGTGGAATTTTCAATGTTTTAGCAGCCATTATAGTTTTGGCTATGACTTTTTTGGTTATCACCGGAACCCAGCATAGTGCTGTGGCAAATAAGTTTGTGGTAGCGGCCAAGCTGGCTGCCATTTTGCTGCTGTTGGTTGTGGGTATAAGATATGTTAACCCTGAAAACTGGAATCCTCTTTTGCCTTTTGGACTATCAGGGGTATTGAAAGGGACTGCTGTTGTATTTTTTGCGTATATAGGTTTTGATGTGGTGGCCACAGCAGCAGAAGAGGTGAAAAATCCTAAAAGAGATATACCTAGGGGAATAATCTATTCCTTGATTATTTCCACTGTTCTTTATGTTGCCATTGCTGTCTTAATTACTGGAATGGTTAAATATACACAATTAAATACGCCCTCACCCATGGCCACAGCTTTGCTCAGGGCAGGTGTTTCTTGGGCGTCAGCCTTGGTATCAGTGGGTGCTTTGGCAGGTTTATCCAGTGTCTTACTGGTAAACATGTATGGATTAAGCAGAGTGCTTTTTTCAATGGCTAGGGATAGACTTTTACCTCCTTTATTCAGCTGGGTTCATCCCCAATATAAAACACCTGTCTGGGCAACTGTATTAATAGGTTTACTGGTGGCTTTCATAGGAGGGGTTCTCCCCATAGGCTTGGTGGCCGAGTTGGCCAATGCAGGAATTTTGTTTGCCTTTATAGCTGCCTCGGTAGGTGTGATTATTTTACGGAAAATAGCACCTGATCTGCAAAGACCCTTTAGAGTCCCTTGGGTGCCTTATTTGCCGATAATAACCATATTTGCAGCGACCTACTTGCTGCTTAGTCTCTCAATGCTAACTTTATTAAGATTTGTAATTTGGATGGGTTTTGGGCTGATGGTATATTTTTCCTATAGCTATAAAAAGAGTCTTTTGGCCAATGAAGATCTTTCACATAATATTTCAAAAAGCGGTATACCTGTTCCGGTTAGGAAGCCCCAGCCCAAAAAGGGGAAATAAAGAGCCAATAAAAAGGAGATGTTTAAGTGTATCTTTGGGGTTGGAAATTGTTTTTTCTTGTTTCTTTGCTGGCTACAGTAATCTTTGTTCCTTTATCAGATTGGGAGAAATTGTGGCCTGTTGGACTGCTGGCTATCGTTGTCATATACTTAATAGATAGTGTATTAATAAAGCTGGGAGCTTTTAAGTATAGTTTGGGCAGTTCAATTTTGTCCGGAATACCTTTCTTTTATCTGTTAAGCGGTTTTAACGGTGGCGTCTTATTTGTATCACTTTTGCCTGATTCTAGCATGTGGCAATTGCCGTACATTCTGGCCGCAGCAGTGATTTTCTTGTTTTTAGAATATATTATGGTGGTGCTGGGATATTTTCACTATTTGAAATGGAATCCCTTTAAGTCATATGTTTTAAACATTTTTGGGTTTATTGTAGTGGTTTGGTTAGCACAGTGGCTTCGGGTATTAAGCTAAAAATTCTGTTGAATAGGCTTTTTTACCAAATCCCATAAAAATGCCAATAACAGCAATCCTGCTATAAGTAAAAAATAGCTGTACCAAAGTTGCCATCGAATGTATACGATGGCATTATTTGCAAACATTGCAGCTTCAACCGCAAGAAATATTATGGATATGTAAGCGGTATACATAATTCTCCTGGGCCATGTATGGGGCAGCCAATTTAAATACATCATGGATACCAAAAAAAGACTGAAGTTATTTAAGATTGGCATGAATCCCCATAGCATTACAAGTGCATTCTGATAGCTATATAGATTGAATTTATATCCCATATAATCAGTTGCCGCAACAATAAAAATACCAATTAAACCGCCCTTCCACAACTTGCTAAAGTTATGACCTGCAGTAAAGTAAAATAAAGGCAGGGCAATCAGTGATTTAATTAAAAATGGCATTTATATGCATCCCTTCTTACCTTGCGAATAGCCAGAAATTGATTTCTAATACTTACTTTAACCCCATCAGTGGCAATATAAACCATTTTGTCTAAATATAGAGATTAATAGCCCCAAAGGGCTATTTTTTTGATCGGAATATTTTTCTCATCAAGGGTAAATTTATTGTTATCGCACTTTCAGGGCATAGCTCTTGGCAGCAAAAACACCTTATGCAATCTTGATATTGATGAACAGGTGCTTGGCTTTTATCTCCATTTTGCCAATTTACCGCTTTGGGATCGACAGGACACATTTTTACACAGATTCCGCATTTTACGCACTTATCGATATTTATGACTGGTTTGGCTATCATGGCATTTCGCATTAATCCCATGGTTTTGCCGGGTTTATACGGAGTCAGGGGATTTCTATTGATATCAAAATCGGGGTCAATAAAATCTTCTAAATTATCCCCCAAAATCTCTATTTTATTATCCAGGTATGTTCCCAGTCCCGAGGCCTGTCCTGCCACTATGGTGGGAACCAATTGGGGATCAAGATTTACAATTTTGCAGACTGTGGCATCTAAGGCAACAGGATCAGTGGATAACAACAACACTTTTGTCGGTCTGGGTTTGCCTCCCCTGGGTCCATTGCCATCCATGGCGATAATCCCATCCATTATATAGAGACGGGGTTTTACAAACATGTTAATATCAACAAGCATTTGGGCAAAGTTTTTTATATTGGGAAGCTTGACATGGAATTCTCCTTTTAGGGTTCCCGGAATGCAGCCAAATTGATTCTTAATGGCACCGGTCATCTTAGCAAATCCATGGGTTTTTAATTTTGCCAGGCTGATAATACCGTCATTGGCCAAAATTCCGTTGGCAATAGTTAGTTTTTTGTTTTGAATTCCTTGGGGAAATGATACTTCCTGCCCATTTCTAAAGTCTGCCAAGGGGATACCTAGATAATCAGCTATTTCTCCAATTCCGGTTTTTTTAGCTACCGTTGTGGGATTTTGAAATGCCGGTGAATCACCATAGGACAATATTGCTCCGGCTTTTTGAAATATTTCGGCTGCAGCTTTAAAAACTGACGGGTGGGTAGTGACGCAATTCTCCGGAGGATCTGCGGACAAAAGGTTAGGTTTTAAAAGTATTTTTTCGTTTTGTTTAACAAAGTTTTGTGCACCCCCCAGTAAATTCAAGCCCTGTTCCATGGCAAGCTTTACCTGATTAAAGTCGTAATTGTCACATCTAAGAACTGCCACCTTTGACATTTTTTCCACCCCTCAAAGCTTAGTATTTAAATGTGTAAGATTATGATAACTATTATAATGCCCATCTGGGGATAGTAACAAAGAGTTTACTCTGGCCATGCAATACGCTTTACAAATATCATGCATTATGTTGTGTGCTGGACAATATGTATTTTAACAAACATTTAACATTACGGAAATCTAACTATAACCAACATATGTTAACATATGCTTAGCGACAGGAGGTGATATCAATGGACAGAAGAAGCGAAGTGCGTGTATCAAGTAACACTCGTCCTGAGATAACACGAGAAATTCAGAAATCAAAAGCTAAAAAAGGTCTTGGTGAACAGCTCATCGATTGGGTTGACACCATTATGCCGGACAGATTCTAGCATAGCAAAAGTTATCAGGCTAAATGCAGTCATAACTTATCCAATAATAACACCTTTTTTCTAGCCTCCACAATGTGGAGGTTTTTTTTTATTATGTAGATGTGAACTGCGGGCATAATATTCACAAAGATAATATGTCTAATTAAAAAGGTGATGCTTATATATCCGGAAAAAATATTTTATGAACCGGCGATTATGACTTATGAGCTAGGAAGACAGTTAAAGGAAAAGTATGACGGTGTTCAGTGGTTTCCCATTGACAATCATAACAATATTGAGCAACTGCGCAGCAATCCCAATCACGAATTTGCCAATATGAAGAGGTATCTTATAATAGGAGTTCGAAAGTCCTTAAAATACACTCTAAACCATAAGGTTTCAGATTTTTTGGTTCCCTATACTTCATCGGGCTGCAGTGCAATGTGTCTTTACTGCTATTTGGTTTGCAATTACAATAAATGCTCATATCTAAGACTGTTTGTTAATCGGGAAAAAATGATGGAAAAAATGATAAAAACAGTAAATCAAAGTAAAGAAGATATTGTCTTAGAGATAGGTAGCAATAGTGATTTGGTGCTGGAAAACACTATAACAGGAAATTTAGTGTGGACTATAGAAAAATTCAGTGTAAACGAAAAGGGATATCTTACTTTCCCTACAAAATTTGATCTGGTGGATTCCATCCTTCCATTGGAACATAGGGGAAGAATTATCATTCGGATGAGTGTCAATCCTGAAGAAGTTATTAGAAGAATAGAATTTGGAACATCTCCCCTGAAGGCACGGATTGAAGCCCTCAACGAGCTGGCCAGGGCAGGATATAAGGTGGGGATTCTTATAGCTCCTGTGGTTCTGGTGGATAACTGGAT
>CAZHAJ010000063.1:0-10206 GCA_964530215.1 uncultured Peptococcaceae bacterium | reverse complement strand
ATTGGCTTTTCTGGTACTGGCATTATTGGATTTTTACTATCAAAAATATTCCTTAACGAAAAAAATGAAGATGACCAAGCAAGAGGTTAAGGATGAATATAAAAATACTGAAGGTGACCCCCAGATAAAAAGTTGGCTGCGTAGAAGACAGCGGGAAGTGGTAATGAACCGGATTAGTCAGGAGGTACCCAAAGCCACAGTGGTGTTAACCAATCCCATTCATTATGCAGTGGCTTTAAAGTATCAGGAGGGAATTACAAATGCTCCCATGGTTATCGCTAAAGGGGCAGGAGATATAGCCGACAGATTGAAGAAAATAGCTACTGAAAGTAAGGTTCCTGTGATTGAAAATCCCCCGTTGGCCAGAGCACTTTTTCAACAGGTTGACGTGGGTAGCGAGATACCTGCAGAGATGTTCCAAACAGTGGCTGAGGTTTTGGCTATGGTCTACAGACTAAAGAAACAAAGCTATTAAGGTTATTTTCTCGTTCAGGAGGTCCCCATGGGTCCGGCAGTTATATTAGAACAATTGAGAAAACACAATGATTTGTTGGTGGCAGGCCTTATTATATGTATTTTGCTTATAATAATAATTCCTCTCCCTGCTTATATAATTGATGTTCTTTTGGTGATAAGCATCAGTATGGCTATGTTAATTCTGCTAATTACTATGTTTACCACCGAACCGTTGCAGTTCTCTATTTTCCCGGCACTTTTGCTGGTTACCACATTATATCGGCTGGCCCTTAATATTTCATCAACCAGGTTGATTTTGGGGGAAGCTAGGGCAGGAGAGGTAATTCACTCCTTTGGCACCTTTGTGGCAGGCAATAATTATCTGGTGGGGTTAATTGTCTTTATTATCATCACTATAATCCAGTTTGTGGTGATAACCAGCGGTTCTGGCAGGGTGGCTGAAGTGTCTGCCAGATTTACCCTTGATGCCATGCCAGGCAAACAGATGAGTATTGATGCGGATTTTAACTCCGGGCTCATCAGTGAGGCGGAGGCCAGAGATAAAAGAGATAAACTGCAAAGGGAAGCAGATTTTTTTGGTTCAATGGACGGTGCCAGTAAGTTTGTCAGAGGAGATGCCATTGCAGGTATATTGATAATATTGATTAATATAGTGGGCGGAATAGCCATCGGCTTGTTACAGATGGGTATGAGCTTTAGTGAAGCAATACAGTTGTTTACCGTTTTGACAATAGGGGACGGATTGGTGACTCAGGTTCCGGCGTTGCTTATATCAACCGCGGCAGGTATCTTGGTCACCAGGGCAACCTCAGACAGCAATTTTGGTCAGGAAATCACGGCACAATTCACCAGATTCCCCAGAACAATATTTATGGCATCAGGAGTAATATTCTTCCTGGGGCTGGTGCCTGCCATGCCAAACCTGCTTTTCTTGACATCTTCTGCAGTCTTGGCTTATGTGGGATATAGCTAGACTAAAAAAACAAAGGCTTTGGAGGCCATCAAACAAGAAGATGAGGCAAAGGAAAAAGCGGTTCAGAAGAAAGAGCCTGAAAGCATTGGTAGCCTTTTTCAGATTGAACCGCTACAAATCGAGATTGGCTATAACCTAATAGCCTTGACAGACGAACAAAGCGGAGGAGACCTGCTCAGCAGATTGTCGGCTGTCCGCCGGCAATGTGCATCGGAACTGGGTATTTACGTAAGACCCATCAGGATAAGGGATAATCTTCAGCTTTCAGCAAATAGCTATATCTTTAAAATTAGGGGTGAAGAGGCTGCTTCAGGAGAGTTAATGCCGGGATATTATCTGGCTATGGACCCTTCAGGCAAGGAAATTGAGATAGACGGAATTCCAACCAAGGAACCCACTTTTGGATTGGATGCATGGTGGGTTCAAGGCTCGGAAAAAGAAAATGCCGAGATGTTGGGGATGACTGTGGTGGACAGCTCTACAGTTTTGGTAACCCACCTAACTGAGTTTATCAAAATAAACTCCTATCAATTGCTGGGACGTCAAGAGGTTAAAGAGCTGATGGAGGTAATCAAGGAGAAAGAGCCTGCTGTTATCGAGGAGCTTTCGCCTGAGTTAATAAGTATTGGCGAGATACAGAAAGTTCTGCAGAGTCTGCTACGGGAAAGGCTGCCCATAAGGGACTTGGTTACAATTTTTGAGTCAATTGCTGATGGGGTAAGGTTAAACAGGGATATTGATTTTATAACCGAGCATGTCAGGCAGGCAATGGCCAGGACCATATGTCATAAGTATATCAATAATGAAGGAAAGCTGGAGGTGCTGACCCTGCACCCCAAGCTGGAAGAGACTATAGCCGATTCAATACAGCAGACACAATTGGGTAATTACCCGGTGTTGGAACCTACCCAAGCCAAACAGATTTTGGAGGCCATCAGCGACAGTGTTAAAAACATTACCATGAGGGGGGTTCTTCCGGTGATCCTTTGCTCACCAAAAATTAGACTTCCGTTGAAAAGATTTACAATGAGACATTTGCCCGAGCTTGCCATTATATCTTTAAGTGAGATAGCTCATGACGTAGAGGTTGAAGTAGTCGGAACGGTGGTGCTCAATTGAGAATAAAAAAATACTTGGTAAGCAATATGAATGAAGCACTTAAGATGATTAGAGAGGATATGGGACCAAATGCTGTTATTATCAGCAACTATAGGCTGCCCCGTAAAGGTCTTTTTGACTTCTTTTCCCCCAGACTTATTGAGGTAACAGCTGCCATTGATGAGCGAAGAACCACCTACAAGGCAGCACCTTTACCCCTTAAGGAAAGTGGAAGCGAACCTAATGTTGGTAAACTGTTAAGTCTTTTAAGCAGTTATGAAAAGAATAAGATTGAAAACAAGGTAAATTACGGAGATCGGCAGGAAACAGGGATTGCAAAACCTTCGGAAAACAGTGCCCTTAATATTAATATCAACACAGTGGATGAAAACTTTGATGCCGTTCTAAAAAATAAAGGGAATTTACTGGTAAATAGGGAAATAAACCAACAGTGGAAAGATATTTTGACCGGTTTGGAGATTAATGAAGATATTGTTGAAAATTTGCTGGTCAATCTGAATCATACATATCAAGAGGAGACACCCGGGATCAATGAGATGTATGAAGCTTACATGATACTCCTTAAAAGCAAGATATCAGGACTTATGGAATCTGCGTATAAATCATCAGCGAAGCAAAGGGTAAGCGTCTTTGTGGGTCCTTCGGGATCAGGTAAAACATTGACCATTGCAAAGCTTGGCACCCACTTTAAAATATTTGACAACAAAAAAGTAGCGATAATATCCGCCAACTATAACGGCCAGAGACCTGATCTTACCGAGAAGCTTAAGTATTATGGGAATTTATCCGGAATTTCAGTGGAAAGTGCGGAAAGTCAGGAAGAACTCATCAATATGATAGACAGTATGTCGGATATTGATTCCATATTGGTGGATACACCGGGGACTAATCCTAGAAACTCAGGCATGATGCTAAAGCTCAATAATTTATTTCAGCCTTTAAATGGCGGAATAGATACCTATCTGGTGTTAAGTTCATCAACTAAAAATAAAGATCTGCTCAGGACAGCAGTTGATTATCAAAAAAACATTGGGATCACAGATCTGATTTTTACCAAATTGGATGAGACCGAGACTTGCGGTGCAATTCTTAATGTTGTAAACAAGACTCAAGTGCCGGTGACTTTTGTATCTTACGGTCAAAATGTTCCGGATGATATTACGGCTGTTAATTCTAAAAAATTGGCAGGCCTGTTGCTGGGAGGAGTTGAAAAGTTTGTCGAACAAGGCCTCCATGTTAGATAAAACACCCAGGATTTTCAATGCTCATGGACAACAGGACAATAAGGAACTAACAGAGCATATAGTAGCAGATGAACCTGCCACCCGCGTCATTACTGTAAGCAGCGGCAAGGGAGGGGTGGGAAAAACAAATCTGGTGGTAAACCTTGCCATAACTTTAGCATCCTTAGGTAAAAGAGTGGTAATTTTTGATGCTGATTTGGGATTGGCCAATGCTGAAGTTTTGATGGGGGTTTCGCCTCCATATACCCTTTTTGACTGTTTATATGGTGATAAAACCATTGAAGATATAATTGTACCGGGCCCCAAAGGGGTAAAGCTGGTTTCGGGAGGTTCAGGCTTTCTGGAGTTGGCTAATCTCGGAAACAAGAAACGCAGGCGCTTAATAGATTCCCTTTCATATTTTGACAGAGAGACAGACTTTTTGCTTATTGATACAGGTGCCGGAATCAATAAAAACACCTTGGGGTTTGTAGCTGCTGCCAGTGAAGTAATAGTGGTAATAACTCCGGAGCCCACTTCACTGACAGATGCTTACAGCTTGATTAAGGCAATGTCAATGTTTAAAGTTCATGCTGAAGCTATGCTGGTGGTAAATCGTGCCAACAACAGGCAGGAAGCTGTAAGCACATCTGAAAGGATAGAAAAGGTAGCCAATGAGTTCTTGGATATTAGTATCAACACCATTGGTTGGATTATGGAAGATAAACTGGTAGTAGAGTGTGTTAAAAAACAAGAGCCATATAGTTTATTCCATCCCCAAAGTCATGTGTCAAGGTCGGTGCTGTCCATTGCTGACTTTTTGATTAGCGGCCATCATCAGGGTGAGGAATGGTATAAAAAGGGTCCGGGGGCTAACGGTTTCATAAGGAGATTGGCCAAGCTGTTCGGATAACTCAGATAATAATGGTCAGATGGTGAAAGCTATGGATATAGAAGCTTTGTGGAAAGAGTACAAGGAAAAGAAAAGTGATTTACTAAGAAATAAATTGGTGCTTTCCTATGTATGGCTAGTTAAGCATTTAGCCGGAAGATTGGCTATTCGTACTCCATCCTTTGTAACCCAAGAAGACATAGAGAGCTGTGGTGTCTTCGGGTTAATTGAGGCAGTGGAAAAATATGATCCCCAGCAGGGTATAGATTTTGAAACCTATGCCTACAGAAGAATAAGGGGATCTATGATTGATGAGATTAGAAAGTCTAATTGGCTACCCAGAACCATGTGGCAGAAATTGCAGGAACTCCAGGCAGCAAAGGAAAGATTGGGAACAGAAGAAAGGCTCAGTGACGATGCATTGGCCAAGGAGTTGGGGGTAAGTCTTCAAGACTTGAGGAAGTTGGAAACATATTATCACCGTGCTTTTTCAGTCTCATTGGATGAAACTTTGGCTGTCCAGGACAGTGACGGTGTTAAGCTAAGTGAGTTGATTAAAGACCCAGAAAGTCCAGACCCCTTTGATTATGTCCTTAAGGAAGAAGGCAGGGCGTATTTGGCTGAGGCGATAGAGAGTTTAAGTGATAAAGAAAAACTTTTACTGTCATTATATTATCAAGAGGAACTGAATCTAAGGGAAATAGGTGTGGTGTTAGGAGTGTCCGAGTCCAGGGTGTGTCAAATTCATGGACGAGCGATAACCAGACTTAGGAAAATGCTGGAGAAAGAATATGGTTGAGAGTTGGTAGCGAGCTAGAATTAGCATAAATTTATAGATATGTATAGTGGTACGGATTTAATGTAAGGAGGGAAAAGATGATTAGAGGTATATACACAGCAGCTTCCGGGCTGGGGGTTTTACAAGCCAGGATGGACATTACCTCAAACAACTTGGCCAATATTTCCAGCACAGGATTTAAGCAGGATAAAGCTACCACAGGTGCTTTCCCGGAATATTTGCTGAAGCAACAAATGAAAGCTGATGTGAAGGGCATGAACAACATTGGCTGGTGGAATACTCTGGGCTTAGTCAATCAAGGTGTGGTAATAAATGAAGTGTTTACCGATTTCACCTCAGGTATCCTGACGGATACCGGCAGTGAGTTGGATTTGGCTTTGGAAGGAGAAGGTTTTTTTACCTTTGAAACCGCTGAAGGCAATGTAGTGTATTCCAGGGACGGACAGTTGCATAAAGACAGTGAGGGTTACTTGGTCAACTCCCGGGGAGATCGGATATTGGGGGGCGGAAGCCCGATATTGGTGGAAAATGAGAGTATAACGGTAAATTCCCAGGGCATTATCCAGACTTCAGACGGCTACGAGATTCAGTTGGATGTGGTGGATTTTCCCGATAAGAATGTTTTAGATAAGCTGGGAGGCAACTATTACAGTGCCGGTGATGAAGAGGGTGTCCTCTTAGAAAATCCAGGTGTCAAACAGTATGCGTTGGAGATGTCCAATGTTGATATTGCAGCCGAAACCGTAAACATGATTGAAATTACGAGGGCATATGAGGCCACACAAAGAATGGTTCAAGCCCAGGACCAATTGCTGGATAAAGTTATCAACCAGGTAGGGGTGGTGAGATAATATGCTTATGTCTTTGCGAAACAGTGTTTCCGGTATCAATACTATGCAAGCCCGCATTGACGCCACGGCGGATAATATAGCTGGTATTAATACCACTGCTTTTAAAAGGGAAAGGGTTAGTTTTGCGGATTTAATGTATAAAGAGATGTCTGAATCCAAGCGGCCGGTGAATCCAAACAGTGGACCGTTGTCCAGCGGAACCGGGGTGAGACCGGTAGCCGTTACTAAAGTACATACCCAAGGTACTCTGTTGGAAACAGGCAGAGATACTGATCTGGCAATTAGCGGGAACGGCTACTTTAGGGTAATACTACCTGACGGTGAAACCGCATACACCAGAAACGGAGCTTTCCGGTTGAGCAGTGAGGGAGAATTGGTTACTTCAGACGGTTACTTGCTTGATCCCGAGATAGTCTTGCCGGAAGGCTATAAAGAGCTGATAATAAGACAGAACGGAAAAGTGGAAGCAATAATGTCCGATGATACCGTAAACGAACTGGGGGATATTCCTTTGTATAAGTTTGTTAATCCCGATGCACTTTTACCCTTGGGCAAAAGTTTGTACTCTATGACCGACGAGGCAGGAATAGAGGAAGAAGGCATACCGGGACAGGAGGGATTTGGTGTCATTGAGCAAAAGAAACTGGAATCATCAAATATAGATCTTTCTGTGGAAATGCTGGGCTTAATCGAAAGCCAGCGAGCCTACCAAGTTAACTCAAGAGCACTTAGGGTTTCAGATGAGTTGTGGAGTATGGCTAATAACCTCCGCAAGTACTAATATAGGAGGCATAAAATGGAGCAGGCTACCGTTGAAATACAGGTGGGCATAGCAGATTATAAAATAACGAAGAATCCCAATAGATTGATTACTCTGGGTTTAGGATCATGTGTGGGGGTAACCCTGTATGACCCGGTATCAAAAGTGGGGGGTTTGTTGCATGTAATGCTCCCTGACAGTGCTAATTTTAAGGATGTAACTAAACCTGCAAAGTTTGCAGACTTAGGTATCCCTTTGCTGATAAGAGAAGTCAGCAGTATCGGTGGTGTATTTGGCAGACTAAAGGCAAAATTGGTGGGAGGGGCTCAGATGTTTTCCGGTCTTGACAATAAGCTATCCCTCAATATTGGCCTGAGAAACACTGAAAAATCCAGGGATGTGTTGAAAAGTTTAGGTATACCCATCATAGCGGAGGATGTGGGTGGTAATAAAGGAAGAACAATGATATTGGATACCACCAACGGTGAGGTTTTGATTAGAACTTTAGGCGCAAAGGTGCAGGTGATATAAGCTTGGATTTTGATCAGTTCAGAGATAAAATACTATTTCATTTTAGATTAGACCTCCATAGCTATAAAGTTAATCAATTAAAAAGAAGAATGGATGCTTTGATGGTTAAGCATAAAATTAAGGATTATGCCTCTTTTCTGCAGATGATGACCGGAGATCGAAGTATCTATGAGATGTTTTTGGATCATCTCACGATAAATGTATCTGAATTTTTTAGAGATGTTTCTAAATGGAACGAACTGGAAAAGCATATTTTGCCGCCAATGCTAAAAGCCCCAGGCACATTTAAGGTTTGGAGTGCAGCGTGTTCGGTGGGTGCCGAGCCTTATTCCTTGGCAATTATTTTAGATGAGTTGAGGCCGGGGGGAAATTATCGGTTGGAGGCTACAGATTTAGATAAAAATATTTTGGAATCTGCCCAGGCAGGTAAATACAGTAAAGATGTGCTGAGGAATGTAAGTGAAAAGAGGTTGGCCAAATATTTTACCCAGTCAAACGGCTCATATCTTATCGATCCCAATATAAAAAAGAAGGTTACCTTTAAAAGACATGACCTTTTGATTGATGAATATCCCCAGGGCTTTGATCTCATTGCCTGTCGCAATGTAACTATATATTTTACCAGAGATGCCCAGGACAAAATAAATGCCAATTTTGTCAAATCGCTTAAACCCGGGGGGATTTTATTTATTGGTGGTAGTGAAATGATTTTTAATCATCAAGAATTAGGTTTGGAAAAGGTAATGTCTTGTTTTTATAGAAAGAGTTAGCATTATAAAAGCAACTATTGAGAGGATGATGAACAATGAATAACAACCCGGAGCTGTCCTCAATACATATGGACGCTTTACGGGAAATCAGCAATATCGGCATGGGCAATGCAGTCACCTCATTGGCTCAACTGCTTGATATGAAAATTAATATGGATGTCTTTCTGGCCACCTTCATGCCTTTTGAGGATACTGTGCAGTTGGTGGGGGGCTATGAGGAGTTGGTTTCCTGCGTTAGTGTAAGACTATCAGGGGAAGTGCCGGGAATGGTCCTCTTCCTTTTTAACGAAGAAAGCACCTATAATTTAGTTGATTTACTGATGGGATTGGAACCTGGTACCACAACATATTTGGATGAAATGAGCCAGTCAGCTGTTAAGGAAGTGGGCAATGTGCTGGCAGGTTCGTTTATTACTGCTATTAACAGCCTGACGAATTTAGACATACAGCCTTCCGTGCCGATGCTGGCATATGATATGCTTGGTGCCATCTTAACATCACTGATGGTGGCCAGCGGCAGGGCTGAAGATCAGGTTTTGATTTTGGAGACTAAGCTTTTCCAAGATAATTCTGTAAAAAATATCAACGGTCATTTTTTTCTATTAACCGAACCTGGTTCAATAGGAAAACTATTTGAGGCTCTGGGACTGCCTAAAATATGAGATAGTCTTTAATTAAAATCAATGATTGTCTTTATTTGTCTTAAGGAGGGAATAAGTTGAGTAAAAAAATATTAATTGCAGATGATGCAGCTTTTATGAGGATGATGATTAAGAATATTCTGGAGAAGAGTGGCTACACCATAGTGGGTGAAGCTGAGAACGGAAAACAAGCTGTTGATCTGTATGCCGAAACTAAACCTGATTTGGTGACAATGGATATCACAATGCCTGAGATGGATGGCCTAGAAGCGGTAAAGGCAATCAGAGCCAATGACTCAGAAGCCAGCATTATAATGTGCAGTGCCATGGGTCAGCAGGCAATGGTGATGGAGGCTATTCAGGCCGGGGCCAAAGACTTTGTTGTTAAACCTTTCCAGCAGGACAGGCTTTTGCAGGCTGTGGAGAGGGTTCTCTCAAGGGGGTAGTAACCTCGCTTTTCCATTTAAACCAACCTAGCGAGGAGTGTTATAATTGCAGGAGATTTTATCACAAAGCGAGATAGATTCGTTGCTGGATGCCTTAACCACAGGTAAACTGGACGTGGGAGAAGCTACCCAAGAGTCCGAAGTGCTTGTGACCAAGCCTTATGACTTTAGGCGGCCTAATAAGTTCTCTAAAGATCATCTAAGGAGCTTAGAGGTGGTTCACCAGCATTTTGCCAGGATTTTGAGCAGCTTTTACTCAGGTTATTTAAGGGCAGCAATAAACATAGAAGTTGCTTCGGTGGGGCAAATGATTTATGAAGAGTTTATGCGCTCTATACCCAGTCCCACAGTACTTAAAATATTTGACTTTACAACTCTGGATGGGTTGGCAATTATGGAAACTAATAATTCTGTGGTTTTTCCCCTTATCGATTTGCTGTTTGGCGGTCCGGGATCAGCCACGGATAAATCCAGGGAACTTACGGACATTGAGATGACAGTGGTAAGAAATCTTTATGATAAAGTTTTGGAACACCTGGCAATGGCGTGGCAAGATCTATATGAAATTAAACCGGTAATTGGTTCGATAGAGACAAATCCCAGAATGCAGCAGCTTTATTCTCCCAATGAAGTTGTGGCCTTGGTTACTTTCTCGGTTTCCATTGATGATGAGCAAAGGGGTCTGATGAATATGTGCGTGCATCATATTGTCCTGGAATCGGTT
>CAZHAJ010000062.1:0-10230 GCA_964530215.1 uncultured Peptococcaceae bacterium | reverse complement strand
TCCAAAAAATAAAAAAGCAATACCATAGTAAGGTGAACCCAAAACACTTACAACAGAAGATCCTAACCATATCAGTCCGGAAACAAATTGACCTACAAATCCACCCAAAAAAGCTGAACGCATTTCTTTCTGAGAGCTAGATATATTGGTATTACTACTTAGATTTTTTATCAAAAATCATCCCCCAATGTTTCTTAACACAAAATTTATAACCTTTTTCAACACTTGATCTTGATTAATTAATTCAAGTCAATTCTTCCAACGATTTGATATAAGAGATATGTAGACATATAATAATTCTATATTATTTGTAATTTAACATCAATTAATATACAAATAAGCATATTTGCCTAATATATATTGTTATCTAAGGAGATTGGTTTTGACAACTAAGAATTGTTGGCTTTGTAACTGTGATGGGGTTCTAATAGAAGAAGTCTTTGAGCCCAAATACTTTCAATGCCCAAATTGTGATCTTATATTTATAGATGATGACTTTATTTTGAATCAGAAACAAGAAAAAGAAAGATATTCCATACACAATAATAGTCTTGATAATTTAGGTTATGTAAAAATGCTCAATAATTTTATTGTTGAGGCAGTTGCTCCTTTTACGAATAAGCTTGATTCTGGACTGGAGTTTGGTTGCGGCCCGGGTCCCGTTTTAAGCCAACTTCTTTCCTCTATGGGAATTAAAATGGATATTTATGATCCTTACTTTTTCAACGATAAGTCTTTTGAAAGTAAGAAGTATGATTTAATAACTTCAACAGAAGTTCTTGAACATGTACGGAACCCTAAAGAGGTTTTAGATGTATTAGTTTCAATTCTAAATAAAAATGGAATTCTTTCTATAATGACACTCTTTCATGACAACTGCGATTTTAAAACTTGGTGGTACAGACGTGATTCTACTCATATTTGCTTTTATAGTTCAAAAACATGTTATTGGATAGAAAAAATCTTTTCTATTAAGATTAAGTACTTTAATAAAAAAAATATTTGTGTCTGGCAAAAATAGCTGTTTGTGCTTACCAATCAACTTCCCTGAAGCAACCCTTTTCTAAAGAAATAATAATATCACCAAGGACGGAAGCATCTTCTTCGTCGTGAGTAACCAATATAAACGGTATCTGCCACTGAGTATGCAGTTCTTTAATCTCCCTGCGCAGGTTTATCCTATTACTCTTATCAAGGGCACTAAGAGGTTCATCCAATAACAGCAATTGGGGCTTTACTGCTAACGCCCTGGCTAATGCCACTCTCTGCTTTTCCCCTCCTGATAACTGACGGGGGTAACGATCTATAAGATGCCCTATCCTAAAGGAATCAAGCAATTTCAATGGTTCATCGTACTTACTGCCTGCAGAGGCTTTTTTTGTTTTCAGGCCATAAAAAATATTCTGCCTTACTGTCAAGTGAGGGAAAAGAGCATGGTCCTGAAACAAATAACTTACATTTCGGAATCTTGTTGCAATATTTACTTTTTTACTTGATGAATATAGAATCCGATTATTAAGTTTGATATATCCCTCGTTCGGTTTCCGCAGTCCTGCCAAGCAATGCAAAACAGTGGTTTTACCTGATCCTGACGGACCCCACAACACAATAATTTGGTTTTTTACCTCAAGATGCAAATCTAAAGTAAAATGCCAAAGTTTTTTACTAAAAGAGGCTTCCAACATTTTTTCACTGCCATTCAATGTACTTGTTTTTTTACCCATCTATTAACCCAAAAAATAACTGCAAAACTGAAAACAGTTATTATTGCCACTAAGGTCTTGGCTGTGGAATTATCACCAGCATCCACCGCAAAATAAATTGCCAGCGGGATTGTTTGGGTGTGCCCAGGTATGTTCCCAGCCACCATCAAGGTGGCCCCAAATTCGCCTAGAGCCCTAGCGAACGAAAGTACCAGACCAGCTATTATGCCTGGACCTGCTAAAGGAAGTGTAATTGTAAAAAAAATCCGGATTTCACTGGCACCCAATGTTCTGGCTGCTTTTTCAAAATCTATATCCACACTTTTAAAGGCTGCCTTGGCACTCTGATACATTAGGGGAAAAGCTACCACTGAAGACGCTAAAACTGCTGCCCACCAGGTAAAGATAATAGATATTCCCATATCGGCAAGAATCTTGCCAAAAATTCCGTTTTTCCCTATTAACATCAGTAGCCCATAGCCAACCACCGATGGAGGTAAAACCAGTGGCATAGTTATAAGTGCTTCCAGTATATCCTTGCCTGGGAAATCTACCCTGGCAAGTAGCCTAGACATAGGAAGACCTATACAGGTTACGATAATCACAGAAATTATTGCCACTCTAAGGGATAGAATCACCGGTTGCCATTCAGTGGGAAGTTGAATAAACATATTGCCAACCTACTTATTTAAGGGCTGAAAGCCCTTTTCAATAAAAATTCCAGCTGCTTCTTTGCCAGCCAGATAAGCCGCAAATTTTTCAGCCTGTTTAAAATGTTTAGTGCTTTTAACAATTGCCATAGGATAAACAATGGACTTATGTGAATTGGGAGGTGCAACAGCCACTATCTTTACATCATCTGAGATGGTTGCATCAGAACGATAAACCAAACCTGCATCAACATTGCCTGTTTCAACATAAGTCAGTACTTGACGCACATCCTTAGCTAGTACAAGCTTGGGTTGAATTCTGTTATAGATATTAAGAGTAGTCAATACTTCTTTTGCATATTTACCGGCGGGTACTGATTCAGGAGTACCAATGCTGATTTTTGTTACTCTATGATCAATCAAATCACCAAACCCTGAGATTTTACTATGACTTCCGGCTATCAAAACTAGATCGTTCCCCAACAAATCTCTACGAGTTGATTCAATCATCAGATCTTTCTCTGATAGAGCATCCATCTGAGACTGTCCGGCGGATATAAATATGTCCACCGGTGCACCTTCCTCGATTTGTCTTTGCAGAGTTCCCGAAGCGGCAAAATTATATGTAATGGTGATTTCTGGGTGTAATCTAGTGTAGCTATCCTTTATTTCCTCGGCCACATCTTTTAAGCTAGCCGCAGCCGAAATAGTTAAGTTGATCGGCACTTCCTGGTCCTTAACATCTTCTTTTATCCCACCACAAGCAGTGACAACGAATACTGCAAAAAGAATTGCCAATAAAAATACGCTTTGTATCCTTATCACATCACGTCCTTCTTGTTTTGTGCTAACTACCTCCTTATCTCATCGGCATCTTCTTTTATTTTGAAAGGGAAAATATTTTCCCGGAGAAATACATAGCACAATAGTCCCAACATTAACATCGCTTAAACACAGTAGTCGACGCTGCATACATTACAATAAGTCAATAGTAAATGCGATGCAATAGATTGTCAATCATACTGGAGACAACATAAAATCAAAGACAAGCTTTCTCCATCCCGCTTCAAAGGGGCTTTACGAACTAGTAATTATAATGATAATCTTGAGCGTAAGGATTTCTAGTCACTTGGAGATAATCGGATCTGAAAAGTAGTTGGGAAATGCGGAAGCAGCAGAACCGTCCCCATGCTTCCCCTTAACAACTCTTCAATAATGCCACCGTACAGTACACTGGAGATAAGATATAAAAATGAGAATTTATAAGTTGTAATTTCCTGCGGAAGGTATGAAGCAAAGATAAATTTATCCGAAAATGTTATAAAGGAAGCCGTGAAAAAGCTAATTAAACCAATCATTATTAGATTTGATTTACTTAGTTTAGAAAACAATTTAAGTTTTAATCTCCTTGCAAGTTTTAAGCCAAAAAAAGTAGCTATAAAGGTCGAAATAGCTCCTTGTAATGCCCCAACAATAAGTGCAATATTCACTGAACCAAAAGTCGCATCCACCTGACTTAGAATCTCTTCCGATGCATTTAAAAGTTGGACATAGCTAATCAAAGCTCCCGAGACTAGACCAACCATAGTGAATATAAGACTTAGCCTTATATCTTTTTTATTCATGTTTATGTTTGCCTCCAGTAATATTTAACATATCTAATTATAGTATAATTTAGCAATAATAAGAAACCAGTATTTATTTACAATTTAAGAATGGATACAATATTGGGCTTTCTAAATGACTTGACAAATGAGCAACAGGTTGCATATAATATGTGCAACCTGTTGCTCATTTTCCAGGGGGGAGTGTGTTATGTTAAATAAAGAATATCAGCAATTTATTTTTGGATGCATTTTTCTCCTATCCAATAAGCTTCAGCTGCTGGGAGATAAAATCACAGAGGAGCTTACTGTGAAGCAATGGTTTTTACTCAATATGATAAAAAAAATGGATAATAAAACACCCAATCTTGTTGAGATTGCCAATGTAGTAGGAACTTCACGACAAAATATCAGCAAAATGATATCTATTTTAGAGAAAAAAGGAATGATAGTGCTACAGCCTTCAAAAACAGATCAGCGTGCAGTATATGTAACATTAACCCAAAAGTGCCTTGATTATTTTGCACTAAAGGAAAATGAAGGAAATAAATTGCTGGACAAACTATTTTCCGACATAACACAATCAGAAACGGAAGCTGTAGCAACAATTCTTGGGCATATGCTTCAAAACGCTGAAACAGCTCTTATGGAGGAAAGAACATGAACTCTACAAAAACAATGCGCCTTTTTGTTTTGATTCTCTGCGTATTATTGATAGCTACTGCGTTATCAGGCTTACTATGGCAAAAAGAGGGTTCCTCAAAAATTGTTTTGGCATTGGATGGTCGAGAGATTGAACTATATGGTAGAGGCGCTTATGCAAACCAATCACTATTACGGGCTACATCCTATATGGGAGCTGACCTGACCATACTATTGATTGTGACACCTCTTCTCTTGGTTTCATCTAATTTCTTGGGCAGATTACCTAAGAGCCTTTTTGTATGTAGCGGTGCGTTAATGGTCGCTTTCTATTACTCCATCAGCCTTACTTTTGGAGCTGCATTTAATCAATATTTTCTATTGTATACGGCATTGTTTTCGGTCGCCGGTTTTACCTTCAGCTACTCTATTTACTTATTGAGTAAAAAATCTTGGAAACAAGAAAATCATCAACATAATAAAAACCTTGGAACCTCTATCTTTTTATTCCTTGCGGGAGCAAGCGCCCTGATTTGGCTGGTCATGATTATTCCGGCGCTGATAAGCGGTGATTATTCGGAATTTATTGATATAAACACAACGGAGCCAACTTTTGCTTTAGACATCGGCATAATATTTCCACTTTTTATTGCCTGTGGCGTTGCCTTGTTAAAACACAAGGAATTGGGTTTTCGTTTTACCCCTGTATTACTCACCTTTTATTCGCTTATTGGTGCCTTGGTGTCCGTGCAGACGATGGTCCAGCACAGACACGGTCTGGAAATTCCGCTGCCGCAAATATTTGCTCTGGTTGTAAGCTTTATTGCATTGGGAATCATTGCATTGATTATAAATATTCGTTTTATAGGTAGCATTGGGGAAATAAATCACTTGGAATAAATATAAAGCAACTATAAATATGAGAGGATGAGTGCAATGAACATATATCAGTATAAATGTGTATTCATTTGTGGTTTGGGAAATAGCACCACCAGAAGGCTAAATGACTACGGACGCGACGGTTGGGAACTTGTTGCAGTTAACTGGTGCTGGCATTATTTTAAAAAAACAATTAAAGAATAAGGGACATCTAAAATATAAATTGGAGTAGATTTTACTTCCTAATTTTTATGTTTCGTTACTAAAAAACTCTATATATTTTTCCTCATGAAAGCCCGTGACTATGCTTATCGTCCATTAAAATAGGTCTTACCATAATGGAAGGATTATTTTGTATTAAACTTAACTGGATCTTATAACAACTATTGGAATTTTAATTATTATGTTAAAATATCAATATAATTATTTAATAATAATTACAAGGAGATGAAACCAAACTTAGAGATGCTTCTATCCGAAGCCTCTAAAACACAAATGGTATATCTACGTTTTTTAATTAGAGGGCCTCTTTGGGTCAAGATAATTGCAGCAATGTTCTTGGGTTTGTCTACAGGTATGCTTTTGTCGCCACAGCTAGGCTTGTTAGATAAAAATACCTCGGAGATTGTGGGCAGCTGGCTGGCCATACCGGGCAATGTTTTTCTAAGCTTAATTCAAATGATTGTTATTCCACTTATCTTTGCTTCAATTATCAGGGGACTTGCGTCCAGTGAGAATATCGATCACCTCAAAAGAATGGGAATCAGAATTGTTTTCTATTTTTTACTTACCACCTCAATAGCTATTATAATTGGCTTGAGCGTTAGCACCATTATCGGACCAGGCCACTATATTAGTAACCAATTAACAACCACTGAGTACCATGGGAATTTACCATCAGATAGTAGTGAAAAGCTAGACAATAAGGGAATAGACAGCTTACCTGAAGCAATTGTAGGACTTATTCCCAATAACCCACTTAACTCCATGGTGGAAGGCGAAATGCTGCAAGTGGTTCTGTTCTCTGTTTTCATAGGAGTCGCATTGGTAACAATACCATCACGACAAGCTAAACCCATATTAAGTCTAATGTGCTCATTACAGAAAGTATGTATGACCGTAGTTAATTGGGCAATGCTTCTGGCACCTCTTGCAGTTTTTGGCTTGCTGGCCCAGGTTACTATTAAGATTGGCTTGGACGCTCTCCTAGGCATGGCGGTTTATATTGGTACCGTAATGCTGGGCTTAGTGTTGATGATTTGTGTTTATCTGCTAATTGTCAGTCTAATAGCCCGATTTGGACCTATTAGGTTTTTAGTAGCAGTGCGTGATGTACAACTGCTTGCATTTTCCACGTCCAGTTCGGCAGCGGTAATGCCTCTTTCAATAGAGACAGCAGAGAAAAAACTTTCTGTACGCCCTTCAGTTTCTCAATTCCTTATACCCCTAGGGGCAACAATCAATATGGATGGTACCGCTCTTTACCAGGCTGCAGCCACGGTTTTTCTGGCCCAGGTTTTCAACATCGAAATCGGACTGCCGACGATGCTGCTGATTCTGATTACCACAATAGGTGCCTCAATTGGTACACCTTCCACACCCGGTGTTGGCATTGTGATTCTGTCTATAATTTTAAACAGTGTTGGAATACCGGCATCCGGTATTGCTTTGATTATCGGCGTAGACCGCATCCTTGATATGAGTCGTACAGCAGTTAATGTGACCGGTGACTTGACTGCCTGTCTAGTGATGAACCGTTGGTTGGGAGACAAGATGTCAGATGAACGGGAGGATTAAAAAATAATATTAACTCCTTTGTTTTTTAGATTTTCAATACATTCTTTCAAGTATTTATCATTATGCTCTGGATATATTCTTTTATCATTAGACCTATGAATATCTCCATCCTGCCACGATTCACAACGTTTCCCCCGGTAAACTAAGTTGAGCCATTTATAATCTACCCGATATCCCCTTTTCTTCATCTCTTCAATCACTAACAAATGGTATTGATATAGTTTTCCCGGATTATAGTTAAATACATACTGTACTGTTGAATGTTTGCGTCCCCACGAAAGCCCCCTCAATGCAGAGCACTCCCTATGCTGCCCCAGCAACTGATTACGGGGTAGATATACTATTAAATCCTGATGCCAAAGTCTCATGATAAATAATGTCCATTTCTTAGTTTCTAATTATTATACAGTATTAGCCATGAGTCAGTTCGCCAAATGTGTTTAAATAATTAAGATATAACAAATATTGTATACGGTAAGTATTTCCTCCGGGGTAACCAGCATCGGTCAAAATGTTTTCTCAGAATGTCCTGAGCTTGAAAATATCGTGGTGGACCACGAAAATGTTAATTTTTAAAGTAAAGATGGGGTGTTATTTAACCATATCTAACCAAGTTGAAAGCTTAGGCACTCTCGTTTTTCTCGCTGTTCATCACTGGAAACTGTGGTAATCCCTTCGGGTATTACCAGTATCGGTTATTCCTCATTTTCAAATTGTACCAACCTGACCTCAGTCGTCATACCCGATGGAGTTACTGATATCGGCAATTACGCATTTTATAATTGTACGCAGTTGTCAAATATCACATTGCCAGACAGTGTTACAAGTATCGGAACCTCTTCATTTATGAATTGTCCTCTAACCCAAATTACCATCGGAGAGGACGTTGCCATTGGTGCCTCTGCACTTGTTGACACCATAAAAACCATTAATTTTGTTGATACCTATACCGGAGCCGGAACCTATATATTAAACGGAAACCATTGGGAGATTGTCAGGTGATTATATATATACCACAAACGAAGCCATCGTCAGACGATGGCTTCGTTTGTGAATAAGCTTAACTCATATCCCTGAATGTTTTATCTCTTTAATCTTACAGCAATTCAGGCTTTGGGAAACGCACAAAGAAGGCTGTTCCATATGAATTAGACTCCACATCAATCTTTGCATTATGTGATTGAGCAATTTTATAAGAAATAGCAAGTCCAAGTCCGGTGCCGGACTCCTTTGTTGTAAAAAACGGAATTCCTATATTTTTAAGATTTTCCTGTGCTATACCACATCCTTCGTCCATTATTTTTAAAATTACATAGTTATCCTCGGTATATGTTTCTATGGTTATACAACCGCCTTTATCCATTGCTTCCAGACCATTTTTAGCAATATTTAAGATCAGTTGGGTTATCTCTTTTTCATCTATTTCTATATCAGGAAGCAAAGCTGTTTTCAAATCAGTTTGCTTGCCTTGACTAAATCCCTCAGCCTGAATAAGAGGATATATTCTTTTTATTATATCGTTTAAGTTCATCAGCCTAGTTTCATGCGGCTTGACTTTAGCAAAGGATAGAAATTCCGTTATTATGGAATTTGCCCTATCCAACTCTGAAATCATGAGATTAAAAAGTTCTGACTGGGATGAATATTGTGGTTTTGTTCCTAATAACTGAAGAAATCCCCTGACAGAAGTCATCGGATTGCGAATTTCGTGACCAATTCCTGCAGCCATTTGCCCCACAGTCTTTAATCGTTCAAGTTGAAGAATTTCCTCCTGCGCTCTTTTTAGCTCACGAATATCCTTTACGATAATGATACTCGTATCAGATTGTCTTTCTTTCCGTGCCACAGAGATTTCAACTGTAAATAAGCGACCAGAACTGTCTACAACTTCTACTTCGACAGCACGTGGTTTTCCATTATCTGCACTTTTCTCTAGCTGATGACGGAAAATATCAATGCTATTTTCTGTAAAAATAAGAGTTTTCAAACTAATTCCCTTTACCTGTTCTTCATTATATCCGAAGATTTCTTCAGCCGCCTTGTTCCACAGTACTATTCGCTTTCTTTTGTCAGTAGCAATTATGCCAATTGGGGCACCTTCAATAAGCGCCCGGTAGTGTGACCTTGATTCTATAAAAACATTTTCAAGAGCTGACTGAAAAGACAAGTCAAAGTTAAGTTTCATTCTCCAAAATTCAAAATCTCCTATAAAAATAAAAAGACAGCCAATATATTGAGATGCTCTACCGGCC
Organism: uncultured Peptococcaceae bacterium; assembly: GCA_964530215.1. Classification (GTDB taxonomy): domain Bacteria; phylum Bacillota; class Desulfotomaculia; order Desulfotomaculales; family Desulfocucumaceae; genus JAAXTT01. The sequence continues at coordinate 703 of CAZHAJ010000062.1, read as the reverse complement.
CAGCCAATGGGACTGCCAACAGACTTTTGAAGAAAAACACCAAGGAGTCCTATGGCAATAAGCGAAAGACCCGTTGAATAATAGCTAACAAATTTAAGTCCTGTTTTAGCATAATTTTGAGCAGCCATTACAGCTGAAACTGCAAAGAGACTGATAGCAACCCCCAAAACAACTCGTCCAAATAATGTTGGCCCCTCACCCTGAACAATATAAACTGGAGTTACACCGTTGTAAGAAGCATAAATTACTCCAAGATTTATAAAACATAAGATCAAAACCGATCCGGCTATACCATATAGACGTGCTTTAACCGGATTAATCTTAAAATCAAAGCGGAAAATAAGAAAAGCAATGATGTGAAAAACCGCACAAATAGAAGCACTGGTATTGTAAACTGTAGCAGTTACGTTGGGGTTTTCCGCGACGAACCATCCGGAAGATAAGCCTCCTAATCCAAGGGCTACCATTCCACAGCAAAGTATGAGTAATGGGACATCACCGGTGTTCATAAATGCTCTTGCCATTGTATAGGCTACAAAAAATGGGATAATTGATAAAAAAAATGTATTTAAACCACCTAATAAGATAGGATGGTCAAATACATTATTGCTATTAGAGTGAACCAATATAATAATCAAAACCAAATGTGGTAGTGTAAATACTTTTGTGTTTTTTGATTTTCCAGGTTAATGTAAAATATTTA
>CAZHAJ010000061.1:0-10254 GCA_964530215.1 uncultured Peptococcaceae bacterium | reverse complement strand
GGGAGGGGAGAGTTTGTCTGTTAATTACAGGGTTTCCAAGAATGATTGGTCTTTGCATCGAAAAGGTGAGATAGACCGTCAGCGTCACAGAGAAAAGGTCAAAGAAGCCATAAGAAAAAACTTAGCAGAAGTTGTTAGTGAAGAAAGTATAATAATGTCCGATGGGAATAAAGTCATAAAAATTCCTGTGCGTTCCTTAGATGAGTTTAGCTTCCGTTTTGATACCGGGAAAAAGAAGCATGTGGGACAAGGGGATGGAAAAACTATGCCGGGAGATGTTTTGGGTTCTGATTCTCAGCCGGGAACTGCCGGGGAAGGGAAAGGAGCTGGAGAACAGCCTGGAGTAGATTATTACGAAACGGATATTTCAGTTGAGGAATTGGCGGAAATGATCTTCGAGGATCTGGGTTTGCCCTACTTGGAGCAGAAAAAAAAGGCTGACTTGAGTTCGGAGTCTTTGGATTTTAAAGATATAAGGAAAACAGGTATATCCAGCAATATAGATAGAAAACGTACTATACTGGAAGTCCTCAAACGCAATGCTTTAAAGGGAAACCCGGGATTGCACGGTATTACAAAGGAAGATTTGCGTTATAAGACTCGGGAAAAGACTTATAAGTATGAGTCTAACGCAGTGATTTTGGCCATGATGGATACCTCAGGTTCTATGGGGACCTATGAGAAGTATATTTCCAGGAGTTTTTTCTTTTGGATGGTAAGGTTCTTAAGAACCAAGTACCAGAATGTTCATATACTTTTCCTGGCTCATCACATGGAGGCTAAAGAAACTACCGAGCAAGAGTTTTTTACCAAAGGTGCCAGCGGGGGTACTCGTTGTTCCTCGGTATATCAGTTGGCTCTGGATATTATAGATAAAAGATATAGTCCCCAGGATTATAATATATATGCTTTTCACTTTTCAGACGGTGATAATATCAGTTCCGACAATGATAAATGCGTTAAACTGATAAAGGAATTGTCAGCCAAGTGTAATCTGGTGGGTTACGGTGAAATAGAGGGTCCTTATTATTACACCAGCACTCTGCGGTCCGCATATAAAAATATAAATGAACCTAAGTTCACCTCAGTGGTAATTAAAGATAAAACCGGGATCTATCCCGCATTAAAAAAGTTTTTTGCTAATGATTCAAAAGAATTAGAAGCCTGAAATTATTGTTTAATGAGAGTAATTAGAATTTAACTGTGATTGACATAGAAATGTTGGTCACAGTTATTTTTTTGCCTTCATATTCCCAATGGATTACAGTGACAAAAAGCTTATAATATGATATTAATACATTCAAGCAACTGTTTTAATGAGGTGGCATATTATGAATAATGGTGGTTGTGAAATATTTTGCTCTGATCGGGAAAAGGTAGATAGAATAAGAGAATTGGTTTATATTACCAAAGATATGGCTATGACTTTTAAGGCGTTGGCTGATGATACCAGATTAAAGATTGTTTACGCACTTTCTTTGGAAGAACTGTGCGTATGTGATGTAGCTGGAATCATTGGCTGCACAGTGGCTACTGCATCTCATCACTTACGTTTTCTGAGAAATTCCGGGTTGGCCTCCTACCGTCGGGAAGGCAAGATGGTTTTTTATAGTTTAAAAGACCAGTGCGTTAGAAGCATTATCAATGCTGCTTTGGAGCATCGTCAACATATTGGGGAGTGAATTGAATAATGAACGGTTCACAGGAACTTAAAAACACAACTGACGGAAAGTCATCGGTAACCAGTTATATTAGGGTTAACGGGTTGGATTGTATAGATTGTTCCATCAAGCTTGAGCAAAAAATCTTCTCTATTCCGGGGGTGGACTCGGTAACTATAAGTTTTGCCACCGGTAAAATGGTGGTGGTGCATAAAACACCTTTGCAACTGATTATTAAAGCCGTTAATGATGCCGGTTACCGGAGTTCACAGTGGTCTTCCGTCAGTAACGACATCGATGAGTCTCAAAGAAACAAAAGGAGAAAGTTGTTATTAACATTGCTTTCAGGCGTTTTTCTAGCTGTCGGTCTCATTGCTCCAATTGGTTTGGAAAATATTTTGTATTTTTTATCCATTTTAATAGGTGGCTTATCCCTTTTTAAAAACGGATTATATTCTGCTAAAAATTTAAGGTTGGATATGAATTTTCTGATGACGGTGGCTGTAGTGGGTGCCATGGCCATAGGGCAGTGGTCTGAAGGAGCGGCAGTAGTTTTTCTTTTTTCACTGGGTAACCTACTGCAGTCATTTACCATGGAAAAAACCAAAAGATCCATCAGGGCATTGATGGATCTTTCTCCCCAGCAGGCAGTGATCAAAAGGGGTGATTCTGTTTCAGTTTTACCCATTGAGCAAATTGTCCCCGGAGATATAACTATTGTAAAACCAGGTCAGAAAATTCCTGCTGACGGTAAAATTTATAAAGGACATTCATTGGTGAACCAGTCACCCATTACCGGCGAGTCTGCATATGTCGAGAAGGAAGTTGGGGATTTTGTTTTTGCGGGAGCCATAAACGGTCACGGGTCTTTAGAGGTGAAAATAACTCGTCGCTTTTCTGACAGTACTCTTTCCAAAATAATAAAGATGGTGGAGGAAGCGCAGGGGCAAAAAGCTCCCACGCAGCAGTTGGTGGATAGATTTGCTGCCTATTATACTCCAGCAGTTTTGTTAATGGTATCAATGGTTATGATCATACCTGTGTTGTTTTTTAGTCAACCCTTTACTCCTTGGTTTACTAAGGCCCTTATATTACTGGTAATATCTTGTCCCTGTGCCTTAGTAATCTCAACTCCCGTGGCTATAGTGTCTGCCATTGGAAGTGCAGCCAGAAACGGAGTTCTAATCAAGGGCGGCAGCCATCTTGAGGCTGCAGGTGCAATTAAAATAATTGCCTTTGATAAGACAGGGACCCTTACCAGCGGAAAAGCTAGGATCAGTGAGGTGGTTAGTGCTCAGGGTATAAATCCGGATCAGGTGCTGAAGGTGGCTGCTTCGGTGGAATATTTTTCTGAACATCATCTGGCAGGACCGATTTTGGAAGAAGCCGCAAATAAAGGATTGGACTTGATTCCGGTCACCGGTTTTAAAACTCTTCCGGGAATAGGTGCTTATGCTTATAATAAAAATAATAAATATTACGTGGGTAATGAAAGACTATTCAACCAATTGGGCATAGAAATTGGCGAGTGGAAAGATACCATAGATAGGTTAACTGATGGAGGAAACACTGTTATTATAGTGGGAGTGGATAATAAGACAATCGGGGTCATTGGTGCTTCTGACACGGTAAGACCACACAGCAACAATGCAGTGGCTGCATTGTTAAAATCGGGAATAGAAAAGATTGTAATGTTGACCGGAGATAATTACAGAACCGCCTTTGCGGCAGCTAAAAGCATTGGCATAAGTGATGTTCAGGCTGAACTGATGCCCCATGAAAAACTAGATGCAATTAAAAGGTTGAAAAAAAAGGGTAAGGTGGCCATGGTGGGGGACGGTATTAATGATGCACCTGCTTTGGCTTTGGCAGATGTAGGTATTGCTATGGGGGTGGCTGGTACCGATGCTGCCATAGAGACGGCAGATATTGCCCTTATGGCAGATGATCTTTCCAAATTATCCTATACCATTAGACTGAGCCGCAAGACGATACAGGTAATTAAACAAAACATTATTTTTGCAATCCTCATCAAGGTGTTTTTCATAGTGGCTACTTTTTTTGGATTTGCTACACTGTGGATGGCAGTTTTCGCCGATTCCGGTGCAACTATATTAGTGATTTTAAATGGAATAAGATTAATGATGGTTAAGGATTCTAAAGTACACTGAAGATTAAAAAAAGTAAAAAGGGATGGAGATGATAAATATATGTTTGAAGACAAATTAAAAAAAATGAATATAAACTTACCGGAAGCTTCCAAACCTTTAGCAGCATATCAGCCTGCGATTCAAGCAGGGGATTTTATCTATACATCGGGGCAGCTTCCCATGTCGGAAGGAAAGCTTCTGTATAAAGGGAAGCTGGGTGAAGACTTTTCGTCAGAAGAAGGTTACAACGCTGCCAAGATTTGTGCTGTAAACTGTCTCAGTGCAATTAAATCCATTGCAGGCAGTTTGGATAAAATAGAAAGAATTGTCAAAGTAACCGGTTTTGTAAATAGTTCTGCAAAATTCTCAGAGCAACCTGCAGTAATAAACGGAGCATCTGACTTTCTGCTTGAGATTTTCGGGGAAGCGGGCAAGCACGCCCGTTCTGCTGTTGGGGTCAATGAGTTGCCATTGGGTGCCGCGGTGGAGTTAGAGATAATTGTTAAGCTAAAGGTCTGATAATGGGTAAAATATAAGTTCAAGGGGGAAAAGCTGTGTTACCGCAGGACGAAGTTTTATTGCTTAAAGCTGATGAATTGAAATTAGAACCATACAGGGGTGAATTAGCTGGGGTGGATGGTTGGCTGTCTCCCTCCGGTGTCTTCTATGCATGTAACCATTATGACCATATTATTATTGCAGATTTGCTAACGGCAAAATACAGTTATCAAAATAACAATATTCCGTCTGAACTTAATGGGGAATTAACTTTGGAAGAGCATGGATGGGTGAAAATCAGTTTGGCAAGATTGGTGTTTTATAAAGACCTGCTTTTAACAAAAAAGCAGGTGGATTTCCTTTTTGATTACTATATAATCAACGGCAGAGAAACGGAGTTTCAAGAGATATTGATGATATATAAAAAAGCAAGCAATAACATATGATCTTGCCAAGTGTTAATTGTCAATTTAAAAAATCCCCCGCATATGAATAATGTATAGGGGGGTTTTTATGTATTCAACAGATGAGAATAAGCTACTTGAAGAAGCAGTTGAGAAGATTGTCCACCGAGCCAAGGAACTGGGTTTGGATTTTTATGATATGAATTTTGAGATATGTCCTGCAGATATTATCTATACTTTTGGTGCCTATGCCATGCCCACCCGATTCTCTCATTGGACTTTCGGCAAGGCATACCAAAGAATGAAGACTCATTACGATTACAATCTCAGCAGAATTTATGAGTTGGTAATAAACAGTGATCCCTGCTATGCATTTTTACTGGAAGGAAATTCACTGATACAAAATAAAATGATTATTGCCCATGTTTTAGCTCATTGTGATTTTTTTAAAAATAATGCTTTTTTTCGTCATACCTCCCGGCGCATGGTGGAAAGTATGGCCGGTGCGGCAGACAGATTTAGGGAGTATGAATTCAAATACGGAAAATACAAGGTGGAGGCCTTTTTAGATTCGGTACTTGCCATCAGGGAGCATGTGGATCCGTATCTATATATAAAGGATAAAAAAGATAAGGTAAGAGCAGATTATAAATCAGAATTAAAGGAGAAAAATCAGGAAGGTCCGTATAGTGATTTGTGGAGTATTGGCAGTGAAGACAAAGGAACAATTAAGAATGAAATGCCAAAAAAAATTCCTGCCCAACCACAAAAAGATCTGCTTTTATTTATTATGAACTATGCCAGAGACTTGGAAGACTGGCAACGGGATATTATATCGGTGGTTAGGGATGAGATGCTTTATTTTTGGCCCCAGATGGAAACAAAAATAATGAATGAGGGTTGGGCTTCATACTGGCACTTAAGAATTATAAGGGATATGGATCTTACCGAAGAAGAGGCTATAGAGTTTTCCAAAATGCACGCAGGTGTGGTTCAGCCCGGAAAAATGACATTAAACCCATATTATTTGGGATTAAAAATATTTGAGGATATAGAAAGGAGATGGAATAATCCCACTAAGGAAGAAAGGGAAAAATTTCATCGCAAAGGCAGTGAAGGACGAAAAAAAATCTTTGAAGTCAGGGAAACAGAGAACGATATATCTTTTTTAAGAAATTACCTCACCAAAGAAATAATTGAAGACAATGATTTATTTCTCTATAAAAAGGTTGGCTATGATTGGAAAGTGACTGACAAGGACTGGGAGAAGGTCAGGGACCAAATGGTGGCCAATATGACTAATTGCGGCTATCCCTATATAGTGGTGGAGGACGGGGATTACAACATGAACGGGGAGCTTTACATCAAGCATCTGTCTGATGGTGAAGAACTGGATATCTATTACTTGGAACGTACTTTGCCTTATGTTAATAAGCTGTGGGGACGTCCGGTGCATATTGAAACAATGTTGGATAATAATAAGGTTTTATTCACTTATGAAGGACAAAAAGCATCAAGAAAATATCTGTAAACGCGTAAAGCGTTGCAGTATTTTCTTGATGGATTATTTCATAAGCTATTTTTTTATAATGGGTAAAATCATTGATTTAATAGGCTCAGGGATATCTTTGATTTTCATTTCATCAATTTTTAAGACTTCAACGGTATCAACCTTTAACTTAATTGCCAGGTCCTTGGCTGTAAGCCCTTTATTTTTTCTAAGTATCTTTACAGTTTTATTTTGGTAACCTAAGCCGAAGAACATAACATACCTCGCATTTTTATCAATCTTCGGTGTAGCCGTCCAATGAAGCTTGGCTTTTTACACCGATATTTACCAGTCTGTTGGTTTCCAGTGATTTTTGGAAAAAGTTTTGGGAATCAGTAAATAATGTAAATTTTTTATCAATAATGCAGGTTCTTAAATCATCTATCGAACCCTGTAAATATAGCACCGAGTCCAGCATCAAATCCTTATAGTGACGGTATTGACTGGCGACTTCTAAATTCTGTACATCTTCATATAAAGTTAAAGTTTGCTGACCCAACTTGTCGACATCATAAGAGCCGGTTAGTTCAACGCTTCCTTTGCTGATGTTGGTAAGTTCTGTTTGATATGCGCTGATAATGTCATCAAAGCTCTTTTGAATTTGGCTAAATGCTTCAACCGCTTTTTTTGCATCTTCTTTGACTGTTTGTTCATCCGGGTGAATAGGATCAGAAGATATCTGATTTTGCTCTTGTGGGTGTTCTTGGGATGCTTCGGGAGTATCGAGTTTACTTTCCATTTGTGCATTTTGATTATTTTTCACGGTATCTGGTGTTGCTGTTTTCACTGAATGCCATATAAAGCTTCCCCATATTATCAGAATCGAACCTATTGTTAGAAGAAATATTGAACCCACAATATTTCCTCTCTTTTCCCTCACATCCATTATTTCCTTGGATTTTCTGGTTCCCCAAAGTATATAAATTCCACCTATTGCAAAAAAACTGCCCACCACAATAAGTAATATAGTTTGCAAGTAGTTCAAGGGAGTTCCTCCTACCATTTTTTATCAGTATAACATGGTAGAGTGGATAAGTTGAAAAAAAACTAACTGCAGTTTTTCTTTAAAATGTCGAATAAATACTGTTATAATGAAAAAAATAACAATTTTTTATTTATCTGCAGTTTTAAATTATTTCAAAAATGGGGGGACAAACACTTTTATGAAAAAAATATATCTGACGGTTATTATATTAGCTATGTCGGCTTTTTTTAGTGCCAAGGCGATGGCGTCCGAAAATTTTGAATTTATTGATACCACAAATCATTGGGCGAATGAAAACATTGCACAATGTGCAGCATATCAGTTTATGAACGGCTATCCGGGACGAGTATTTATGCCCGAGCAGGATTTGAGCAAGGCTGAAGCATTGTTGGTTATAGGTAAAAGCATGGGTTGGGATAAGAAAGTAGCTGGTGTTACCCCCGATGAATTGCAAATACCCATTGATGTCTGGCCGGGATTTAAGCAATATATTGCATTGGCAGTGGACAACAACTTAATCAACAGGGAAGAGGTCTTTGGCATTAAGTTTAATGAACCTGCATCCAGAATTGAGATGGCCATTTGGATAGCAAAAGCAATGAACTTGAGGGGCAATGCGGAGTCCATTAACTTTAGTGATATAAATATGATTTCCCAAGGGGATAGAGAGAAATTGGCGGGTGTAGTTGCCGAAGGTATTTTGGTGGGTCTGCCAGGCAATATCTTTGCACCGTATAAAGCACTGACCAGAGCGGAGATTTCTACAATTTTGGTTCGTATGGTTGATAACGGTAAAATTGAACCGGTCTCCGGGAGAATGGTGTCAGGCAAAGTGGAAAATATTGACCACCTGCGAAGTGTAATTACTCTTGAACAAATATATCAGGGTTTTGATATCAGAAGTGTTAATTTTACATATCGACAAGGGATGAAATATCCCCTTCAGGATGTTGAACCAGGGGACGAAGTGAAGCTAATTTTTAATTCTCAAGACAATTTGGTTCTAATAATCAATCAGACTAATAAGACAACGGCTCCCACCGTTTTACCCAGTGGGGGTAAAGGTTACGTTGTAAATAAGTATTTGGATTATTTTACAGTACGTATTAAATACGGCACAGTTTTGGAAGTACCCAGCAGCGTAACCATCACTTATAGAGGTCAGTTAAGCAGTTACTCAAGCCTTGCCAAAGGTTCTTGTGTGGAACTGTTTATGGCAGGTAGCGATTTTGTTTCAGCAAATATTACTGATGATAAAAGTAAAGTTTTTGGAGTTGTCCAAAGTATTAACGATTACCAGATTAACATAGAGGATGATGATGGAAGGTACGCAGGTTTTGATGTAATAAATAACCCCCGAATTATCAATGAGGATGGTCAAAGAGTTTATTTAGATGATATTGTTGCCGGGGACTACCTGGAAATAACTTTAGATAGTTTTGGCAAGGTTCAGGAGGTCAAGGTGGGCAAGGGTTCATCCAATGACTTAGAAGGTACGGTATCTTCTATTCGCAGTACGGGGGAAAAAAGAATTGTAATCAGAGACAGTGACGGGGAAAGTCATGCTTATGGGATTTCTGACAGGGTTAAGGTTACAGGCATTGATGTTAATGGAGATTTAGACGATGTAAGAGTGGGTATGTGGGTAGAGTTGTTTCTGGATAATAACGATGATGTCAATCAAATCGAAATTCTCGGAGATGAGGTGGTTGAAGGAAGTGTTACGGGCATATGGACCACCGATCCCAGAATACGAATCAAAAGAAGTAATGGTGACGAAAGGACCTATTATATAGCCGGCGGTTTAAAAGTTACAGAAAATGGGGCATTACGAACTATTTATGATATAGAGAATGGCAATGCAGTAAGGGTTTACCTAAACAGAAGTGTTCAGGCAACCAGAATTAACATACTGGATGAGTTTTTAGTGGAAGGCCTGGTAGACTATATAAGCTCTTCGGGCAGTGACAGAATAAGGATAAAACAACAAAATGGAGATTTAAAAACATATTACTTGCAAAGCAATGTTCAGGTAAGGGAAGGTTCTTCATCCAGAAATTTAAGTTATATAGAGAAGGACATGAATGTAAAGCTAACTTTAAATAAAAATGAGAATGTAACGAGAATTGATATATTGGATGATTCCAAGGTAAACTCTGCCGATCTAAGGGGCAAGCTCATATATATTCAAACTGCAGGCAGTGAACGCATGTTGGAGATAAGTACAGAATCGGGTGGATATGGGAAATATTATTTTGCAAGAAATGTAACGGTGTCTGAAGGTGGAGAAATCAGGAGCCTGAACTATTTAGTCAAAGGTATGGATGTTCAGTTAACTCTTAACAGCAGCGGTGATGTTACAAGAATAGATATAGCTGAATTAACAGGCAGCAATTATATTTCCGGAGAGGTTACCTATATCAACAGGACAGGTTCACGTTGGGTGTTGGAGGTTACAGGTGATAATAGCCGAAGATACAGCTTTAATCTTGATAATAACGTTGATGTAAGGGAGAGCGGTGACAATCTGTATATATCTGATATACATGAGAATATGTATGTTCAATTAACTTTAGACTCTGGGGGAAGGGTTGTCAGAATAGATATTTTCGGTTCCGAAAAACATCAGGGTATAGTTACCTATATAAATACATCCGGGACTCTTAAAAGAATCACCATAAGGGATTCGGATGGAGATGAGGAAACCTATTATTTTACCGGTAATACTCAGGTTTCTAAAAACGGTAATTCAGGTAAGATCGGTGACGTGGTTGTGGGCAGAGAGGTCAGACTAACATTAAATTGGGATGAAGATGTAACCAGGATTGAAATTATCGGCACCAGCTTTGTAAATGGAAGGGTGACTAATATAAGAACCATTGGCACAAAAAGGGTGGAAGTCAGAAATGACAGTAATAACAATATGGAAATGTATGATTTAAGCAGCTTTATAGAGGTGTGGCAGGGTAATACTCTAAAGACTTTGGGGGACGTTAGTGTCGGTAAT
>CAZHAJ010000060.1:0-10330 GCA_964530215.1 uncultured Peptococcaceae bacterium | reverse complement strand
GCATAAAAATTTAGCCCAACACTGACCGCATCCTTCTTTTTCATAAAGATGTGTTTTTTTAAACCGGTCTGCTAAATCCCATCTTTTAACCCCGGTATAAACATCCCCCATAGCAAACTCTTCATGCCCGACAAATTGATGACAGGGATACAATACTCCTTGGGGATCAATGGCAAGGTATTGATAGCCGGCACCACAACCGCTCATCCTCTTGGGAAGGCAGGGGCCTCCATCCAAATCAACATTAAAATGAAAAAAGCTCACATTTTTCCCTTCCCTTTTCATTTTAATAAGCATTCTGGTTAAATCCTCATATTGAGCAGTTGCCTGGGCAAGCATTTCGGGTTTTATAGAATAATAGTGATCGGGATCAGAGACCACCGGTTCCAATGAAATGCTGTCAAAACCCTGCCCCACAAGATACTCCACATCTTTGGCAAAATCCAGATTATTGGCGGTATATGTTCCCCTGATGTAATAATCCTGATAGTCCCTGGATGCCAGAAAACTCTTTATATTCTTCAAAACAATATCATAAGATCCTATGCCCTTGGGGAAAGGCCTCATGGCATCATGAACACCGGGACGGCCGTCAAGGCTTAGAACCGCACTTATATTATTATCATTTAAAAACTGTCCCACCCGGTTGTCCAATTTAACGGCATTAGTGGTTAACGTAAATTTAATTATTTTGTTATTATCGGACGCCAACTGCTTACCGTGCCTCACCAATGACTGTAACACTATAAAATTTAACAGTGGTTCCCCGCCGAAAAAATCCACTTCCACATGCTTTCGGGAGCCGGAAGCTTCCATTAGAAACTCTAAGGCCTTACAGCCCACTTCCTCAGTCATCATTCCCGGATTGCCGCCAAACTTACCTTGACCGGCAAAGCAATACTTGCACTCTAGGTTACAGTCATGTGCCAAATGAAGACATAGGGCTTTTATAATATTTTCCTTTGGAGGTTGATATTGACCCCCCAGGGGATCCGGGGAGAAAAGCAGCCGTTCCTCTTCCAATCCCTGAATCTCCGACAGCACTTCCCTTATCTCCGTTGGTGAGTATTTACCTAAATGTTTTTTCAGCAGTGTTTCTTCATCTAGTGAACGATAATCCTCCAACAAATCCCATGCCAACTCATCCACTACATGAAGAGCACCGCTGTGAACGTCAAAAACTATTCTGGTATTATCAAATATAAATTTATGAATCAACTTTATCCCCCATGACAAAAAAACCCAATCCATAAGGACCGGGTTTTAAGATTATGTTATTCTTTTTCCCTTATGCAAACCTGGTTCCCCACTGTGCAGGAAGTCTTGCACGCCGACTGACAAGATGTCTGACACTCTCCGCAACCGCCCTGCAGGGTAAATTTTGAACTGACCTGGTTAAAATTTACAGTTTTTATGTGCTTCGCCATGATTTACCTCCTCCTGTTCTTACCGCCTTCATTATACGAAAGGTTTAATCCCGTTGCAATAACCTTTACAAACTTTTTTGTATATATATGTGCGAAACCATGCCCTGATACCCACAAAATACCGATTAAACTAAGGGGATAATATCCTCTAGGTGCGAGACAAAATCATTTTGACTTTAAGAAATTGCTATGATATCATGATTTGAGTCCATAGGTTAGGTTAGCAATTACCCTTCCCCAATTCCATCAGGTAACGGGAGAGTAAATTTGCCCATCTCCTAATACTAATGGAATAAATTTGAGGAGGGTTTTAATGTACGAAGATCGCACTTTATCATGTCGTGATTGCGGGGTTGACTTTGTGTTCTCGGCTTCCGAGCAGGAGTTTTTTGCTGAAAAAGGATTTACCAATGATCCTGGCAGATGCTCTGAGTGCCGCGCAGCACGCAAACAGCGCAATCGCTCTGACGGACGTGGTTTCAACAGAGCAGAAAGGGTTATGCACCCGGCAGTTTGCGCATCCTGTGGACAGGAAACCGAAGTTCCTTTTGAGCCTCGCCAAGACAGACCTGTTTACTGCAGGGATTGTTACCGTTCGGTTCAAAATTACTAAGCAGTTAATAAACCTGCCATTATGGCAGGTTTATTTTATTTATTGCTGCTATTTACTATCCTTAAACATATCCAGATATTCCCCATAACCCTCTTTCTCCAAATTCTCCTTTGCAATAAAACGTACGGCTGCAGAGTTGATACAATATCGCAATCCTCCCGGGCCAGGGCCGTCATTAAAGACATGCCCCAAATGAGAATCCCCTTCTCTGCTGCGAACCTCGGTGCGAATCATACCTTTGCTGAAATCATTTCTCTCCACAATACTTTCTATATTGACAGGCCTTTTAAAACTGGGCCACCCACAACCGGAGTCATATTTTTCTATAGAACTAAACAATGGCTCTCCGGACACAATATCCACATATAAGCCTTGTCTCTTATTATCCCAATACTCGTTCCGAAATGGAGGCTCTGTTCCGTTGTTTTGAGTCACTTCATATTGCAAGGGACTTAGTTCTTTCTTTAAATCTACAGAAATATGCTTTTTTAAATCCCAGTTCTCCCGTTTAAAGAAATCCCTGCCCGATCCCCTTTTGTAGATATCGTAGTGCTTAGGATTCTTCTTGCAATAGTTCTGATGATATTCCTCAGCGGGATAGAAGTTTGTTGCGGGCAAAATCTCTGTAACCACCGGTCTATCAAAACGGCCACTCATATTTAGCTGTTCTTTTGACTGCTCAGCTACTTCCCTTTGCCTGTCATTGTGATAAAAAATGGCGGTTCGATAATGGGAACCGCGGTCGACAAACTGTCCTTCATCGTCTGTAGGATCAATTTGTCGCCAAAAAACATCTAAAATTTGTTGGTACTCCACTACATTTTCATCATAGACTATCTGCACAGCCTCATAATGTCCGGTGACACCAGCACAAACTTCTTGATAGGTGGGATTTTCTTTTTCACCGCCCGTATATCCCACAATTACTTCCTTTACCCCTTGAATATTTTCAAAAGGTTCCACCATGCACCAAAAACAACCCCCCGCAAAAGTGGCCCTCTTCAATTTTTCTGACATAATAACCAACCCCTTTATTCTTGGTATATGTTTATTATATCCCAATCTTTAATTTACTTATAAAAAGAATTAAGTAAAAAAAGGGATTTAACCCCTGGGGTAGTATCTCTTAAAGTTAAAGCTTGTGATAAGCAAATGAATTAGCATTATGCTATGTTTTCTAATACTTACTATTTTTTGCACCGGGAGGGGAAATAGAATGAGCCTTTTTACTATTGAAAAAAGCCTGTGTGGACGTGACGGAAAGTGTGTTCAGGTCTGCCCCGCTAATATCATTGAGCAAAAAACAAAAGACTCCTATCCAACATTAGTGGACGGATATATAAAGGGTTGCATAAACTGCGGCCACTGTATGGCTGTTTGTCCGTCAGGAGCCTTAAAGCTTCACTCTATGAATCCTGAAAAGTGTCCCGAATATAAAGCCTCTATGCTGCCAAACCCTGAGGAAGTGAAGCTTTTTTTAACTTCCAGACGCTCGATACGCAACTTCTATAAGGATCCTGTGGAACAGCACCTGCTGGAGGAACTGCTTCATGTCACCAGCTATGCGCCCTCGGGACACAACGGACAGCCCCTTAAGTGGATAGTGGTGGGGGACAGCAAAGAGGTCAATAAGCTTGCCGGCTTAACCATAGACTGGATGAGAACCTTGCTTCAAGTTAAACCCAGCGGTCTGCAGAAGCTGGTGGATGACTGGGATGCCGGCATTGACAGAATCTGTCGGGGTGCACCGCAACTGATAGTTGCTTACTCCCCTAAAAGGTCTCACCCCCCACAGATAGATTGCACTATTGCCTTAGCCTACCTGGAACTGGCTGCTCACTCCATGGGACTGGGTGCATGCTGGGCGGGTTTTTTGAGCGCAGCGGCTCAGCATTACCCACCGCTGACAGAAGACCTTGAAATTCCGGAAGGCCATCAATGCTATGGAGCTATGATGATTGGATATCCAAAGTATCGTTTTAAGAGAATCCCGTTGCGAAACAAACCTTCGGTTACCTGGAGATAAATTACCACAAGGCAGGACTTATGATAATCAGAAATGCATTAATTAATGACCTTGCATCTATTGTAAAAATATACAACGACACCATATCGTCACGTTTGGTGACCGCAGATATAGAGCCAGTGTCAATAGAAAGCAAAATAGACTGGTTTTACAGTCATAGTCCCAATAAACGGCCTATCTGGGTAGCGGAAGTGAGAAATGAGATAGCAGGCTGGCTCAGCTTAACAGATTTTCTGAATCGGCGACCGGCTTATGACGGAACTGCGGAAATCAGCATTTATATCTCTGCCCATCATCGCCGGAGAGGAATAGGAAGCACTCTGCTCACCATGGCATTGGAGCAGGCCGAGTTTCTGGACATTAAGGTTTTAATCGGCTATATCTTTGCCCACAATAAACCCAGCTTGAGCATATTCAGCAAGTTTGGTTTTGTTCAGTGGGGATATTTACCCAAGGTTGCCGTGCTGGATAATATTTCTAGGGATCTTGTAATTAAGGGAAGAAGAACCTAATTGCGAAACAGCTTTTTAAGCCTTTTTAAAAGCTGTGACCGACGTTTTTGTCGATCACAGCTTTTTTCACTTTCTCTTTAATTACCGGAGCTATTCTAAAAGGCGGGAACTACACTGCCCATATAATTATCCTCTATAAACTTTTTAACTTCGGGTGATTGCAGTGCCTCCCCAAGCTTTTTAATGCTCTCTTTTTCTTTATCCTCAGCCCTTACAGCAATAACATTGGCAAAGGGTGAATCCTTTGCTTCCATAGCAATGGAGTCCTCAACAGGATTTAGATTAGCTTCCAAGGCGTAGTTGCTGTTAATTACACATAAATCCAAATCCTCCAATGCCCTGGGAAGCATGGCAGCATCCATCATAACAATCTGCAGGTTCTTGGGATTTTCTACAATATCTTTATCGGTGGCACTTACCCCTGCATCTTCCTTGAGCTTAAGCAACCCTGCGTCTTGCAGCACTGCCAATGCCCTGCCACCGTTGGTTGCATCATTGGGGATACCAATTTTAGCTCCGTCAGCCACCGCATTAATATCCTCTATACTTTTTGAGTAAACACCCATGGGCTCAGTGTGAACTTTGGTGGTCCACTCAAGCTCACCGTTATTATTAGCATTATAATCGTCTAAATAAGGAACATGCTGAAAGAAGTTTGCATCAATCTGCTTTTCACTTAGGGCCGGATTTAGCAATACATAGTCAGTAAAAACCTTTATCTCCAACTCTATCCCTTGTTCTTCCAGCAGTGGTTTAACAACCTCTAGTATTTCAGCATGGGGTTTTGCAGTTGCCCCCACAACCAACTTGTTGGAAGTCTCATCGGTGGCCGACGGGGTGCCCCCACAACCGACCAACAATAATGCACTTAACAGCAGGCAACAAATCAAAGTAATGGTCTTTTTCATTTACTAATCTACCTCCTCTTATTAAAAACCTTCTGCGACATACTATCTCCCAGCATTTGCACACCCTGCACCAAAATGATAAGCACAATGACCGTTATCCACATTACTGAATTTTCGTAACGCTGATAGCCGTAATAATACGCTAAGGTTCCCAGACCACCTCCTCCAACTATACCGGCCATTGCTGAGTAACCAACTAGGTTAATAGTTGTTATGGCAACCCCGGAAATCAATGACGGCATTCCCTCGGGCAGCAGCACACTGGTAATTACCCTCCAAGCACTGGCTCCCATAGATATGGCCGCTTCCACCAACCCCCATTCTATTTCGTTTAAAGAAGTTTCCACCATTCTTGCTACAAAGGGTATAGCTGCCAAAGTGAGGGGAACAACGGAAGCCATTGTTCCGATGGAAGTACCAATTAAAAACCGGGTAAAGGGAATAAGTAAAATCAAAAAAATAATAAACGGCACCGATCTGGTAGCATTTATTACTCCGCCTAAAGTTTTACTAATCATCTTGTTTTCCAGTATATGGCCATCAGAGGTGGTTACCAGGATCACCCCCAAGGGCAATCCAAACAAATAACTTAGAAAAACTGAAATAAACACCATATAAATTGTTTCCCAGGTTGCTGTTAATACCTTTTCCACTATCCATGAATCTATAAAAGGCAACAAAGCTGCAATGGTATTCTCAAGCATTGTTCAACACCTCCACTTCCAGGCCTCGGCTCTTTAAGTAAGCAATGGAATCCTGAAGCACGTGGGGAGAGCCTATCAGTTCCAAAGCCAGGTTCCCAAAGGGGGTGTCTTTTATCCGGCTAACATTTCCATAAAGTATGCTGGCATCAATATCAAACCGCTTGATCATTTTGAAAATTACCGGTTCTCCGGCTGAGGCACCCACAAAGGACACCCTTATCAGCTTAGATGCTTTCCCTTCATTTTCATAACAAGACGTGTGCAGCAATTCCTCTGGTATTTCACTGCTTATCACAGAATTGACAAAACTACGGGAAGTGGGAGTATTGGGATTTGTAAAAATGTCCAACACCTTTCCCACCTCAACAATTCGAGAATTATCAATCACCGCCACCCGATCACAAATCTCTTTAATAACCCCCATATCATGGGTAATTAATAATATTGTAATGTTTAGTTTTCTGTTGATGTCCCTTAATAATTTTAAAATAGAATCTGTGGTTTGAGGGTCCAAAGCGGAGGTAGCCTCGTCACATAACAAAAGTTTAGGCTCATTGGCCAATGCTCTGGCAATACCCACCCGCTGCTTCTGACCTCCGCTTAACTGCCCGGGATAAGCCTGCATTTTATCCGAGAGCCCTACCAAATCCAGTAAGTCTGTGGTTCTTTTTTTTGCCTCATTTGTCGGCACACCTGCTATCTCTAAAGGGAACATAACATTGTCAAAAACAGTCCTTGATGACAGCAAGTTAAAATGCTGAAATATCATTCCTATTTTTTGTCGTGCCCTACGGAGATCCCCCTTACCCAGACTGGTTATTTCCTGCTGATCCACAAAAATGGAGCCTTCGGTAGGCCTTTCCAGCATATTTATACACCGGATCAAGGTGCTTTTACCTGCCCCGCTCAAACCGATAATTCCAAATATTTCACCTTTTTCAACAGAAAGACTCACCTTTTCCAGGGCAATTACCTTTTGATTCGGGGTTATATATATTTTGCTGAGTTCCTTAATGGTAATCAAAAATAATCCCTCCAACCATAACCCCTGTATCTTTCGTTATTATTGCGTACTTTTCATTCAATTTTATTTTTTTTTATAAAGTACATTTCTCTGGGTCATATTTATTTATAATTATTTGCTTTTCGATATAAATCCAACACCTTAAACCTATATTCCACTTTGTTGTGGGTTTTAGAGTTGTACTGAACAGCAATGGGACTACCCGGCTTATCAGCGTTATTTTCCTCCGGACTTACAAAACACAAAGGGGGAAAGAGGACACACCACCAATTTGCTCCTTTGCCACTTCCTATTACCACTCTTACTGCCTCATATCTTCCGGCAGGCAGTGTTAAGCTCACAGCCTGTTTTTGCAAGGGTTCTTTTACATGATATGTTTTTGCAGGGAAAATAAAGTTTCCCCTGGATACCTTCAAATCATATGAATACCCATTTTCACTAATAGTCTTTTCCGCTGTTGATTTAATCAAATTACGGTTATCATCTACTTTTTTTCTGGCTTCATTTTTATCCTTTACATCTGCTAATAAGGGAATCATTTCTTTAATGACTGCATCTCTAACTTTCAGTTTAAGAGCTTGATCCCCGGGAGAATCACTATTAGCCAGCACATGGAACCTTATTAGCGGAGCTTCTGAATAACTGCCGACACTTAAGCTATCCGAACTAAAACCTAAAGTAAATGCCACAATACTTATTATCAAGAATAATTTATACAATTTCATTTTCTAATCAACCACCTAACAAATATTATTCTTATAATAAGTTTTAACCAAAATTTAAACTTTTAAACTGCAAAACAAAAAGTCCTTTTCTGCAAGTTATTAATGTTTAAACTCTCTTGCAAAAAGGACTTTTAAATTAGTTTTATTGATTAGTAAGATACTTTACTTTTAATGATAACTATCCCGCTTTTTTAATTAGTGAAAGAAAATCCTTCCCTAAAATCGTTAGACTGCAGATTTTACTTTTACCCTCAGTTGACACCTCTACCAAACCCAAGGCATAAAGTTGCATGATAACATGATCTAAAACCGCTCTTTTAACCCTGGCAGTAAGAGAAAGCTCTTCTTTGTTCATACTGCCTTGATCCACCAAAGCAAATAATACTTTCTCTGCTTCATCCGGTAAACGGTCGCTTACTTTTATGAAGTAGTCAGCCAATGGAGTTCCTACCATCTTTTCACCTCCTCCAGCTGTAATATTGGACTGGTTTAATGGTATTAATAGTATGGTCAATTCCTTAGTTATTAATACAGCAGAATATATTTTTTCCAAAACGATAAGTTAAGTGCGGGAAGATATCATTAAAAAAGACAACCGATAAAGTACCGATTGCCCTTTCAACTCCCCAACAATGAAAAAACAGACCAAAATAGTTTACTTATAAATCAATATACCGGAATAAGACCCGGACTTTCACCGGTAATACTCCTGCCTCCTTGGGGTGTTACCACAAAAGTGTTTTCTATTCCCACCATACCTATCTCAGCTATACCTTTTTTAGGTTCGATGGCAAAAACCATTCCCTCTTCAATAGGTTCATTGAAACCCTGGGCTATGATAGGGAATTCATCAATCCACAAACCGATACCGTGTCCTAAAAATTTAACCTTGCGGTTCCCATAGCCCATAAAGTTTTCAAGAAAATCCGGCTCCAGTTTAGCGATAATCTCATTATATATATGTGCAGGAACGGCACCGGGCTTTAACATTCCGGCAATGTCCTGCTGTAGCTGCACACATTTTTCATGAACCATGACAGCTTCCCTAGGCAAAGTTTGGCGATACATATAAGTCATAGTTTTATCTGTGTGATAGCCACCTACACCACAACCTATATCAATAAATACCAGATCCCCTTTTTTCAGTCTGCGAGTGCGGCTGCCCAGCAGAGGTACAGCCGGGCTCATACCATAGTTGCCTCCGGGGCCGTTAAAATAAGCGGGATATATAGAACTTTCGCCAAAGCAAATATGCCCGATAACCATTTCGGTGTCAAACATGCCAAAACGAACTGTCCCTTGATGACCTTCCTTAACCAGAACAGAAAAAAGTTCGGTTGCCAAATCCACTTCACTCATACCGTCATAAAGCATTTCGGGAACCATTTCTTCCAAAACTCGCTGATGAATAGCACCGGACTGCTGCATAAGGCCAAGCTCATACCTACTCTTAACTGCTCTTATAGAAGCAATAGCAGAATCTACAGGCTTTATATCTTTAAAAGGAAAATGTTTTTGAAATCTCTGCAATAATGCCAAAGGCAACGATTCCGTCTCCATATATACCGTGGCTGGACAGCGTGATGTTTGTGCCGCATCACGAAAACTGTTCATCGGTTGTATATTCTGGAATAAAGACTCCTCCTGTGCCCTTTCATAGCTTCGGCGAACCCATAAAACTGCTTCTCCGTCCCTTGGGACTAACAATAAACCATCCTGCATAGTCCCTGTGAAATAGTATAGATTTACCTTGCTAAAAATCACTGCCAATTCCCATTGGGGATTCAGCAAATCCATTTTATCCCTAAATCGCATCATTCTAAATTGCAGTTCGTCAAAAGGCACCTTTTCCATTTAAAAACCCCTTAATATGCATGATTTAAGTTTAAAATTTTTTCGATATAGACAGCAAAAATTACTTCCGGTCTTTATATTTTTTTTGTTTATTTGGAGCGTTTATTTTTAATTAGATGTCTTATTGCATCCACCGGGTGGTAAAGTATCATTCTGGGCCCTGAATAGCGCATAACTTCTTTAATCCGCTCTCTCATCAAAGCCTTGTAACAATGAACAGTGCACCTTTCACAGGTAGGCTTAGATACTCCAAACTTGCATTTATCTAGACGGTTTTCAGCATATGCCATTAACTCCACGCAATCCTTGCAAAAGCTATTATTATGCTTAGCTTTGCAAAATATCCTCACCATTTTAATTAGCGTATCTTTCTCCCGCTGTATTGCATTTTTGCAATTAATTAACAGCATTGTCTTATGCTCCCTTAATCACTGTTTTTGCGATTGATATAAAGATTTGATAAATAGTGTGCGTAAAAAAAGGTTTTATCGCCTTAGTATAGTATATACATACTATACTTGCTTCCAGTGGCAAATA
>CAZHAJ010000059.1:0-10480 GCA_964530215.1 uncultured Peptococcaceae bacterium | reverse complement strand
GCGTCTGACTGGCAGTCAGAAGGCCAGGGGTTCGAGTCCCCTCATCTCCACCAATAAGAATTGTATAAGAGAGCCGTTAAGGTTCTCTTTTTTTTATGACCGGAGGCTGGAAGAGGTTGAAAAACCCCGAGTCTGGTGTTTATTTGGTGTTTATTTTGATAAAAATCAAAGCCCAATAACAAAAGTTACTGAGCTTTACGGGATTTTGTAACTAGAATATGATCCAGGGCATCGCTGGCCTTTGCATCGGCCGAATTAATCACATGGGCATAGATATTGCCGGTTGTGGATAAATTAGAATGCCCCAGCCGGGAAGAAACTGTTTTGAGATCCACACCGCTGGCAATGAGTATTGAGGCATTGGTGTGCCTGAGTGAATGCAGGTGCACCGGCTTTAACCCATGCTTGTCTGTGAATTTCTTCAAATAACCGCCGATCGTGTCCAGGCTCATGGGTTCCCCATTCCACCGGGTAAAAATAAAATCATGATCTTGCCACCGATCCCCCACCTTAAGGCGCTCTTCCAGTTGCCACACCATATAGGCCTTGAACAGATCAAAGACGAAATCAGGCAGCTTAATGCTTCTTCTTGATTTAAAGGTTTTGGTTTCCCCTTCAAACAGGCCCACACCGGCAATGTATTTTAAAGCCCTCTTCACAGTGATGATCTTATCATCGAAATCAATGTCCGACCATTTCAGGCCGCCGATCTCCCCACGCCGTAAACCACTGAATATTAGAAGGTTAAGCGCTAGTTTATATTTGATGGGTTCCTCTTCCAGCAGCTCCAGAAATGCCAGGGCTTCCTTATCATCCATATAGGCCGGTTCTTTCCGGTCCGATTTTGGTAGCTCCACCCGTTTTTCTATGGGATTAAAGGGTATCACGCCCCATTTAACGGCGGTATTCATGATGTTATTCAATAATTTGTGGTAATGTAGCACCGTTTCATTCGACACTTCCCTTTGCGGATTAGTTGAGATGAAGAGGGTATCAAAATCTTTGCCAATGGCATCAGCCACCTTACAGGCTATTTCATGGGTAGTATTCCCACCTTTTTTTAATCGGCGCAGAGCATCATCATTGACCCCGGCTTTATCCGAAACATCCTTTTGCTTCATACTGGCCACGGTTGCCAGATATTCCGGCGTGACCGTGAATTTTTCCCCACCTCTTACACCGGTACTACCTTTGATCTTTGCATAAAAGTCTTGGATGTGTTTAGGTGTGATCTGGCCCATTTTAATATGTCCCAGCTCTTCAATTATTTTAATCGATTCGTTTTGATAGCCCCTGACCGTTACCGGGGAGAGGTTCTTATTGCCTACATAGTTCTTAAACCAGATCTCAATAAAATCAATGAGCTTAATGTTACTGTCCATGACATAGCCCAGATTGCATTTTTCTTCAAACTCCAAGGCGATTTTATCCAGCTCTTTTTTCAATTTGGCCGGGCTTAAGTCCTCTGAAGGCCTATAGGTCATGGTGCGTCTGATTTGCTTACCAGCGGTATCATAACCACTATAGGCAGTTATTTTATAGGTGTTTCCTCTTTTTTGTATGTTGGCCATGGGGGTACCTCCTTGTTTTCGTGGAAAGGAAGTGATAAAATAAAAGTGCGTTAACACAACCTTTCAATATTCATTTAAAGCCTCTTGATTTAGCCGATCAAGGGGCTTTTTTGTATTCGGGGATTTTAAGTAGTAATTCTAAGTTTTCTAAAGCTTTGTCTTGACCTTTATTGTTCAATTGGGCGAAGTGATTAATGAGAATATTCATTTTAACGCTACTTCTTGGCCTAGTGTTATTAATAGCCTCTTCAACCGCGCTTAAGTCCAAATTAGAAGATGCTAGTATCGGCTCAAATAATAATTCTACATGTGTATCATCAAATATGCCCAATGCTCTTGCTATCAATAACTTCTCTTCATCATTTGGATTATCGGTTCCAGTTTCAAAATTAGTTAACTTTTCTGCATTTATCCCGGTAACATCTGAAAGTCTCTCAATAGTATAACCAGATTCCCTCATCGCTAACACAAAAGACAGATGCGGTGGTAGCTCAATAGTGCCAAATAATTCGCCTATTGATACATTAAGAGCGGAACAGATTTTTTTTAGTGTCTCGGTTTTTACACCATTGCTATCTCTTTTAATAATGGCATGTAACGTCCCATATGGTACGCCAGATATTTTTGATAACTCGGAAACTTTCATATTTTTATCATCTAAAATACTTTTTATGTTTTTACCTAAGCCCATGTGTGCACCTCCATATTGCTAAGTATACCACGTATTTTTATATTCTACAATTGCAAAATATAGTTATTGACAACTCTACTATTGTAGAATAAAATATAAGAAAGTTCTACAATTGCAAAATTTTACAGGAGGTGATAACGTGCGGATTGATAAAACTAAAATAATGGTTATGATGGCTATAAAAGGTTTGAACCAAAGACAGTTAGCGGATAGTTTAGGCATGTCTAGGGGTAACCTGTCGACAATTATCAACGGTAAACGGTGTAAAGCCGAAACGGTGCTAAAGCTTGCAGGGGCTTTAGGAGTAGAAGATATTAATGATCTATTAGAAGAGGTGTAACCCGTGGAATACGATCTAACCGATAAAGAAATGTCGAACATATTAGCCAGACTGGTTGTGAATAGCCCCTACCATGGGGATCAAGAAAAAGGTTTGCTGAATTTTATTTCAGAATTGGAAGAGATAGAGAATATTAAAACAACTTTTGGGGCATTGTCTCCATTACTGGAAAAAGGAAAAAAGGAGGAAAAGAAATGATCCCTAGAATGCGTACTATCCCCGAAAGCTTTGCACTATTAAAGGATTTAGACCCAGATTCAAGCCTAGCGCAATGCGCCATTAGACGGCTGGTGTTGGATGGCAAAATCAAGAGCGTAAAAGCAGGGCGAAAAATCCTTATTAATTTTGATGATCTATTGGCATATTTACTCGATCCCTTCCAGGAAGAAACGCCAGAAGAGGAAGCCCCGGCCGCCGTTACCCATATCAGCACCGACCGGATGACAGAGTATAAAAAAAATATTGGGTTGATTAAATAATGGACGCCTTTGATCATATTAGGAGAAATCTTGATATTTTATTGGTAGCACAACGATACGGCATCAATATTGATCGGCATCACAAAGCCCTCTGCATTTACCACCAGGATAAAAAACCGAGTATGAGCTTTAAAAATAACCGTTTTAAGTGCTTTTCTTGTGGTGTTGGTGGATCTTCAATTGATTTAGTTCAAAAACTGTTCTCATTGGAGCCTCTACAAGCAGTTAAAAAGATTAACGACGACTTTGGGTTAGGCTTAGTCCTTAAAACCGACTATAAACCGGATATGGGCAAAATACAGGAAATTGAACGAAAACGGCAATTATTGAGGGCTTTTGATGATTGGTGCGATAAGACTTACAGCACTTACGCCCAGCTTGCCCGGTATTACTGGCAAAATATGCAGAAACACAGGCCGGTTAATGAAGAGGATGAGTTTCACCCTTTATATGTGGAGGCAGTCCACCGGATAGAAACCGTCAATTTTTATCTGGGCATCCTTCTTAAAGGCACCCAGGAAGAGAAAACCGCATTATACAAAGACTTGAACAGAATGGAGGTGAAAGCCGGTTGAACAGCGCAGAATTAAAAATATTAGACTCCTTACAGGATGAGGCCAAAAAAAAACGTGAAGAAGAAATCAGGGAAAAAGAAGCGGCCCAGGGCAAAAATGAAATGATGGTCATCAATACCGGCCACGTAATTACTGAAAAAGATTTAGTCATCCCATGGGAGAAACCAAAACCACTTGATATAGAAACAAAATTACCGGCGTTCCCTCTTGATACGTTACCGCCGGTAGTAAGGAATTATGTTAAAGCTGTTTCAGAAAGTACCGCAACCCCTATTGATATGTGTGCCGTAGCTTCCCTGGCCACAATAGCCGGCACAGTACAAGGGAAATATAAAATCAGAGGGAAGCCGGATTATTACGAGCCGTTAAATATTTATACTCTTATTATAGCAAACCCAGGGGAAAGGAAAAGTGCCATTATTAATGCAATGACTAAATTTGTAAATGAGTATGAACGGGAAATTAATAAAGGCAGACGGGCAGAAATTGACAGGCAACAAATAGAGCTTAACGCAAAAGAAAAGCAGATTAAATTTCTTGAAGGAAAGAACAAAGCTGATGAAGCTTTTGAACTTAAAACAGAGTGTAGAGAATTGGAAGATCAACAGGTTAAACCTCTGCGGTTAATAGCCGATGATGTCACGCCAGAGGCATTGGGTTCTTTATTGGCTGATAATGATGGGAAACTATCGATCATATCAGCAGAGGGAGGATTTTTTGACACACTGGCCGGCAAATATTCTAATACTGTTTCATGTGATATTGTGTTAAAAGCCCATAGCAATGACCCTATCGGCGTTGACAGAAAAGGTAGACAAACGGAATATATTCCAGAACCAACCCTAACTATTTTAATGGCTGTACAGGGTAATGTGGTGGAATGTATGTTTGACAATCAAGCTTTTAAAGCCAGAGGATTAATTGCAAGGTTTTTATATTGTAAACCTAATTCGATGGTGGGATATAGGGATTTTAATACAGTGTCAATACCGCCTGTTTATGAAACGGCCTATAGGGATCTGATTTACAGCCTGCTTGACATTAAAAACGCTGATACCAAAATTATTATGCTATCAGCAGAGGCAACCGATGCATATAGGGCATTTTTTGAAGAAATTGAAAGTAGACAACAAGAAGGCAATGATTTAAGCTTTATGACTGATTTTGCCAGTAAATTACATGGCGCTGTCTTAAGAATTGCCGGGATCCTTCATTGCATGGATTATGAAAAATTGATCAGTGATGAGCCAGTAAGCATCGACACTATGGTTAATGCAATTAATATCGGCTTTTATTATCTGGCCCACACAATGAATGTTTATGATTTAGCCGGGGCAGATGATCAGATGAAGCAGGTTCGATTTGTTTTGAAGAAGCTGGAGCAGAAACCACGTGAATTATATGCAAAGCAAGAGATTTATTCTATGTGCCGTAATTCAAAAAAAATTGAGCAGACAAAAGACCTTGAATTGGTACTTGATATTTTAATGGTTCATGGTTATTTATTAGAGGTTCCACCAGAGATAGTAAACCGCCCAGGTAGAAAACCGGGTAAAATATACAAACTCAATCCAGAACATTTCAAATTTTAATAACTCACATTTAATACATTAAATACATTAATTGAAAGAAAAGTCAGTTTATTGTATTTATTGTATTAAATGCATGAGTAAAAAAAACAGCGTATAGATTGGAGACCTATGTTAAAACTTATTGAATGCACCCAAAAAGACCACCCACCGGTTGGTTATGAACGCAAATACCTTGAAGGCATGATCCGGGCTATAAAGGCAAAACAATTGGTACCGGATAATAAAGATGTTACGAAGAGGATTATATTTTACACTGTCAATTATCTGGCCATTGTGGATATTAAGGCCATGGACCGTGAAAATCTGGAAAGCTTACTTGTTTTTGATCAGATGCTCTTAAACACCATCTGTGAACTGACCCCGGCCGAACTGTTGACGATCTTTCCGGTCACAAAGTCCTATGATGGGGCAAAATACGAGTGCAAGGACTATTTCAGCACCATGGAGGCATTACAGGCCCACGGGTTACATGAGCCGATCCGGTCACCGGAAACGGCTTCTTCCCTCTTATGGGCCTATATGAACCCCACCGTCATGATGTACCAGGTGCATTGTATGAGCGTTGTCAGTGAGATCCATACCATGGATACCGGCAAAGGGTTAATGGAGCAATTCTTTGAGGATCAAGGCGTAAAGGTGGAAACCTTCAGGAAATATGAAACCGACGACGGTCAAACCTTCATGATTGGTGATGATGGCCGATCATTTCCGGTGAAAAAGCCAGTGCCACGGCATTTAAAATTAGTGAATTAAGAAGAGGTGCAGCAATGAAAATAGGAATAGGACTGATTAAAGCCGATGCAGCAATTGAAATTTCAGCAGGCCGATCAGATGAATTTGCCAAGCAGACACAGGTATTAAGCGATGTTATCAAAGCGTTACCGCTGGAGCAGCCGCAAAACGATGATTTGATTGCCGAAATTATCAAGCATGCAATTATAGCCGAAACTGACGCTTTCAAATACGGCTTGAGTATGGGGGTTGAATTAGGTCAGAGCCTTGCCGGGGCAAAAGGTGGCCAATGAACTTATACCGATATACTGACACCGAATTAAAGGGCCTGCTTAAGACCATGGTTATCTTGTGTGATACCAGGGAGCAAGCAAACGACCATATTACAGGCTATTTAAAAAAGAAAGAGGTACCTTACCAGTCCAAGGCCCTGAGTTTCGGTGATTATTCCGCAATGATCCCGGCCAACGCTGAAATGGGCATCATGAGAGACCTCTTCTTTGACCAGTCGGTGGTTATCGAGCGCAAGGGATCCCTGGAAGAGCTGTCCGGGAATCTCACAAATGGTCGTGAACGCTTCAAAGATGAGCTCACCCGGGCCAGTAAAGCAGAGTTCCACTTGATGATTGAGGGTAAAAGCTTCAGTGACATCATTAATCACCGGTATACCACCCAATTCAATGAAAAGGCTTATATGGCTTCCCTCTTGTCATTGCAGAGTGAACACGGCTTTAATTTGGCTTTTATTGACCGGAATGACGCCGGGTTATATATTTACTCGTTTTTATACTACCATGTCAGAAATAAATTTTTAAAGGGGTGAAAAACATGAGAAATTTAAAAAAGTACGGTTTTTATTTTGAAGATCCGGAATGTGGGCCAGATGTTCCGTGTATCATAGAAGTTTACGCCAATAGTTTTGATGAGGCTTGCAGAAAAAGGCGTGATTTGCTTTTGCTGGCCGATCGGGCAAAAGAAGAGGGTGAGCCCATTTACAGGAAAATGAAGCGGTACCGATGAAAAGGCTTATGTTATCTCAAGTGCCGACATTAAAGCTGATTTTGGGGGCCTGTGCTGTTAAAAAATGTAATGCCAAAGTGACCGCCATCGTAAGTTTTGACAGCACGATGGCAAGCCGCTGCTGCGGGATAAGTGGTAATAACGGCTTGCGAGACTTGTATCTGTGCGAAAGGCATTTTCAGGAAGTTAAGGCAATGGCCATGGCAAATAATCTGAATTTTGAAGAGGAGTAATTGATTATGATTAAAGAGCGAAATGATTTATTGGCAGAGATAGCAAACGTGGTTGATATCGCACACTCTCACTTACATGTGCGAAGAAATGAACTTGAAAAAAAGGTTGATGTGTCGAAAATAGCCCAGGCATATGCAGACGGCAAAGAACCTGATGAGGAATCAGCGTTATATATGGATTTAGAGCTTGCTGATGGCCTTCTGGGTGATGCAATGGCCATGATTGGGCAGTTGCGGGAAATGGCGGTGCCCAAAATTGGGCCGATCCAGTGAGGCCGGTGACCTCTCCTTACAGGCAATAAAAAGGACTCATCAAAATTGACGAGCCCTCTTCTGGAATATTATGAATGCATTGAAATCATTTTACCATAAGGGGGCTTAAATGGCAAAGTCAAACATTGCAATTGGTGTGGATCCGGGGAACATCTGGAAGCACTCGATCTTATCCGGGTACCGGTACCAGCTGGACAAACAGGAAGCGGCAACAGACAAATACTTAAAAGCCTTTGAACGGGCGGCCATGACTAAATCTTATATAAGGCCTGATAAAGTCCAGGGCGGCGATAAAAGGGATCTATATGACCGCATAAATGACCTTGAGCCTTTAAAGGCAAAAGTAACCGACACAATAAAAGAATCCGTTAAAATCAGGACTGAGACCATAAAAATGATAGATAGCGTAAAGCCTGTAAAATATCGACTATTGCTAAACTTGCTTTATCTTAATGGCATGGACTATAAAGAGGCTGGCAATAAAATAGGCATCGGCCGGGGCGAAAAAATAGAAGTATTGCATAACCAGGCGTTGAGAATGGTCAGGTGTGAACGTGTCAAGTAAAGCAGGATTAACCGAAAAAGATGATTTTCTGAGAGAATATAAGTACCTCTTCGAGATGGCAAAGAGTTATGAGCGTGAACTTGTCCAGTTGGTTACTGAAATTGAAAGCGACGGCAATTTGACCGGATCTTTATGGGCGCCTCTTATAAAGCAACTGGAAGACAAAATAAATGATGTGGTGGACAGGCGCAATAAAATCATGAGTTGTATTGAAGCGATTAAAAAGCCGAAGTTGCAGACGGTGCTGCAGCTGGTCTATATCGAGTGCATTACCCAGGAGGAAATTATGGAGAGGATGCATTACAGCTCTACCCAATGGGTACGGGAATTGATCAATCAGGCGCTGGAGCTTGTGGAAATAGTCCACTAAAGTACGCCATTTAATCCTAATGGCCATAATAAAAGGGCTTAGCAAAACTCAACATTCAAGAATGATATGCTTAGAAATGCTAACTATTGCTAACGTTAAGATATAAGTATCCTAACATTTCTAACGCCCTAAAAAAGGGCTACTGCGGAATACAGTATCCCAAGATTTCCAAGGCCCTAAAAAAGAAGTATAGTCAGATTTGTCAGTCCCTAAAAAAGGGTTACCACTTATTGCCCCTCTTCCAGATGTTAACAAATGTTAAGGTTCATATCTCTATGAAAAACCCATATTTGAATTGAAACCGGACAAATCGGACACCCTAAAAAGGAACCTGTAAAAAATACCATTCAAAACAAACAAACAACCTGTGAGGTGAAAACATGAAAAACAAAGGCGGTGCGCCACTGGGGAATAAAAACGCTGCTGGTCATGGTGCACCCTATGGCAATAAGAATGCACTCAATCACGGCGCACCCACTGGAAATAGCAACGCATTAAAAACGGGCGTTCATGAGCGCATTGCCCCCGAAACATTACCAAACGATGAAAAGCACCTCTTCAATAATTTGGTTAAGCTCTATCAGGATCCGGAGCCAGCAGAGATCGTTTTTAAATATATCCGCGCCATGTGCGCAAGGAAAATAACCCGGATAAATCCCGATGGTGCAGCAACGGTTTTCCCAATTCCATATGATACGATGCTATATTATTGTTTTAATGGTCATTTAGCCAGTATACATCTCTTATTATACGAACGGTATCCGTGGGTTTTTATGGCACCTGAAGAGGATATTTAGAGACTTTAAAGGCCTAAAAAGAAGTATGGTAACATTTGTAAGGCCCTAAAAAGAACCTCTTCAGATGTTGAGAAATGTCAAGGTATGGGCGGTGTCAGATGCTAAGAAATGCTAAGGTAAAACGTTGCGGCACCCCCTAAGAAACCCTAAGATTGTTTGCAACGTTGCAATCAGAATAACGCAACGTTGCATTAAAAAAGTTGCGACCTTTTTGTGTAATAGTTGCAACCTTTAAAGGCTATAGGGTGCACCCCTAACCCTTATTAAAAGCGGTCAGGAAGAGGTTTTAATAAGGGAATTTCAAAACAAACGAATACCGATCGTCCGCAACCATGATGCTTGTTTTTACTGGTATGTGATGTTGGTATTTGTTGGTATAAATGTTAGAAAATGTTAGAGCAAATTCATGAGGTTCAATGTTGTAAAAAGTGGTATAGATTTTGGAAAATGTTAGAGTAAAAAAGACTGTGAATGATGGCAAATGATGGCATCCAGCTTTATATAGGCTGGCCAACTATCCGGGAAATCGGAAAGTTGGCTGTTTGAAAGGTATGCTTTTGCTCAAAAATGTTCAAAAGTACCAGGGTAATTGGCACCCGAAATAACGACCACCAATACTTAATTCCAATTGTGGAAGAAACACCAGCGGAGATTTGCGCCGATATTGTCAGTCTTCAAAATTGCGGAACGAGATCCCAACTTGAGTTTGGATTTAAGCCAATGCAGAGGTGAAAAAGCAAAAAAAATAGTTAATCTTTTTTGCCTTTTAAAACTAACTTTTTGGTTTTTATATTTGTTTATCCTAAAAAATGCCCAATAAATGGCTTATTTCCGCAGATTTAAATAATGTTGCAAAAATAGTTAATTTAAATTGCCTTTTTTTATTAACTTTTTGAGCACAAAAAAGAAGAGGCGTTAACCTCTTCATATCCGTTGATTATCGAAAAATATGTTTTTGTTTGTTCCTTGATTCGATATTCAAATTTTTCAATTTAATAATTCTTTTTTTTAAAATTGGCTGTTTATTGATTAAAACCTTATATACTCCCTTATCAATCTTTACCATCGAATTTTGAGGACTTTCAAGCATTCTAATTAAAGCATCCTGGAGCACCTGGGAGAAGTTTACATTCTTTTCAAGTGCAGCATCATTTAACCAGGAAGGAATAGTAAGTGTTTTCTTAACCGCTCTGGATTCAGTTCTTTTTTTATAGGCAGCCATATCAAATTCAATCACTACTA
>CAZHAJ010000058.1:0-10542 GCA_964530215.1 uncultured Peptococcaceae bacterium | reverse complement strand
CCTGATAAGTTATCTGTTCATAATTTGGGGCAGTCATTTCATTTAGTCCCTCCAACACCTGCTCCAGATGTATCGGCGTCCATAGAATCACTGAAATAGCACCTCATTTTTTTTTCTTTCCTTCATCAACCAATTTAGTTTTGCCACTGCTTTACTAACCCCGCCCACTTCATCTATAAGGCCGATATTAACCGCTTCCTTTCCTATAAGCACAGTTCCTATATCTCTGGCCAATTCACCTGTCCTGAACATCAATTCACGAAACTTTTTATCACTTATTTTTGAGTGATTGGTCACAAAGTTTACAACTCTGTCCTGCATTTTATCCAAATACTCATAAGTCTGGGGAACCCCTATCACCAATCCGTTCAGACGGATTGGGTGAATAGTCATACTGGCTGTGTCTGCAATAAAACTACAATCCGCTGCCACTGCTATAGGCACACCTATGGAATGCCCACCGCCCAATACTATCGACACTGTGGGCTTAGACAATCCGGTGATCATTTCTGCGATCGCCAATCCGGCCTCCACATCTCCCCCCACGGTATTCAATATTATCAATAAGCCCTCTATTTCTTCGGCTTGCTCAATGGCCACTAACTGGGGAATTATATGTTCATATTTGGTGGTCTTATTTTGGGGAGGCAACACCAGATGACCTTCCACCTGCCCTACGATTGTGAGAGTATGAATGTTGCTTTTTACTTCCGGAACCTGCATGGTACCCAGTTCTTTTATCGAGTCAATTCCTGGTTTTTGCCGTCCTTGCACCTTTTTCCTTTCTCTTTGATGTTCTTCTTCAGGAGTCTCAGGGTGATCGTGGTGATTTGGATTATGCCCTGGTTCCACACTGGGCTCCGGATCAATTTCAGGGGAATATGGAGAAATCCCTGGCTCATCATCATGAGAATTTTTCTTGGACATACATATCCTCCTTAATAACGTGTATGCCCTAGTATGCTTAATTAAACAAAAAAATACACGGGTCTGCCCCGTGTATTTTTATTTAAATTACTTAAACATCCATGATGATGGGTAAAATCATAGGCCTTCTCCTGGTTTTTTCATATAGGAACTTCCAAAGCACATCTCTGATTTGTGTCTTTATGGCTGACCACTCTGTAATATTGTTGTCGTAACATTTATCCAGAGCAAATCTGACCCTATCCTTAATTTCATCCATTAATTGTTCAGATTCCCTAACATAGACAAAGCCCCTGGATACAATGTCCGGTCCCGATACTATGTTGCCGGTTTCTTTGCTGATGGTCACCACAACTATAAGTATACCATCCTGGGACAGCTGCTTTCGGTCCCTCAACACAATGTTGCCCACATCACCGACACCCAAACCGTCCACCAAAACCTTGCCTGAGGTTACACGTCCGGCATATCTTCCTGAACGACGGGTAAACTCCAACACCTGTCCGTTTTCACAAACAAATACATTTTTTGCGGGTATGCCCATCTCCTTAGCCAGTTCAGCATGCCTTATCAGCATACGATGCTCTCCATGTACAGGAACAAAAAACTTTGGTTTAGTAAGATTTATCATCAGCTTTAGTTCCTCTTGACTGGGGTGACCACTAACATGTATGCCGGAAATAGAATCATACACTACATTAGCACCTTGTTTGAAAAGCAGATCTATTACTCTTCCCACTAGCTTCTCATTTCCCGGAATGGGAGTGGCAGAAATTATAATGGTATCACCCGGCATAATATTAACCTGTCTATGATCACCCATGGCCATTCTTGTCAGAGCAGACATGGGTTCCCCCTGACTGCCTGTTGAAATATATAGCACTTTATTCTTGGGCAGACGGGAAGCTTCATCCAACTCAACAAGTGTTCCTTCCGGGATAGTCAGATAACCCAGCTCGTGTGCTGTACTCACAACATTCACCATGCTACGACCCACTATAGCCACTTTCCGGTCGTGTTTATAGGCAGCAGTTATAGCTTGCTGTAATCGATGAACGTTAGACGCAAATGTTGCCATCACAATCCGTTCTTTGGCTTCACTGAAAACTTCTTCCAAAGTGCCACCCACTACTTTCTCAGAAAGAGTAAAACCGGGTCTTTCGGCATTGGTACTGTCTGACAGCAATACCAAAACGCCTTTTTCCCCTAATTGAGCAAATTTGAAGAAGTCTATTATCTGACCGTCCACCGGTGAATGATCAACCTTAAAATCACCTGTGTGAACTATGGTTCCCAGTGGAGTATGAATAGCTACTGCCACTGCATCTGGCACGCTATGTGAAACCCTTATAAACTCCACTTTGAAAGGTCCTATCTTAACACTGTCCCTGGGTTTTACCGTATGCAGTCTGGTACTCCGGTCTAGACCATGCTCCTTAAGCTTTCCTGATAACAGCCCTAAGGTTAGCTTAGTACCATATACTGGAACATCCATCTGTTTCAGAACATAAGGCAACGCTCCTATATGATCCTCATGACCGTGGGTAAGTACAATTCCTAAAACATTTTCCCGGTTTTCCAGCAAAAATGTTACATCCGGAATGACCACATCAATGCCTAACATTTCTTCCTCTGGAAACATTAATCCGCAGTCAACCACCAGGATACTTTCCCCAAATCTCACCACCATCATGTTTTTCCCTATCTCGCCCAACCCTCCAAGGGGAATAAGGGAGATTCTTGAATTCTTTGCCAAATATGCACCTCCTATCCTCTTAAAAAAACAAAAAAATAATAATTCAAACTGGTGAGAAGAAATAGGAGAAGGCGGGGAAGAGATTCCTGAAGTTTTAGTTATATGTAATTATATTCCATTACAATCAAAGTTCAAAACTTTTATTTTCAGAAAAAACTACTATAAGCTATTTTTCCCTGCTTTGCCGATTTAATACAGTAAAAAAACAGGCAATAAAGAATGGGGACATTTCCATCCCCCATTCTGTTAAATCAGGTTTATCTTAGCCAATATTTCCTTTAATACATCCTTTTCTTCTTCAGTAGCTTCCACCAAAGGCAGCCTTGGAATACCCGCATTATGCCCCAAAAGATTCATAGCAGCTTTCACGGGAACGGGGTTAGTGGTTACAAACAATGCCTTAAAAATCGGCAATAGTTCCAGGTGTATTTGAGTAGCTAGGGTGGTATTGCCGGTGGTAAAAGAGTTAATCATTTGTTGAATATTTTCCCCCACCAGATGGGCGGCCACGCTTACTACACCTTTTGCCCCCAAAGAAAGCATGGGAAGTGTCAGAGAGTCGTCACCACTATATATTGAAAAACTGTCGGGCAATATGCTGCTGAGTTCACTTACTTGATCGATACTGCCGGCAGCTTCCTTGATAGCAATAATATTTGGTATTTCTGCCAATCTGGCCACTGTGGCAGGCAACATATTTACAGAGGTCCTTCCGGGAACGTTATATAACATCACCGGCAGATTGGTGCTTTCGGCAATGGCTTTAAAATGCTGATAAAGCCCTTCCTGGGAAGGTTTATTATAATATGGACAGACCAACATTACTCCGTCAACCCCAAGCTTTTCAGCGGTTTGAGTCAGTTCAATACTGTCAGCAGTGCTGTTACTGCCGGTGCCTGCAATAACTATTGCTTCGCCTCCCACTTCTTCCACAACAACCCGGAAGAGTTCCAGCTTTTCCTCTTTTGTTAATGTGGGAGACTCACCTGTAGTGCCACAAATCACCAGCCCGTCTGAACCGGACTGAGCTAGGTGACGTGCAAGTTTCCTGGCAACACCGTAATCAACAGCTAAATCTTTATTAAAGGGGGTTATCATTGCAGTCATTACCCGCCCAAAATCATTTATCATGGTTTTCACCATCCTCGTTAAATTTGGGAGTAAATTATCTTACCCATTGGAAGCAAATTGCCTATGCAAAGAGCGTACCGCCTTTTCCATATCTTCTCCCTTTACCAATACCCAAATGGTGGTATAAGAGTCGTTAGACTGAAGAATTTGTATATCTTCTTTAGTTAAAGATTCTACAATTGTGGCGATAACTCCGGGTACTCCTGTCATGGCCGCACCCACTGCTGCTACTTTAGCACAGTTTCGAGTAATTTCTGCGGTGAAACCTGTATTTTCAATAACCTGAGCTGCCTTTTGCCAGCTTTCTTCTTTTACGGTAAATACTGCAACCTCAGGCAAGATATTTATGAAGTCAAGACTGATTCCTGCCAAGGCAATACCTTTAAAAAGACGTCTTTTCTGCTTCAGCCCTTCTTCACCTTCATTTAACGCCACTTTAAACTGTACCAATCCCGGAATTTGAGTTATCCCGGTGATGGTGCGATCCCTTGTAATATCAATAGCTCCCTTATTAACCTCACCGGTGCTGGTAACCAGTGTTCCTGGAGTATCATTAAAAGTGCACCTTACCCTTAACGGGATATTCTTCTGCATTACAATTTCAACTGCTCTGGGGTGGACCACCTTGGCTCCTTCATGAGCCAACTGACATATCTCATCATATGTAACCACTTCCCGGGGTTTGGCATCGGTAACAATCCTTGGGTCGGCAGTCATTATACCTTCCACATCGGTATAAATATCAACATATTCCGCATCCAAAGCAACTCCAAGGGCAGCTGCGGTAGTGTCACTGCCACCCCTGCCCAAAGTGGTTATATCTCCATCCGCCGTACACCCCTGAAAGCCGGTGACAACTACAATCTTTCCCTCTTTAGCATGTTTAATTATATTGTCCGGTTTTACCTTTAGTATTCTGGCTTCATTGAAACTGTTATCGGTGATGATTCCCGCCTGAGCACCTGTCAGGCAAACTGACGGATGACCCATTTTTTGCAATGTTGCCGTCATCATGACGCCTGAAATAATCTCACCACATGACATAAGCAAGTCCATTTCTCTGGAATCCGTTTCCCTGTGAGCTCCGCATACAAAATTAATAAGGGTATCGGTGGCAAAGGGATCTCCTACCCTCCCGATTGCCGAGACCACCAGTACAGGGATAAAACCTTCTTCTTTTGCGGCAATAGCCTTATTTGCAACTTGCTCTCTTATTTCTTCATTGGTAAGGGATGTACCACCGAATTTTTGAACTATAAATTTCATTATTACCTCTCCTGCAACATGCCGTATTCCACAAGTAATTCTGCGATTTGAACAGCATTTGTGGCTGCACCTTTACGGATTTGGTCGGCAACCACCCAAATATTCAGACCGTTTTCTATTGAATTATCCTCTCTGATTCTGCCCACAAAAACTTCATCTTTGTCTGAACAATATGTAGGCATGGGATATTTATTCTCAGTTGGGTCATCTATCACCACTATTCCAGGTGCGTTGGTAAATATATTTTTAGCCTCTTGGGCGGTTATTTTATGTTCTGTTTCAATGTTGATTGACTCGGAATGACTCCTCAATACCGGTACTCGCACAGTTGTGGGAGTAATGCCGATACTGTCATCATGAAAAATTTTATGGGTTTCCTTTACCATTTTCCATTCTTCTTTGGTATAATCCATTTCCTGAAACACATCGATATGAGGAATAAGATTAAAGGCGATCTGATGGGCAAATTTTTTGGGAGCATATTCCTCCCCAGCTAATAAAGCAGTTGTCTGAGCTGTTAACTCTTCAAGACCTTCTTGTCCGGCACCAGATACCGCCTGATACGTAGAAACCACAACCCTCTTTATTTTTGCTGCATCATATATGGGTTTTAAGGCCACTACCATAATTATAGTTGAACAATTTGGATTGGCAATAATGCCTTGGTGTTCTTTTACATCCTCAGGGTTAACCTCGGGAACCACTAAAGGCACTTTTGGATCCAATCGGTAATTACTGCTGTTGTCAATAACAACACAACCCTTTTGCACTGCAACCGGGCCAAACTCCAGACTAGCTGCCCCACCGGCAAACAATGCTACATCCATTTCATTGAAGCTTTCCGGTGTGGTTTCCTCGATGATGTACGCTTCATTCCTAAACATCATCTTTTTCCCGGCCGAACGTGCTGTGGCACAGAGTCTAAGTTTATTTATGGGAAAGTTTCTTTCATCTAATACCTTTAGTAATTCATGACCTACAGCACCTGATGCTCCTACCACCACAACGTTGTAACCTGCCAAAAGTCTACCCCTCCTGTAATATATACTAATAAAAAAAGCCGGAAACGGGAGTTAATTATAATCAATAATCCAGCTTATCAATTATAGCACATTTTCTGTCTAAACCCCATTCAAAAAACAGGCAATATGCCGAGAAACTCCCTGCTTCAAAACAAATAATTGTAATTTTCCTGCTCTAGTACGATACTAGCGTCGGCTGTATCTGCTTACCCTCCAAGGCCAGTAAAATTGTATCTGCTATCAAGTTCATCTTGGCTTTTACTGAGTTTGGCTTTCCTTCCGGATTATCTTGTCCAAAGGGCACCGAATATACATTTTTTGTGTTCAGCAAAATACCGATATTTTTAGCGTTTAATCCTAAACCATCATTGGTGGAAATTGCAATCACCACCGGTTTTTGATTTCGAAGCTGAGCCTTTGCAGCCATAAGTACCGGTGTATCTGTTATGGCATTAGCCAATTTTGCCAATGTATTACCGCTGCATGGGGCGATAACAATAACATCTGCAATTTTATCAGGCCCCACAGGTTCAGCTCCCACTATAGTATTAATTGGCTGCCGACCGGTTATTCTAATCAGCTCATCTTTCCATCTTTGGGCAGGGCCAAACTTGGTATCCATTTGATCAACAGAATAGCTTAATATCGGTATTATTTCGGCCCCTTCATTTTTAATAATCTCAATTTCACGGATAACTTCTTCTAAAGTACAATGCGACCCCGTTACAGCTAAGCCCACTTTTATACCTTCCAAACGCACCGACCTACACCTCCGCTGGGAGGCATATCAAGAGAGGTTAAGCTCATCCGCCAGAATATCAGGAATCACTCCGGCAAGAATTTTCCCTGCTGTCAGCGGAGCTACTTTGCCAGGTAGCCCTGGAGCTAAAATTGCTTTGATTCCCAATTCTCTAGCTTTTTTAAAATCGGTTCCCCCAGGAGCGGATGCAATATCAATAATCACAACAGACTTCTTCAGCTTAACCAAGAGATCTTCATCAATCACGGAATCAGGCACTGTGTTGTAGATAAAATCAACGTCCGAAAGACAAGTATCCAACGATAAAAAATCAATGGCCTCAACACCCATCTCTGTAGCCCTGGCCCTTTGACTTGAGCTTCTGGCAACCACAATAACCTTGGACTCCAATGCCTTGAGCTTTCTAGCCAAAGTCATAGCAGTTCTGCCAAAACCTAAAACCATCGAGCTACTGCCGTGAATAGTGATGTCTGATTCTTCCATGGCCATCTGAATTGCTCCTTCTGCAGACGGTATCGAATTTAAAATGGCCACATCATCTCTTTTCATCACTTCCACCAGTTTAAGGCTTAGCTCTGAAGTCATCTGAGAAAGGTTTTTTCTGGCAATTCCCACCAGTATAGGGGTTCCTTTTGGCAAGCAGGACAGCACTTCTGTTGACAATTCCCTAGGTTCATTGATAAAAGCAGAATACAACTGACCTTTATCATTTACTCCCGGCACAGGCAGGATAACAGCCTGCGATCCCCTTAGTGTCGTAGGTATGTCCTTACAAAGAACGATACCCAGATTTTCTTCCAAGGGCAGCCCAAAAACCCGAATGTTAAAACCTGCTGCCGCCAGCTCTTTGGCCAAGGAAATCTCTCTGGCATCACCGCAAAGAATAGCTAATGTTATCTTGTAGCTGAGCTGCATTCTGACAAACAACCTCCCTCTGCCTCCTGTTTTAAATCAATATATGAAGTGGGCTGTTAGGAGGTGTCTGCCACCGCCAAGGCAAATTAAAAGATATGCTTATCTGATCCTTACTGAAAAATGAGGTTTTCCAAGCCGTATACCATTTCTTCCAGCTTCATAACCCGTTTTATTGCCATCAGCAGTCCCGGCACATAAGATTCCCTGGACATCGCATCGTGTCTGATAGTCAGGGTCTGTCCCAGACCTCCAAAAATCACCTCTTGATGAGCCATCATTCCAGGCAGGCGTACACTATGAACTCTCAGACTTTCATCGAAATATCCGCCCCGGACACCTTCAATCTTCTCTATTTCGTTAATTTCTGATGAACGGGGTCTTTCTCTATGTTTTTGAATCATTTCTGCTGTTTTTATAGCAGTTCCCGACGGTGCATCTATCTTCTTATCATGATGCATTTCAATGATTTCAACATGGGGAAAATATTTCCCCGCTTCAGCGGCAAATTTAATAAGAAGCAATGCACCTATGGTAAAATTAGGAGCGATTATACAACCGGTTTTTTTATTTAAAGCCAATTCTTTAATTTCTTCCAACTGGCCATCGCTCATACCTGTTGTTCCCACTACAGGCCTAACCTGATTATTCAATGCTGTACAAATATTTTCAAATACTGTTTTAGGGGTAGTAAAATCCACCATAACATCAGGCTTGGAGTCTTCCAAAGTGCTTTTCAAGTCCGACCGGACTTGAATGCCCACTTCCTCGGTGCCCATTAGTTTACCGATATCCACCCCCTCGGCAAAGGGATCAACAGCTCCCACTATTTCGGTCTCTTCAGATTTCCATATAGCACTCATCATTTCCCGACCCATTTTACCGGCTGCACCGGTAACCACTACTTTGATCATACACACGGGCAAAATGCCCTATGCCTCCCTCCGAAAAACACAATAATCTTTACTGAAAGAAAGATAAAGATTATTTAACCCCTATTTTTATATAGGATAATAAATATGTCAAGTTAAAGGTTTCCAAAGTCACTACTTAAGTGTTTTTGAAGTGCTGGAGGCTTTATAAGCAAAAAACCGCTCAGGCGGTTTATTAAGCCATATATTTTCTCAGGTTTAAATTTGTTTGATCTAAATCCACTATGATAATCTCACTGCCAATCTTTTTCACAGACTCCCAAGGTATTATCATACTCTGCTTATCCACCCAAAAATTCACCAGATTGCTTCTCCTGGGGATAATAATGGCACTAATATTTCCGGACTGAGAGTCGATTAACAGATCACTGTCACCCACTATTCCCAATCTGGCTCCATCATAAATATTGATAATTTCCTTGCCCGCCAAATCAATCATTCTCACTTCCGCCACTTCCCTTTATTAAATTTTTTTCCGAAGCTGAAATATGTGATAAGCAAACGGTTGAATTACGGCCAGAGAAAAGGATATGGCTGCCAAAGGCTCAAGGGCTACATCGAAAAAATTCACCTGATTAGGTATATTTAACTCCATAAAAGAAATGAGCATAGCCAAAGAAAGATATATACCACCGGCTGTTCCTATAAGTCCTGATAACGCTTCTGATAAAGGTGATGACTTGGTTTCTGAACCATCCCAGGATCTCATTCTAAGTTTACGGTTTATAAGTCTTTGTCTTATCGAAAAAACAAGGCTGACGATAATTATTAAAAAAATCAGTATTGATATAAACACTTTTTTCACCCCCGATAAATTATATGGGGAGACTTAACATTTATTACATTTTATTACTAAAAAAGAACCACCAAAAGGTGATTCTTTAATAATAAATTTTTCTGGCTCTACAAGTAGCGGAATCCAGAAGTCAGAATCCAGAATCCAGAATTTTAAAAATGGAGCTAAAACTTTTTTATGTTAATTTACTCTCCCTTTATTGGTTTACCCCCACAACTGCCAGAGAGCCTTCATTTAAAGTCCTTACACAATGGTTATACTGAAGGAGTTAATAACAAAATCAACGTTTTTAAGCGTAATGCTTTCGGGGTCAGAAACTTCGAAAGATTTAGGGCTAGAATTCTATACATGATGTCTGCATAAAAGCTGACCCCTACCCGTATTGATTTTGCTTCTTTAAAAAAGGGTGACTGATACTTAAATATCAATCACCCAATTTAATCTATTTACTCTCCCATTATGGGGTCTATCCCAATAATTTACAGAAAGTCACTTCTTAAAATTCTGGATTCTGACTTCTGGATTCTGACTTCTGTATTCCCCTGAAATTATATGTCGATCAGAGTTTGGGTTTTATTGGGTCAACAATGGCAATTAACAGATAGCATTTATTAAAATTCTGACTTCTGGATTCCTAAACAATTCTGCCCGCTGCCTTATGCAGCAGTGTGCAATTGTCCCAAGGCCCTACACTTGCCATGGTGAATCCACTTGGATCCAGCCTTTCATTAGCTAAATTAATGACATCCTCAACGGTAACCAGTTCTATTTTCTTTACTATCTCCTCCGGGGTAAATACTTTGCCCAGATACAACTGTGACTTACCCAGCCTACTCATTCTGGTGCTAACATTTTCTAAGCTTAACAATAAATTACCCTTGAGCTGATCCTTAGCCCTTCTTAGCTCTACTGGGGAAACACCTTGACTTCTGATTTCCTTTAATTCCTTAAAAATCAGATCTACAGCGGGTTCCACATTTTTTTTGGATAGTCCTGCATAAATACAAAATAACCCGGTATCATAGTAAGAGCTATGATAG
>CAZHAJ010000057.1:0-10574 GCA_964530215.1 uncultured Peptococcaceae bacterium | reverse complement strand
AGGGTACTGCCCGGGGGAATGCTGCCCGCCACAAAGGCGGGCTGTGGCTCGAATCATTGTGATATAGGGCTGGTGATTGATGATAGGACTGGGCGAGTGATAGTTGTCTCAGCCATTGACAATCTGATAAAAGGAGCGTCCGGACAGGCAATACAAAATATGAATATACTGTTTGGACTGCCTGAAGAAACAGGATTGAACAGGCCCGGGATGTATCCATAAATATAATTGAAGCTGAATAATTTTGGCTTCGGAGGTGTTTATTTATTATGAAGTTCAATGTGGTATCCGGTGGTGTGACGGCGGCCCAAGGCTTTGTGGCATCCGGTGTTGCCGCAGGGGTAAAATATAAAAATAAAAGGGATGTTGCTTTGGTTTATTCCCAGCATAAAGCTGTGGCGGCGGGGGTTTTTACAACCAATATGGTTAAGGCGGCTCCGATATTGCTGGATATGGAGAGACTGTCAAAGTCCGGTGATACCAGAGCGGTAATAATAAATAGCGGAAATGCCAATGCTTGCAACGGAGAGAGAGGCATGGTGGATGCCCGGGCAATGACCGGGGAAACTGCCAGACTGCTTAATGTATCCGAAGATCAAGTTTTGGTGGCATCCACCGGGGTTATTGGTCAGCCAATGCCGATGGATCGCATTATGCCGGGCATAGGTTTGGCGGTTGATGCTCTCAGTGATGCAGGAGGAGAAGATGCCGCTGAGGCTATTCTAACTACGGATACCTTCATAAAGCAGTATGCTGTCAGCTTTGAGCTTGATGGCAAGAAGGTGACGGTGGGAGGTATGGCAAAGGGTTCGGGGATGATTCACCCTAACATGGCCACCATGCTAGGGTTTATTACCACTGATGCTGCCGTGTCATCAAACTGCTTAAAGGATTGCTTGGATTATGCCAACAGTAAAAGCTTTAATATGATTACCGTGGA
Source organism: uncultured Peptococcaceae bacterium (assembly GCA_964530215.1). GTDB lineage: Bacteria > Bacillota > Desulfotomaculia > Desulfotomaculales > Desulfocucumaceae > JAAXTT01. The sequence continues at coordinate 9,634 of CAZHAJ010000057.1, read as the reverse complement.
TGGTGATACCAGTACCAATGACATGGTGGTGGTTATGGCCAACGGTCAAGCCGCCAACAATGAGATAAACAGCTCTGAATCCCAAAGTTACCAAATTTTTCGAGACGCATTGACCGAAGTCTGCACTGTTTTGGCAAAGGATGTGGCCAGGGACGGAGAAGGGGCTACAAAATTTATTGAGGTTACTGTGATAAACGCGTTGAGTGAAGGGGATGCAAGATTGGCGGCCAGAAGTGTTGCCGGTTCCAGCTTGTTCAAAGCTGCTTGTTTCGGGGAAGATGCAAACTGGGGAAGAATTATGTGTGCCACCGGCTATTCAGGAGCAAAATTCAATCCCGATAATTTTGACATTTTTTTAGGTGACGTTCAAGTAGCCAAGGATGGTGGTTCTATAGATTTTGACGAGGAAAAGGCAGCTAAGGTATTGGCCCAAAAAGATATTAAAGTTTTGGTGGATCTCAAGGAAGGTAAGTATCAGGCCACAGCCTGGGGTTGTGATCTGACTTATGAATATGTAAAGATAAACGGTGACTACCGAAGTTAATGGCTAATTTATAAAACCTATAATATTTGCTAAGCGGTCAGCAGAAAACAGAAAGGTATGTGAGGGAATTGTCCAGTGCTTTGGAAAAGGCTTCGGTATTGGTTGAGGCTTTGCCCTATATTAAAAAATTCTATGGTACCACTGTGGTGATTAAGTATGGCGGCCATGCCATGCTTGACGAGGAACTGAAGAAAGCAGTGCTTACCGATGTGGTGCTAATGAAGTATGTTGGTATGCACCCGGTTATAGTTCACGGCGGCGGACCGGATATAACAGATATGCTGAAAAGGTTTAATATTGAATCTAAATTTTTGGGTGGTTTGCGGGTAACAGACAAAGAAACCATGGAGATAGTGGAAATGGTTTTGGTGGGAAAAATAAACAAAGAGCTGGTATCCCATATAAACGGTTTCGGGGGTCGGGCAGTGGGTCTTTCGGGAACCGACGGAGATCTCCTCATGGCAGAGAAAAAACCAGGTAGAATCAGGTCTTCGGACGGTTCCGTTGATTTGGTGGATATTGGATATGTAGGGGAGATCACTCAGGTGAACCCGGATATTGTTGATACGGTAATCAGGGAAGGATATATTCCTGTGGTGGCTCCGGTGGGAGTAGGAGAAGACGGTGAAAGCTACAATATAAACGGTGATACCGCAGCCAGTGCATTGGCAGTAGCTTTGCAGGCGGATAAGTTGATGATTCTTACAGACGTAGAGGGAATCCTGGGAGACCGCAACGATCCCAGCACTCTTATTTCCCCTCTTTCCAGAAGTCAAGTGCCTGCGTTAATAAGGGAGGGAGTCATCGATGGCGGAATGATTCCTAAAGTAGAGTGCTGTGTTAGAGCTTTGGACGGTGGCGTTAAAACAACCCACATATTAGATGGCAGGGTACCCCACTCCCTTCTTTTAGAAGTATTTACCAATAAAGGTATTGGTACCATGGTATCCAAATAAAATATTAGATTAATATTAAAAAGATCTGGAGTGAGCAAATTGAACAGCGGGGAAATTATCGAGTCAGGCAATAAATGGGTAATGAATACTTATGGAAGATTGCCTTTGGTATTGGTGAAGGGCAGCGGATATAAGGTCTGGGATGCAGAGGGAAATGAGTATATGGATTTTGTCAGCGGATTGGCAGTAAACTCGCTGGGACATTGTCATCCCGCTGTGGTTGGAGCCATTCAAAAGCAAGCAGAAATATTGATGCATGTATCAAACATGTATTATATAGAACCACAGGTAAAACTGGCCCGTTTGCTGGTGGAGAACTCCTGTGCCGATAAAGTGTTTTTCTGCAACAGTGGAGCCGAAGCCAACGAAGGGGCAATTAAGCTGGCAAGAAAATATGCAAAGGTAAAGGGTAATGCTGACAAATATGAAATTATAACAGCCCTTAAATCATTTCACGGACGAACATTAGCCACCATAACCGCCACCGGACAGCCAAAGTATCAGCAGGGTTTTGAGCCTTTGCCTTCCGGATTTAAGTATGTGCCACTAAATGATATAGAAGCTTTAAAAAATACAGTGGGACCAAAAACCTGCGCAATCATGCTGGAGCCAATTCAGGGTGAAGGTGGCGTCTATGAGCTTGATTCCGAATATATAAAGGAAGTCAGGAAGATTTGCGACCAAGAAGGCTTGCTGCTTATTTTCGATGAAGTACAATGCGGACTCGGCCGTACCGGTAAATTTTTAAGCTATCAGCATTATGGGATTGAGCCAGACATATTTACTCTGGCAAAAGCTTTAGGAGGAGGTTTCCCCATCGGAGTGATGCTTGCAAAGGATGAAGTTGCCAGTGCCTTCAACCCGGGTGATCATGCTTCCACTTTTGGAGGTAACCCCCTAGCCAGCGCAGCAGCGTTGGCTGCTGTAGATCAGCTGTTGAACCACGGTATAGTAAAAAATGCTGATATGGTAGGGAAGTATTTTAAAAAAAGGCTTCTGGATATGAAAAAAAGATATGATATCATAACCGATGTTCGTGGAAAGGGTTTGATGCTGGGACTGGAGTTCTCGGTTGGGTGTAGGGAGCTGATACCAGTCTGTCAACAAAAGGGTTTGCTAATGAATTGTGTGAACGATAATACTTTAAGATTCTTACCCCCCCTGATTATTACTGAGGCAGAGGTTGATAAAGCTTTGGCAATAATTGAAGAAGCTATCGCAGAAGTATTGTAGTTGCTGCTGATATGTGGGGACTATACTATGAATTATCAAGGTTAAACATGTTAAACTAGGGGTTAAATAGCGCATTAAACATTTTCTTGACACTACATTGACGATTATGTATACTGTTAAGCATGATACAGGCTGTGAAAGGGAGCAAGTAACCGGGTGTCATGGCTACAGAGAGCCGGAGTTGCTGTGAACCGGCGCCAGCCCAGGTGAAAACATCGCCCTGGAGCCGCAAGGCTGAATCAATATACCGCTTAGTAAGCTTTGCCGGGATAGCAACCCGTTACCAAGGCTGTGTCGATCCGGACACATAAGGAGGCCTGCTGCTGCGAGGCGGAAGGCAAATCAGGGTGGTACCGCGTGAGAAACCTCTCGTCCCTGGCAGTGTTAGCCGACTGCCGGGCGGGAGGTTAATTTTATATATGCAAAGTGATTATATACTATGATTAATGATGAACCTATTATCACAATAAATAATTTTATAGAATCAGGGAGGAAAAAGCCGATGTCACGGCCCTTGGGTTAGCTTGGGTTATGGCATCGGACGTGTTGCTGAACCGTTTTAGCTGAAATGCTTGGTTGATGGACTCCTCTCCCACAGGATTTGTCACCAAGTTTTTTTATTAAAATTTAGAAATGGGAGTGATAGTATGCGCAGCGACTCTATCAAAAAGAGGATAGAAAAAGCTCCTCACAGATCTTTGCTGCGGGCCCTTGGTTATATTGACCAGGAGCTTGAGAGACCTATGATTGGGGTTGTAAACTCCTTTAATGAGATAGTTCCGGGACATATCCACCTGAGAGATATAACCGACGCCGTAAAAGCAGGGGTCAGGCTGGCTGGGGGTACGCCGGTGGAGTTTCCTGCCATTGCGGTGTGTGACGGTATCGCTATGAATCATAGTGGTATGAAGTATTCCTTGGCTAGCAGAGAGTTGATTGCCGACTCCATTGAGGTAATGGCTGAGGCCCATCAGTTTGACGGTTTGGTGATGGTGGCTTCATGCGACAAAGTGATACCGGGAGTATTAATGGCTGCCGCCAGGGTAAATATTCCCTCAATAGTAATCAGCGGCGGGCCGATGCTGGCCGGTCGATTAAATGGTGAAAATATATCCTTAAGTAATATATTTGAGGCAGCCGGCAAAGTAAGGGCAGGAGTGATAACCGAGGAAGAGCTGGGTGAGTATGAAGATTCAGCCTGTCCCGGGTGTGGTTCATGTGCAGGCATGTTTACCGCTAACTCCATGAATTGTCTAACCGAAGTTTTGGGGATGTCACTGCCCGGCAACGGTACTATACCGGCAGTATCTGCCGCCAGGAGAAGACTGGCGAAACTGACCGGTATCAGGTCAGTGGAACTGGTCCGTGAAGGATTGCTGCCGTTGGATATTATGACTATGCGGGCATTTGAGAACGGACTTACCATGGATATGGCTTTGGGCTGCTCCAGCAATACTGTTCTGCACCTTCCGGCCATTGCTTATGAAGCTGGTATAGATATGAATCTGGACATGATTAATAAGGTCAGTGCTAACACTCCCAATCTGTGCAAATTAAGCCCAATGGGCAACCATTTTATGCAAGATCTTGATGAGGCCGGCGGTATTCCGGCAGTTATGGCAGAGCTGGCTAAAATGAATCTTATTAACCTGGATTTACCCACAGCTTCCGGAAAAACTGTGGGCAGTATTATAGAAGGACGTAAAATTACCAGATCGGATATTATAAGAAGTATTGATAACCCATATAGCACCAGCGGTGGAATTGCAATTTTACGGGGCAATCTTGCTCCGGACGGGGCTGTAGTTAAGAAGGCCGGAGTGGAGCCCGAGATGTTGGTACACAGTGGACCTGCCCGAGTCTTCGATTCGGAAGAAGAAACAGTGGACGCCCTTGTGGCTGGAAAAATTAACAAAGGTGATGTTGTAATAATCCGCTATGAAGGCCCAAAGGGTGGACCCGGCATGAGGGAAATGCTTACCCCCACCGCAACGGTGATGGGGCTGGGCATGGACAAAGAAGTTGCCTTGATTACCGATGGCAGGTTCTCGGGTGCCACTCGGGGTGCTTCAATCGGTCACGTATCTCCGGAGGCTGCGGTGGGTGGCCCTATAGCAGCAGTTCGGGATGGAGATATTATTGATATAGATATTCCTGCTAATTCCATCAATGTAAGGATTTCTGATGAAGAAATGGAAATCAGGCTAAAAGAGTGGAAGCAGCCGGAGCCAAGGGTTAAAAAAGGTTATTTGGTGCGTTACTCAAGACTAGTAACTTCAGCCAGTACCGGGGCTATTCTTCAGAAAGATTAACTTCAAGGGGTGATGGAAAATGAAAAAAAGCGGAGCTGAAATACTAGTCCAGTCTTTAATGGATCAGGGTGTAGACACTATTTTTGGGTACCCCGGCGGTCAGGTGCTACCCATTTATGATGCCCTTTTTGATGCGGATATAAGGCATATTCTAACCAGGCATGAACAGGGAGCGGTTCACGCCGCTGACGGATATGCCAGGGCCTCGGGCAGACCGGGTGTGTGTTTGGCTACCTCGGGACCCGGTGCTACAAACTTGTTAACCGGTATCGCCAATGCTTACATGGACTCGGTACCCTTGGTTGCCATCACCGGACAGGTGCCCAGAGCTGCTTTAGGCAGAGACTCATTCCAGGAAGCAGATATTACCGGAATTACCCTGCCGATAACTAAACATAACTATATTGTCAAAGATGTTAATGATTTGGCTATGACTATAAATGAGGCTTTTCATATTGCCACCACAGGAAGACCGGGACCGGTTTTGGTGGACATACCCAGTGATATTTCGGCAGAAGTAACCCACTATGTTGAACCCGGTCCGGTTAGATTGCCGGGATATCATCCGAATCTTAAACCTACGGAGGAACAGTTGAACAACGCGGCAAAGCTGATTTTGGCTGCTGAAAGACCGGTTATATATGCGGGGGGCGGAGTTATCAGTTCCGGTGCACATGAGGAGTTAAAGAAATTGGCGGAGCTGCTGGTGGCCCCGGTAACCACAACCCTGATGGGTTTAGGGTGCTTTCCCGGAGATCATCCCTTGTCCTTGGGGATGTTGGGTATGCACGGAACAAAATATGCCAATTATGCCATATGTGAGACCGATTTGATAATCGCGGTGGGGGCAAGGTTTAGCAATCGTAATACCGGAAAAATTGATGTGTTTGCCCCTGACGCAAAAATAGTTCACATAGATATAGACCCGGCGGAAATTGGCAAAAACGTTAGGGTGGACGTACCTGTAATGGGAGACATTAAAGCGGCATTGGAGCAGCTGCTCCCCAGGCTGCAGGCAAAGTTGCCCGGAGCTTGGAAAGATAAAATAATGCAGTGGAAGAAGGAATTTCCCATTGATTATAAGCCCAACGGCAATCTTAAGCCTCAACAGGTAATAAGGGAGATATATAATGTTACCCAAGGCAATGCAAGAATTGCCACCGAAGTGGGTCAGCATCAGATGTGGGCCGCCCAATACTATACCTACACAAGGCCCCGTTCTTACATCTCATCCGGTGGTCTGGGAACTATGGGATATGGTTTTCCTGCTTCCATAGGAGTACAGGTGGCTTGCCCTGATGAGACTGTATTTAATATTGCCGGTGACGGCAGTATTCAAATGAATACCCAAGAGTTTGCCACAGCGGTTAACTACGAGCTGCCGGTTAATGTGGCCGTTTTAAATAACGGGTTTTTGGGAATGGTGAGACAGTGGCAGGAGCTGTTTTATAATAAACGCTATTCGTACACCGAACTGGCAAATCCGGACTTCGTCAAATTGGCAGAAGCATATGGAGCCGATGGTGTCAGGGTGACAAAGGAAGCGGAACTAAGGCCTGCATTGGAGCAAGCCATCAATAACAGCAAGCCGGTGATGATGGACTTTATAATCGACAGGGAAGACAATGTATTCCCTATGGTGGCACCGGGCGAATCTTTAAAAAATATGTTGGGTTAGTTCAGTAGCCAGCTATAGCTGACAGCTGCCAGCAAAAACACAAACTGATTATTATAATGTAAAAATTATAAGAAAAAAAGCTGGTGGCTAGCCGCTGGTGGCTGGCAGCTGCTTTTGGGGGAGGGTTGCAAATGCGTCATACGTTAGCGGTTTTAGTGGAAAATAATCCCGGAGTTTTGGCGCGGGTAGCCGGACTTTTCAGTCGCAGGGGATATAATATCGACAGCTTGTCAGTGGGGCGAACCGAAAGACCGGATGTTTCCAGAATGACCATTGTGGTGGAAGGTGACCATGATGTTTTAGAACAGGTGACCAAACAGCTTCATAAACTGGTGGATGTAATTAAAATCAGTGATATTACACCGGAAGAATATGTTGACCGGGAACTGGTGCTGCTAAAGGTTAACTGTGATCCCTCCAGAAGGGGAGAAATAATGCAGGTGGCAGATGTTTTCAGAGCCAGGATTGTTGATCTGGGGAAGAAGACAGTGACAATAGAGTGTACGGGTAATGAAGGTAAAATAAATGCTTTTGAGGAATCCCTGCGTCAGTATGGCATTAAGGAATTGGTGCGCACAGGAAAGATAGCGATGCTAAGGGGTTATAAGGCAACCTCGTTGGATGATAAAAAAGATGAAGATTAGATGGGGGGCATCGTTATGGAAATATCAGTTGCTGAAGCTCTGATTCGCTGTTTGGAGCTGGAAGATGTAAATGTGATTTTCGGTTATCCCGGTGGGGCAAATCTTCCGGTATATGATGCTCTTTACCGGTCTGAAAGTTTAAAGCATATATTGGTACGACATGAGCAAGGAGCTGTGCATGCTGCAGACGCATATGCCAGGGTAACCGGGAAGGTAGGGGTAGTTATGGCTACCTCAGGTCCGGGAGCCACCAACTTGGTCACAGGTATTGCCAATGCTTATATGGACTCAATTCCTTTGGTTCTTATTACCGGACAAGTATCCACCAGTCAGGTGGGTACGGATGCTTTTCAGGAAGTGGATATAACTGGTATTACCATGCCTATAACCAAGCACAATTATCTGGTTAAGGATGCAAAAAAACTTCCCGCAATAATTAAAAATGCTTTTCATATTGCTTCCACAGGAAGACCGGGACCTGTTTTGGTGGACTTACCCAGGGATGTTGCGTCTGAAATAATTAAATTTGAATATCCCAAAACCGTAAAGCTTCGGGGGTACAAACCCATTTACGGAGGTCACAAAGCTAAAATTAAAGAAGCAGCCGAACTGATGATGAAGGCAAAAAGACCGGTGATATATGCCGGAGGGGGAATTATCAGTTCAAACGCTACCGCGGAGTTAAAGGAGTTGGCAGAGGTATTAACTGCGCCTGTAACCAATACCTTTATGGGTCTATCCAGTTTCCCCGGAGATCACCCGCTTTTCTTAGGTATGTTGGGTTTGCACGGCACCCGCTATGCAAACTTAGCAGTGACCAATTGTGATTTATTGATATCTCTAGGGGCCCGTTTTGGTGACCGGGTTACCGGTAAGCTGGACAGTTTTGCTCCCAATGCCACCGTTATTCACGTGGATATTGATCCGGCTGAAATAGGTAAAAACATCAGGGTTGACGTGCCCATAGTGGGTGATGTGAAACACGTTCTTCAAGATATTTTGACTCAGGTAAAGAAAAAAGACCGCTCGGATTGGCTGGAGCAGGTGCAGAATTATAAAAAGCAATATCCTCTGGTATATAGCAAAGATGACAAACTAAAACCACAAGCCGTGATTCAAAAGCTTTCGGACTATACCAAGGGTGAGGTGGTGGTGGCCACTGACGTAGGTCAGCATCAAATGTGGGTAGCTCAATACTTCACTTTTAAAAATCCCGCCTCCCTTATTTCCTCAGGGGGATTGGGAACCATGGGATTTGGTCTGCCGGCTGCAGTGGGTGCTCAGGTAGGTCTGCCGGACAAGCAAGTCATACTGGTAACAGGAGACGGAAGTTTGCAGATGACTATACAGGAATTGGCCACCGCAAAAGATCAAAAACTGCCCCTTAAAATTTTTGTTCTTAATAACAGCACTTTGGGCATGGTGAGACAGCTTCAGGAGTTTTACACCCAGGGAAGGTATATGGCAGTAAATTTTGACTTTGTACCGGATTTTGCTGTTTTGGCTAAAGCATACAATATGGAGGGATATACTGTAAACAGCGAGGATGAACTGGATAGTCTTATGCCCCAAATAATGTCCAGTAAAAATGCGGTAATAGTAAACTGCTTGGTGGACTCCAAGGAGAATGTAAGTCCCATGGTATTGGCAGGCAAAGGAATCGATGAAGCGATAGATTGCTAAAAAAACTTAACTTATTGGCATAAGGCCCAAGGGCCATAATATAAAAAGTAGAGGTGCACTTTATGGGAATGACCATTACCGAAAAGATACTGGCAGCTCACGCAGGAAAAGAGAGAGTTGAGCCAGGTGAACTGATTAATGTAAAAATTGATCTGGCCCTTGGCAATGATATTACAGCTCCTGTGGCCATCAGAGAATTTGAAAAGATTGGAGTAGACAAAGTTTTTGACCGGGACAGAGTTGTTTTGGTCCCGGATCATTTTGTACCAAATAAAGACATAAAATCAGCCGAACAGGCCAAAATAATGAGGAATTTCGCCAGGGAATACCAGATCACCAACTATTTTGAGGTGGGACAAATGGGAGTGGAACACTGCCTATTGCCAGAGCAAGGATTGGTGGGCCCCGGGGACTTGGTAATAGGGGCAGATTCCCATACCTGTACTTACGGTGGACTGGGAGCCTTCTCAACCGGAGTGGGCAGTACCGATTTGGCTGCTGCAATGGCGTTGGGTGAAACCTGGCTAAAAGTGCCGGAATCCTTAAAGTTTGTCTATCATGGAGAAATGCCTCAATGGCTTACA
>CAZHAJ010000056.1:0-10580 GCA_964530215.1 uncultured Peptococcaceae bacterium | reverse complement strand
CGGCAGGTTTAACAGCAGGCATCTATTGTTCACGGGCAGACTTAGACACCGTTCTTTTTGAGCAAAGTATGCCGGGAGGTCTTGCGGCGAGCACTGAAATTATTGATAATTATCCAGGTTTTGCCGAAGGTGTCGGGGGCCCCGAACTGGCTCTTGGAATGGAGGCACAAGCTAAGAGATTTGGCTTGGAGATTGTTTATGCTGGAGTGACTGAGATAACCAAAGAAGGTGGTTATTTTTTTGTAAAATCTGAAGATCAAGATTATAAAGTAAGGTCTGTAATTATCGCTACCGGTGCAAAACCAAGATTTTTAGAAATCACTGGTGAAAAAGATTTTCATGGGCGGGGAGTATCGTATTGTGCCACTTGTGACGGTGCTTTGTTTAGAAATAAAAAGGTTGCAGTTATCGGCGGCGGTGATGCAGCATTGGAGGAGGCCGTTTTTCTAGCCAGATTTGCGGATAAGATTTATATTGTGCACAGGCGCAATGAGTTTAGGGCAGCTAAATCTATTCAGCAAAAAGCTAAGGAGAACAATAAAATAGAGTTTTTACTGCAAAGAATACCCATCGAAATAAAAGGAAAAAATACAGTGGAATCAATTTCTTTAAAAGGTGTTATAAGCAATGAAATTGAAGAAGTAAAAGTGGACGGTGTTTTCATTTATGTGGGATATAATCCAAGCACCGATTTAATAAAAGAAATGGTTAAACTGGATGAGAATGGCTATGTTGTTACAGATGATGAAATGCGGACCGAAGTTTCCGGACTTTTCGTGGTCGGTGATGTCAGGAAAAAGACGCTTAGACAAGTGGTTACTGCGGTATCGGACGGTGCAATAGCAGCAGTGTCAGCGGAGAAATATTTAGAGGGTATGCACCAGTAAATATTATTTTCGATGTTACAATCGTTTGTGACGACAGAATGCTGTGACCTTCCGGTCACAGCATTCCTAAGGAGAGGAGAAGCATTTCTTCTTCATTTAATTTATTTAAAATCGTTTGGAAATATGATTGTTTTTTCAGATACAAGCAAGGAAATAGAGTCACAAAGTAATAAAGGGTGTGTTAGTGCTGGAGAGTAACATAGATAGTCTGATTGATGATATGACTCAAGGAAAATTTAGAGCATTAGCTAAAATAATCTCTATAATTGAAGATGAATCTCCAGATAAAATCAGATTGCTGAAAAAAATTTATAAATTTACAGGAAACGCTCATGTGTTGGGGATAACAGGTTCACCAGGAGCAGGCAAAAGCTCGTTAACGGACAGGGTAACGGCACATATCAGAAGGAAAAATGAAACCGTTGGAATTATTGCAGTTGATCCCACAAGTCCATATACCGGAGGGGCATTGCTGGGGGATCGGATCAGGATGCAGGACCACTATCAGGATCCAGGGGTTTATATCAGAAGCATGGGTACCAGAGGAAGCCTTGGAGGACTGGCACGAAACACCAAGGATTCCGTTAAGGCACTGGACGCCTTTGGTTTCGATTGGATCATTGTGGAGACAGTTGGAGTGGGGCAGGCTGAGTTAGATATAGTTGATGTATCTGATACCACCTTGGTTGTATTAACTCCCGGAACCGGTGATTCAATTCAAACAATAAAGGCTGGCATAATGGAGATTGCAGATATTTTTGTGATAAATAAATGTGATCTTCCCGGAGCATATAAACTGGAATCCGATATTAATCAAATGTTAAATAGGCAGAAAGAAATTCTTGATTGGCAGACCCCGGTGGTTCAGGTTTCATCTCTAAATAATGAGGGAATTCAATGCCTGATGGAAACAATTTTAAAGCATAAAAATTATATAAAAGAAAATAAGTTGCTGGAATCAATAAGAAAGGATAGAATAAGAAAAGAAACATTGGAGATAGTAAATGATCGTTGGCAAAAATTAATGTCTTTACAAACAAATAACAAAGCGATAAATGATATTCTAGAAAAGGCGGTGAAAGGAAAGATCGATCCCTTCACTGCTGCAGAAGAAATATTGGATTATATATTAAATAAACCTGATAAAGAAATTATCGGAAGCTAAAGGGGCTGCCCACTAGATTGGCGATATTTTGTGGCAACCCCTTTACTAAGCTTTTTCTATACATAGTATAAATGTATTACATATATACAGCTTCAGGATGGTCTAATGGAAGTTGTATTAAAATAAATTAAATGAATCGCCCAATAACTGTTGTAGTGATTTGTTTTTATACAATTGGTTAATTATTATGACAGAATTGGTTAAAGGGTCTGGAGGAGAGGTATGAAGAGGGAAGTTTTTCCTATTGCCAGTGCAGGATGGGGATATTTAATAATACTGTTTGTAATTACAGTGTCTCTGTTTTTTTTATATAAACCTGGAAGTATCGTTACAACATTGCTTTTTATTTTTGTAGCTTTTTTCTTTCGCAATCCCAAAAGGACACCTCCCGAGAATGATAAGCTAATTGTATCTCCTGCTGATGGGGTGGTAATGTCAGTAATTGAGACAGATGAAAATGACTTCATTGGAGGAAGGGTAAATAAAATTAGTATTTTTCTTTCGGTGTTCAACGTTCACCTTAATCGCTCTCCGTTGGCTGGTGAAGTTAAGTATATTAAATATGTTCCCGGAAAATTTTTGCCGGCTTTTAAGAGTCATGCATCAGAGATTAATGAAAGAAACTACATTGGAATTGATGCTTCAGGAATAAAAGTCTTGGTATGTCAGATAACTGGATTTATTGCTCGCAGGATACTATGTTATGTCGGGAAAAGCGATAAATTGGAAAAGGGACAAATATTTGGGATTATTAAATTTGGCAGCTGTACAGAGATATATCTTCCTGTGGATGTAAATATTCTTATTAAACCAGGGGAAAAGGTAAAGGGCGGAGAGACAGTGATAGGGAGGTTCCCTGATGAGTGTTAATATGGTGCCAAATATTTTAACGGGAGCAAACTTAGCCATCGGCATGATATCTATGACCTATGCTATTCAAGGGAGATTTGCTTTGGCAGCTTTGTTGGTTCTGGTGGCTGCATTGCTGGACCGTTTTGACGGCAAAGTGGCCAGGAAAATAGGCGCCAGTTCAGAGTTTGGTAAGGAACTAGATTCCTTGGCCGACATGGTTTCTTTTGGTGTGGCCCCGGCTATAATTGCTTATCTTTGGAAATTAAATATTCTTGGTGTATTGGGAATAGCTATTATGGTGCTTTTTGTGCTTTGTGGTGCATTAAGGTTGGCACGATTTAATATCTTAAACGTAGGGGAATATTTTTTGGGAATTCCCATAACAATTGCAGGATCCATGATAGCCCTAATGATACTGTTGGCTGGAAAAATTCATGTGTTGGTTGATGCTGCTTTGGTAGTTTTGCTATCTTTAATGATGCTGAGCTCAATTAAGATACCAAAATTATAAATTTATAAAGCATATTTTTGTCACCGTTTCACCGGATGTTGAATATTAATAGTATGGAGGAAAAGACTCTCAAAAAATTGAAGTCTTATACATAGTAAACCTTAATTTAGTTGATAATGAACTTGGGAGTTGCAGGGGATTATTTGACAAGGGGTGATGTTATTGAAGGTGTATTTTGTCAAACTGCCGTCTTTTGTCAGGAGTATGTTGTTAAAAGTGTGGAAATAGCTCCAAGGGACAGGTAAGTCTGTCCCTTGTTTTTTTGTATATGGTATCTTTAACGATAAGATACTCCGAAGATTCCTCCCACTGCTCCTGCGATAAGGCAAACAAAAATTTTGTTAATTATTGTCATAGGCGCAATGTCAACCGGCAGAAAAATTATCAGTCCAACGATGAGAATAAAGACAGTTGTTCCCACCGCCAATCCATGAAAGAGCCCTTTAGTGCCTGCTTTTTTGGAAGTAAAATAACTGCCGGCAAGGACTCCGATAAAAATAATTATGGACGAGCCTAATGGCAGGGAAGGATCCATAAATCCACTTACATGATATACTATAGCAAGAATTAAAGCACAGAATACAGATACGGTTGCAGCTATTAAAGTCCCGTTAATCGTTGCTTTGACATTTATAATAGAATTATTTGAGCCGGGCTTGTTAGCAGTCATAATACACCTCCAGGAATTTTATACCACATTTTTATTCTGGACCGGATTATTTATGACAACTATTATTTATCTTTCAAATAATAGTTCTAACTTAGAAATCATTATTGAAGATTTTTCAGTATTATAACGGAGGAGAGTTGTTTTGAAAGATTTTGTGCTGTCCTATGTAATAGATAATAAGTTATATTTAAATATCACCAATAGATGTACCTGTAACTGTACATTCTGCATTAGGAATACCAAAGACGGGGTAGGTTATAATCTTTGGCTGGAAAGAGAGCCCGATATTGATGAGGTTATCGGCTCCCTCGGTGATTTATCATTATATAAAGAAGTGGTATTCTGTGGTTATGGAGAGCCGTTGATTAGGCTGGACTTGGTTAAGCATGTAGCAGCTCATATAAAAAAGCTGTCAAATTTGCCAATTAGGGTAAATACCAACGGTCATGCGGATATTATTCACGGCTCTGGGAGTATCTTGCAGCTAAAAGGTCTAGTGGACAGGATTAGTATAAGTCTCAATGCACAAAACAATGAGGTTTACAGGGAAATATGCCTGCCCAAGTTGGGTAATGAATCTTACCAGGCTGTTATTGATTTTATAAAAAGCTGTATAGGTATTATACCCGAAATAACCTTATCGGTGGTGAAGTGGCCGGGTGTTGATGTGGACAAGTGTCGGGAGATAGCAGAAGAGTTAGGAGTCAAATACCGCGTCAGGAGTTTTAATGTATAGACTTTTCTATCATAAGGAGTGATTGCTCTGTCTGAGTATTTAGCTTACCTAAAAAACAACCCGCTTTTTTGCTCCCTCAATGAACAGCAGCTAACGGAAATTGACCAGTTAATAGCTGAGAGAATTTACCGCAAAGGCAGGGTTATCTTTATTGAAGACGAAAAGGGGGAAGCAGTATATTTCTTAAGAACGGGAAGAGTGAAAATTTCTACTCAGGCTGACGATGGACGGGAGCAGATTTTGCATTTTATACATCCCGGTGAGGTTTTTGGCGAAGTTGTTCTATATGACGGAGGCCCTTATCCTGCTACAGCGGAGGCAGTTGAGGATTCCAAGATCGGAATGATAAAAAATTCGGATATGGATAGATTGACTTTGGCAAATCCCGAAATAGCTTTGGCAATGTTGAAAATTATGTCAAGAAGGTTGCGCAACTCCCAAAGACAGATAAATGAACTGGCATTATTAGACACCTCAAGACGGATGGCCAGTATGCTTATGTTCTTGGCTGCAGAACAAGGTGTCCCCAGCGAACGGGGTACCATTATTGATATGTCCCTTACAAACCAGGACCTTGCCAGTATGATAGGGACCTCTAGGGAAACTGCCAATCGAATTCTAAGTGACTTAAGAAGGCAAAAAGCGATCCTGTTAGAAAGAAAACAGATCATAATCACAGATATGAGGAGGCTAAGGTCCTGGTTATAGCCATGTTGGAAAATTTATCACAGATTATTGAAGATGCTATTATGCAGTGTGGTTCGCAGCTATATGATGAACCAATAATAAAAGTTGCCGGTATAGACAATAGGTATATAAAAGAACTAAAAAAAATTGGGCACAGCGGGCATTTGCAGCCTGAAGATTTGTTAGAGGGTGCCAAATCTGTGTTTGCCTATTTTTTACCCTTCAAAAAAAATATAGTCGACAGCAATAGGGCAGGAAGAAATGCCTCAAGACTATGGGCCAAAGCATACGTTGATACTAATTATTTGCTGGCCGAGATTGCAGATAAGATGTCAGATTATCTTAAAGGACAAGGAATTAATAGTTATTGGACAAAGCCAACCCACAATTTTGACTCAAAACAACTGGTTTCTTTTTGGTCCCATAAACATGTTGCTTTTGCATGTGGCTTAGGAAGCTTTGGCACTAACGGTCTTCTTATAACCGACAAGGGATGTGCCGGAAGGATAGGTTCGATAATAACTAACTGGGATCCGGGTATACTTGCCGAGGACGCCCATAAAAAAGAACGTTATTATAGATGTCCAGAAAATTGTAGTTATTGCATTAAAGTTTGTCCGGTGGGAGCACTTAATAAAGATAGTTTGAATAAAAAAGAATGTTATAATGTTTTATTGGAGAATTCAAAAATATATGAGGATTTAGGTTTATGCGATGTTTGTGGTAAGTGCTCTACAGGACCCTGCGGTTATATTGCTTAGTATGTAGATAGTATCAATATTGCCTTTAAACCTTTATAGCTTAATTATCCAATTTTTATATCTGGGGGCTGGACTTTTGTTTAAATTAAAAGTAAGGAGAAATTTTGCCGCAGCACATAAGTTGCTTAATTATAGCGGAAGCTGTGCTTTTCTGCACGGTCACACCTGGACGGTGGAAGTTGCCGTAAAGGGTGAGGGTCTGGATGATTGTGGAATGCTGGTGGACTTTAAAGAATTAAAAAATCTCGTGGATGATATTATCAAACCCTTTGACCACAGTTATCTTAATGAACTGGAGGTTTTCTGTGAGAAAAATCCCACTGCAGAAAATTTGGCTTGCTATGTATTTTATAAGATGAAAGAAAAAATAGCTGAGTTGCAGTTAAATATAAAGATTTTTAAGGTTGAGATTTGGGAGTCTCCTGAGGCATCAGCTTCATATCAGGAGGAATAAGAAATGTCCAGTATAGTCTTATTGTCCGGTGGCCTTGATTCAACAGTCTCATTAGGTCAAGCTTTGAGGGAAGGTGAGGTTAAGCTCTGTCTTACCTTTAACTATGGTCAACGTGCAATGCCTAGGGAAATAGAGGCGGCATCCAAAATAGCCGGCTATTACAATCTAAGGCATAGGGTGATTTCGTTGCCCTTTTTAGGTGAGATAACTAAAACATCTTTGGTAAATGTATCAAATGATATTCCTGAGCCTAAGGATATTGATCTTGACCACGATGATAAAATGTTAGAAACTGCAAAAGATGTGTGGGTCCCCAATCGTAATGGACTATTTATTAATATTGCAGCTTCATTTGCCGAGACTATGGATTGCAGGGTTGTTGTTACCGGGTTTAATGCTGAGGAGGCAAAAACATTTACCGATAACAGCAGAGAGTTTTTATTGGCTTGTAATAAAGCTTTGCAGTTATCGACTTTAAAAAAAATTAAGGTGATAAGTTATACACAGATGTTAGATAAAGTGGGCATTATTAAGCTGGGGAAAAGATTAGGTGCTCCTTTGGATTACGTTTGGACCTGCTATCATGGCGGAGAGAATGTTTGTGGTGGTTGTGAAAGCTGCTTAAGGTATCTTAGGGCTATAAATAATATACAGGAAGAAAAATAATCTTAGGGTGATCTATATGCATATTTATTTCCATGATGAAAAAATCCTTTATACAGGAGAACAGCTTTCTTCTCTCTGGGCTTACAAAAATTTTGGTCTTCAGGGTGATAGTATTGTTTGTTTTAGAGGACCTTGCAGGGTTACTTTATCCGAAATGGTGGATGTTGAAGATGTGCTGGCGGGGGATACTATTTTCGGACCGGATATGCTCCACTTCATAATCGAGCATTTTGATCATGATCTGGAGAAAGCAGTACTTAGACAAAGAATGCTTATATCTATTATAAAAGATAAAATGGGACTGCCTAACTTAATAAGAGTGGGAGATGATTTATTTGTCGAAGACAGTAAGTTTTCGGTCTCCATTGCTACCGTAACGCCGGTATCAACAATGATTCATACCGCTTTGAATGTAGTATCCCAGGGTACACCGGTCAAGACAGTGGGTTTTTGTGACCTTGGATATTCAGAAGAGGCTGTAAGGGGATTTGGTTTAAGTATTTGTGAGTTATATAAGAAAGAAATGGCTTCCGTACGTCTGGCCTGTTGTAAAGTCAGAGGGGTTGGTTAATTGTTTAAGACTTTTATTAGTGAGATTTTTTCATCAGTTCAAGGAGAAGGTCCATATATTGGGTTTAGACAAGTTTTTGTAAGGTTTTGCGGATGCAATTTAGCCTGCAGATTTTGTGATACTAACAAGAAAAAAGATATATGTCGAGTAGAGGTTAAACCAGGAAAGAGAGTGTTTGAAGAATGGTCTAATCCTATGGATATTTCAGATGTTTCGAATAATATAAAAAGACTGATTAGAGCAACAGATCCACATTCCATTAGCTTTACCGGAGGAGAACCATTGCTGCATGTAGAGTTCATTAATTCACTTTTATCCAGTATAAAGAAATTGGGCAAGAAGGTTTACCTGGAAACTAATGGAACATTGCCGGAGCAGTTGTCAATATTAATTGATGAAATAGACATAATATCGATGGATATTAAGCTGCCCTCGGTAACCCGGGATATACCCATGTGGGACAAACACTATAAGTTTTTAGAAATTGCCAATAGTAAAGAGGTTTTTGTTAAAGTTGTGGTAGATGATAATGTTGTTGATAACGAATATAAACAGGCTTTGGAACTGATTGAAGCAATTGACAGTGGTATTCCTTTGATAATTCAGCCATTAACCGGAGAAGGCAAATGTTTATTATCTCCGGATAAGGGTTTGCAGCTGCAGGCAATGGGTCAGAGACTGCTCAAGGAGGTAAGAATAATACCCCAGGCTCATGTTATGATGGCTCAACTATAACAAATTATGTTTGATAGAAGGTATGAGGGGTGTATAAATTGGTGAACACTGAAAAGATTGAAAGAGCTATAAGAATGATATTAGAGGCAATTGGTGAAGATCCTGACAGGGACGGATTGATTGAAACCCCAGCAAGGGTATCCAGAATGTATCAGGAGGTTTTTAGCGGTTTAACAGAGGATCCTGAAGAACACTTAGATAAAGTGTTTCCGGAAGATCATGAGGAAATGGTCTTGGTAAAGGATATTCCGGTTTATTCTATGTGTGAGCATCACTTACTTCCTTTTTTCGGCAAGGCTCATGTAGCTTATATACCCCGAGGGGGAAAAGTAACCGGTCTTTCAAAATTAGCAAGGGTCGTGGAGGGATTCGCCAGAAGGCCCCAACTTCAGGAAAGACTGACTTCACAAATAGCGGATGCGATTATGAAAAAACTGACTCCCCATGGGGTGCTTGTTGTTCTAGAAGCAGAACATATGTGTATGACCTTTCGCGGTGTTAGAAAACCGGGCTCCAAAACTGTGACCTCAGCGGTAAGGGGTATGTTTCAGAAAAATGAAGTGACTAGGGCAGAAGCTCTTTCATTGATAAGAGATTAAAAGGGGAGAAAGATAATGAACAAGGATACGGGAAAAGAACATGGCAAACTGGAACTAATCGCCCACAAATCATTTGCAAACTATGAACAGATGTACCTTGTGGTTGATTTTTTAAATAAAAACTTAAAGGATAAAAATTTAATGTTTGGGTTAACCAAGGATGGCGAAAAAGATAATATGACAATTACTATCTACGAGGTGTAGTCGCATGAATATTTAAAGAGGTTAAACAATACTAAATAAAAGAACGTTTGATATCTCAGGAGGATGTTATGAAAGTACTTATTAGCAATGATGATGGTATTTCTGCTGACGGTATTAATGCTCTCAGGGAACGGCTGGAGAAAATAAGAGAGATAGAAAAAATATATGTGGTGGCGCCCGATCGTGAAAGAAGTGCCATTGGGCATGGAATAACTATGCATAAACCTCTTCGCATATGTGAGATAAGCTATGCTTCTGAAAAATCTGTGGGGTGGTCAGTTAACGGAACTCCTGCCGACTGTGTAAAGTTAGCTCTGGAAGAGTTGTTGGAGGGACCCCCGGATTTGGTTGTTTCCGGAATAAACCGGGGTGCCAATCTGGGCACAGATGTTATTTACTCGGGAACAGTTTCTGCAGCATTGGAGGCGGTTATAAACGGGTACCCTGCGATAGCAGCTTCCGTCACCAGTTATACAGATCTGAACTTTTCTGCTGCAGCAGATTTTATTGCCAAAATAATACCCATGGTTCACCGAGAAGGTTTGGCAAAGGGGACGCTGCTAAATATAAATGTTCCTCCCGGCGAGCCTTTAGGAGTAAAGGTGGCTCGTCTAGGCAATATGAAATATGTGAATATCTTTGACCGCAGGACAGATCCCAGAGGCAGAGTTTATTATTGGATGGCTGGGGAAGTGTCAACCAAAGAGGATAACCACCAGGATACCGATATCGGTTTGACAGCCAAAGGCTATATAACCATTACCCCGGTACATGTGGATATCACAGATCACAGTGAACTGGAACGCATTAAACAATGGAACTTATAGTATCTTTTGATCTGAGTCAAAAGAAGTATAATTATAAACTTATCCACTACAGTCTTCTTTCCATTATCCCGCTGTCGTTATCCTGCCCTTAGTACCGACAATATTTTTTTTAGGTCTTCATTTTTTACAACACCAAGCAAATAAAGAGCCAGCAAGTATATCAGACCACTGCATAAAAGAAGTATAGAAAGATAAACAAGACTGGGAAGATTTAACATAAATGCATATTGCTTTAATAACAGACTTGATATAGCC
>CAZHAJ010000055.1:7562-10694 GCA_964530215.1 uncultured Peptococcaceae bacterium | reverse complement strand
AGCGACATATCGAATCAGCTTACCGGGTGAGAACACAGCCAATATCCCCATCTTTGGAACAGAGCCCACCTTCTCAAAAATCTTAATCATATTTATAAATATGTTTATAAATATAGGTATAAGGAACGTTCCCATTAAGGTACCCATGGTGGCAGCAAAGATAACAATTCTGATTTCCCCTGCTAAAATGTCCAGCTGTGCAAGATACTGAGAGGTGAAGGTTGCCTCCTTTCCCATAGACACCCCAATTGTGTTACCCCAACCGCGATGAATAGCTCTCTCCACAATAGTTGCCAGCAGTGGACCCTGAATCATATTGGCGGTACTGGAAATCAAGAAAATTACATTAAATAAAGATAAGGCAGTAGCAAGTCTTCCGGTTTTAACCCCGGAAACCCTGACCGAATATATAAGGGTGTTTATAAGATGAATAATGGCGGTCAATATCACCACCGCCAGCAAACGAGACAATCAATCACCTCGACAAATGCCACTGGTGAGCCGTGTATCGATTCCTTAGTATCGTTTCGTTATTTAACACTTTATTTAGCACTTTTTTATAGGTGCATATCTCGCCAGAAGAGTTTTATAGCCTTGTCCCGGGAAGTCTATCGTTATTTCTGCGGATTCTCCTTTGCCCCGTACTTCCTTAACATTTCCAAGTCCCCACTTACTATGCATTACCAAATCTCCCACCGAAAAGGATTGAATGACAGCTTTCTTAAGCTGCTTACCCCACAAACTTGCACCTGTAGTAATACCCTTGATACCGCTGGGATCTTCAATGTCTTTTGGTTTTTCTCCGTCCAAAGGGTCAATAAGAGTGACAAACTCTTTTGGTATTTCCTTTAAAAATCTTGAGGGCTCATTGCATTTAGTAAAACCATATAATGTTCGCTGCCAACACCTAGTTAAATACAGCATCTCTTTTGCCCTAGTGATTCCAACGTAAGCCAGTCTACGCTCCTCATGTAATTCCTGTGGATCATCCAATACTCTGGAGTGAGGGAAAACTCCTTCTTCCATGCCCACCAAAAACACCACCGGAAATTCTAACCCTTTGGCACTGTGCAGTGTTATCAATCCCACTTGTTCCCACTGCTCCCCTGAATCCTCAATGTCTGAAAACAATGCAATCCCGGATAAAAACTCGGATAAAGAAGGATCATCTGCATTGGTGTCAAAATCATCTGTAACAGACAGGAACTCCTTTAGGTTTTCCTGCCTGCTTTGGGATTCCACAGTTTTTTCCGCCTCCAGTTCCCACCAATAGCCGGTATCTTCCAGTATACCCCGGACAATTTCAGTTACCGTTATTTTTTCCTTTTGCAAAGTATAAGACTGCAGTACCTTTCCCAGTAACTCACAAGCCTTTTTTGCCTTAGCTGTAAGACCCGGAATGATGGCAGCAGATATTAATACTTCCACACAGTTCATTTGATTCTCACGGGCATAAGCAGTTATCTTTTGCAGAGAGATATCACCGACACCTCTCTTAGGTACGTTAATAATTCTTGATAAGCTCACTTCGTCTTCCGGATTCTCCACCAACCTAAGATAAGCCATAATATCTTTTATTTCCTTACGATCGTAAAAGCGTAAACCCCCGATAATCCGATAGGGGATACCCCTTCTGATCAAGGCTTCTTCCAGCACTCTGGACATAGCATTGGTGCGATAGAAAATAGCCATATCTTTATATGGAACACCTTTTTGGATTTTTAGTCTTTGTATTCTGTCTGCCACAAAATCAGATTCTTCTCTTTCGGTATCTCCGCTAAAAAGCACTATAGGAGACCCAACCTCGGAAGCTGTCCATAACTTTTTTTCTTTTCTGTTGGGATTGTTTCTGATCAAATGATTGGCCGCATCCAAGATGGTCCTGGTAGAACGGTAATTACGGTCAAGAACAATCACCTCTGCTTCGGGGTAATCCTGTTCAAAATCCAATATATTACTGATATCAGCCCCTCGCCAGCTATAAATACCTTGGTCCGGGTCACCCACCACACAAATATTTCGATGGTTTTCCGCCAGCATTTTAATCAACAAATATTGAGCATGGTTAGTATCCTGATACTCATCTACCAGTATGTACCGAAATTTGTCTTGATAATACCTTAAAACGGGGGGATTATTCCGAAACAGGTTAACAGTAACCATCAGAATGTCGTCAAAATCCAAAGCATTATTTCGCATAAGCCTTTCTTGATACAACACATATACCCTGGAAACCACTTTGCTGTAGAAATCATAAGCTTGGGCTTCAAATCCCTCCGGCCCCACCAATCTGTTCTTGGCCTGTGAAATGGAATTGATAATCATCCTAGGATTGAACTTTTTATCATCAATATTTAGCTCTTTCAAACACTCTTTTACCACTGTCTGTTGATCGCTATCATCATACACAGTAAAACCGGGCCGATAGCCTGCAAAAGAAGCCTGTCTCCTTAAAATCTTCATACATGCAGCATGAAAAGTGCAAACCCACATTTCTCTAAACTCGTCGGAGATCATCAGCGACAGTCTTTCCTTCATTTCTTGGGAAGCTTTATTGGTAAAGGTTATTGCCAAAATTTCATAGGGTTTTATACCTTTGTTTTTCACCAGGTGTGCAATCCTTGTGGTCAGAACTCTTGTTTTACCGCTTCCAGCTCCGGCCATAATCAACAAAGGGCCTTGTACATTCTCCACTGCTTTTATCTGCTGTTCATTTAAATCATTAAAAATATCCATATATACCTCCGTAATTACTGTTGCAAAAAACCTGCGTAAATTATATCACATATTTTTACCAATCCGGTTTAGTAAGAACAAACTCAGAGGAATACAGTTGTCAGAAGTCAGAAAAAAACAGAAGCCAGAAGACAGAATACAGAAGCCCAGAATTTTTTAAAAATAATACCAGGGATTCATGGTGGGAATATTTTAAGCTGCTGCATTTATGTGTATTTTTTGATTAAAAAAAAGAGATTGATATGCAAAAACATCAATCTCTCCATCTAATTATTTACTCTCCCTTTATGAGATCTACCCCAACAATAGACAGAGGAGAGCCTTAATATTCTGACTTCTAGCTTCTGTCTTCTGGATTCTGTCTTCTGTCTTCTGGATTCTGTCTTCTGTCTTCTG
>CAZHAJ010000055.1:0-7462 GCA_964530215.1 uncultured Peptococcaceae bacterium | reverse complement strand
CTTCTGTCTTCTGGATTCTGTCTTCTGTCTTCTGGATTCTGTCTTCTGTCTTCTGACTTCGAAGCTCTAACCATTACTTCTTATAAACTTCATTGGGATCAAAGATTTTTTCACCCACAACATTAACCTCACCGTCAGACTCTATTTTATTATGAAAGCAGGTGTAATAACCCTTATGACAGGCAGCTCCCTTTTGGGTTACCTTTACCAGCAAAGTATCCTTATCACAGTCATAAAAAATACCCAACACTTTTTGCGTGTTGCCGGAAGATTCTCCTTTATGCCAGAACTTTTGACGGCTTCTGCTCCAAAACCATGTCTCTCCGCTCTGCAAAGTTTTCGCCACTGCTTCATTATTCATATATGCCAGCATTAACACTTCGTTTGTTTCATAATCTTGAACAATGGCCGGAATCAATCCCTGATCATTATATTTTAGTGAATTAACATCGAAACTCATATTATATCCCCCTTCTTTGGAATTCCCCGGTAATTCTAAAGTCTAACAGGAACCCCATGTTCCCTTAAGTACTCCTTTACAGCTTTTATCCTGTATTCACCAAAGTGAAATATCGAAGCTGCCAATGCTGCATCAGCTTCACCGTCGGTAAGACCTGCCAATATATGCTCCGGACTGCCTACTCCACCTGAAGCAATTACCGGTATGTTCAGATTGCGGGACACAGTTCTGACCAATTCCAAATCATATCCGTCCTTAGTGCCGTCCCCATCCATACTGGTCAAGAGAATTTCACCAGCACCCAAGGCTTCTACTTTGGCTGCCCATTGCACGGCATCAATTCCAGTAGGCGTTCTGCCACCGTTTATATATACTTCCCAATGGCCTTCCGAAATCCTTTTTGCATCAATGGCCACCACGATACATTGACTGCCGAACCGTTCTGCAGCATTAGAAACCAACTGGGGATCCTTTACTGCCGGTGTGTTCATTGATACTTTATCTGCACCTGCAGACAACATCAATCGGATATCCTCCAAAGTACTGATTCCGCCGCCCACTGTGAAGGGAATAAACACTTCTCCCGCTGTACGATATACCATGTCTAAAACTGTTTTGCGACCGTCAGAAGAAGCTGTAATGTCCAAAAAAACCAATTCGTCGGCACCTTCTGCATCGTAAAAAGCCGCTAAATCCACAGGGTCACCGGCATCCCGCAGGTTAACAAAGTTTGTACCCTTCACTACCCTGCCTTCGGTTACATCCAAACAAGGAATAATCCTTTTGGTGAGCACATTACCCCTCCTGTCCGCCGTCTGCCAGTCTAAGAGCGTCTTCTAAAGATACCGTTTTCTCATATAAGGATTTACCCATTATTGCTCCCTCTACACCTGCATCGGTCAATTTTTTTACTTCCCTTAGATCATCCAGAGTACTGACTCCACCCGATGCGATCACCGATATTCCCGATTTTACAGCCATTTCCCTTACTGCAGGAATATTAACTCCTGTAAGAGTACCGTCTCTGGCAATATCAGTGTAAATAATCCTCTTAACACCCAACGCCTTCATTTCCAGCGCTAAATCCACAGCTTTTTTTTCAGAAGTGGTTCCCCATCCCTCAATGGCAACCATGCCATCTCTGGCATCCAGACCTAGAACCACTGCTTCCGACCCAAATTTTTGGACAGCTTCCGCCACCAAATTCGGATTGTTCACTGCCACCGTCCCCAAAATAACCCGATTAATTCCAATATCAAGAAGCTTTTCAATTGTTTCCAGGTTACGTATTCCACCACCCAGCTGGATAGGGATGCTTACCTTTTTTCTAATCATCTTCACTGCCTCGACATTTTGCAAAGAACCGCTGAAGGATCCGTCTAAATCCACCACGTGTAACCATCGAGCTCCCTTTTCCTGCCATAATCCTGCCACAGAAGCGGGATCATCAGAATACACGGTTTCACGATCAAGCCTTCCTTCAACCAATCTCACACATCTGCCATCGCGTATATCAATAGCCGGATAAATAATCATTTTGAAACAATCCTCCCAAAGTTTTTTAGAATTCTCAAACCTAATGTACTGCTTTTTTCAGGATGGAACTGAATAGCAAAAACATTTTTATAAGGTACCGCTGATGTAAATTCCTAACCATATTCTGTTAACCCTGCCCTTATGGATTTTTGTTCCGGATCAACGTAATATGAGTGCATGAAATAGAATGAAGAGTTGTCTGGTACCTCCTCAAATATTTCCGATTTCACCTGATAACTAACCTGATTCCAACCCATATGCGGTACTTTCAGACCCTCAGGCAATCTTCTCACCATTCCCGGGAAAATCCCCAAACCTTCGCTATAACCCCACTCCTCACTGCCTGTAAATAGAAGTTGAAGTCCCAGACAGATTCCTAAAAAAGGTTTTCCCTCTGCAATCACCTTTTTTACCGCCTCGTCCATACCTGTTTTTTTTAAGTTTTTCATGGCGTCAGCAAATGCTCCCACTCCAGGCAGAACAACACCCCGGGCCCGATCCAAATCCCCGGGTGTCTTTACAATTTCAACGTTCACTCCGGACTTTTCAAAGCTTTTTTCCACACTTCTCAAATTCCCCATACCATAATCAATAATGGCAATCAATATTAAAACCCTCCGTTTAAGAGATGAATTTATAACTTGATCCTCAGCAAAAGCCGGCATTTGGGAGCCGGCTCTTAGCTCTTTGAACCTTTATGCTTTTTATCAAAGTATTCCTTTGGTAGAGGGAATCTCATTTCCGTCACCTCTAGCTATTGCCATTCTCAACGACCTGGCCAAACCTTTAAAAATGGCTTCAATAATATGATGTGTATTGCTGCCGGCAAGCATCTTTACGTGCAGATTCATTTCGGCATTCATAGCCAGTGATCTTAAAAATTCCTCCACCAGCTCGGTGTCCATGTCCCCCACCCTAAGGGAGGGAAACTTTGCATCCAAGCCCAGAAAACCACGTCCCCCTAAATCTAAAGATACTATCATTAGTGTTTCATCCATAGGCAAAATAATATGTCCGTAGCGGTTAATCCCCCTTTTATCCCCTAAAGCCTCTTTAATTGCTCTGCCCAGACAAATTGCAGTATCTTCCACCGTATGATGGGCGTCTACCCACAAATCGCCCTTAACATTTATTTTAAGGTCTAAGCCCGCATGTCTGCCAAAAAGATCCATCATATGGTCAAAAAATCCAACCCCTGTAGATGAAGAAACTTTTCCCTCACCGTCCAGATTAAGCTCTATCAAAATCTTTGTTTCATTTGTATTCCTTTCTATAAAGGCTTTGCGAAGATACTGAGACACATCCAACAACCTCACTTTTTATATTATTAACTGCTTAATATCTGTTTCAATTCCCTTATAAATAACTGATTTTCCCGGATTGTACCCACTGTTACCCTTAAGAAATCACCCCTATTGGGTACAGGTATATACCTTATTATTATACCTCTTTCCATCAGTCCACAATAAACATCATAGGCGGGTTTTCCTGTTTCAAAAAAAATATAATTAGCCGCACTGGGATAAAGGATCACATCCGGTAATTCCCTCATCTTTTCAACCAGATTTTCTCTTTGGGAAATAATCTCCTTTATGCAGTTGCCGAACAAGTCATTATATCTTAACACTGATCTGGCTGCCATCTGGGTAAAAGAATTTACATTAAAAGGCTGCTTTATCCTCATCAGTTCTTTAATAATGGGTGTGCCTGCCAGCATATATCCCACCCTGAGGCCTGCCAATCCATATGCTTTGGAAAAAGTCCTCATAATTGCCAGATTGGGACACTTTGCCAACAGTGGCAGGCAGCTTTCACCGCCAAACTCTATATATGCTTCATCCATTATAACCAAAGATTTAACTGAATCAGCAAGATTCTTGATATCACTGGGATTAACAGCATTGCCGGTGGGATTATTGGGACTGCAAATGACAATTATACCCGGATTGTCCACTTCAGCCTCTATCAAAGCATTATAGTCCACCTCAAACCCAGGCCCCCTTGGTATTTCCACCGGCAGAGCACCTGCTACCCTAGCATGGATGCCGTACATACCAAAGGTAGGGGTAGTGATATAAACATTTTTTCCCACCCCAAAGGCCAGCATAATATTTTGAATAATCTCATCGGAACCGTTACCCACAATAATATTAGCGGTGTCTACACCAATAAACTGTGCCAAATCAGCAATCAGTTCCCTGGCTATAGAATCGGGATATCTGCCGAAAAATTGAGGCCCAACCTGTGACATTATATAATCCCTTACCTGAGAAGGAAAGTCATGGGGATTTTCATTTGAGTCAAGTCTGATTGCCCCGGGTGCATAGTGCGTCTCATATGGTTCCAAGCTCTTAAGATCAGATCTGATTAAAAAATTTATATCAAAAGTGTTGCTCACTGTTTTTCTATGCCTCCCCTGTTGCTATTTTGCTCACTTGCCAAACCAATATTCTGGTCCTTATCCTTATCAAACCTTATACTGACAGAACGGGCATGAGCATCTAAACCTTCCATCTCGGCAAGCTTCAATATATCAGCGGACTCCCTGGATAAAGCATTATGACTATAATAAAGAAGGCTGGTACGACGAACAAACTGATCCACTCCTAAAGGTGAAGAAAAACGAGCTGTACCCCCGGTGGGCAGCACATGGTTTGGTCCTGCCATATAATCACCTACAGGTTCAGGCGTATAAGAGCCAATAAATATTGCCCCGGCAGATTTAATCCTGTTCAAATAACTAAAGGGATCCCCAAGCATCAACTCCAAATGTTCGGGAGCAAATTCATTGGACAGGTCAATGGCTTCTTCTATACTTGCAGTAATTATAATGGCACCATAATTATCTATAGCTTTACGGGCAATATCTTTTTTCTTTAAAGAAAGCAATTGCGACCCGATCTCAACGTTCACCAAATCAGCCAAATTTCTATCCGGTGTAATCAAGATTACTGCTGCCATCTCGTCATGCTCTGCCTGAGATAGCAAATCCGCCGCTACATAAGCAGGGTTAGCCTCGGAATCGGCAATAATTAGGATTTCACTTGGTCCCGCCAGCATATCAATGTCCACTACTCCAAAAACCAAGCGCTTGGCCATAGTTACATAACGATTACCCGGACCGGTTATTTTATCAACCCGTTTTATGGATTCAGTTCCGTACGCCAGTGCTGCCACCGCTTGTGCCCCGCCTATGCGATAGATCTCGGTAACTCCGGCTTCAGCCGCTACCACCAAAGTATGCGGGTCCACACCTCCGTCCATGCCCGGCGGCGTAACCATTGCTATTTCTTTAACCCCCGCAACTTTTGCCGGTATTGCATTCATTAATACTGATGAAGGATAACTTGCTTTTCCTCCCGGCACATATATACCTACTCTTTGTAACGGCCTAACCAACTGGCCCAACATTACTCCGTCCCTAGCAAGATCAATCCATGAATTGTGCAGCTGCTTCTGGTGATATGATTCTATATTTTTTTTCGCATTTTTTATGGCCTGCAAAAAATCATCATCCACTTCATTATATGCCTGTCTAATTTCCTGTTCCGATATCTTAAGCTCGCTTGGCTGAAGCTTGCAGCCATCAAATTTTTCGCAGAAATCAACCAAAGCAGTATCACCTTGTTTCTTTACTGCCCTAATTATTCCCGACACCGCTTCTTCCAACTCACCGGAATCCTGACGATTTCTTCTTTCCAACATTTCTATAGCTTCTGAATAACCCAATATCCTTATCACATCATTTAACCCAGTTGATTAATTCAAGAATATCCCCGTCAAATACTCACAGAGATATCCACCGGGTTTTACCCCCTTACTATCAGTTTAATACATTAAATTGTTACACAGATAATATGTTAATATTTTTTCTTAGTATAGTCAAGAATTTTTTGTGCTAAATAAATAGAGGAACCTAAGTTCCTCTATTTATTTTTTACTGTCTCTGATTTTATCTATTATAAGCTTGTATCCGTCTGCCCCAAAATTTAGAGACCTTTTAACTCGGCTGATGGTGGCCGTGCTGGCACCTGTTTTGTCCACAATGTCTCCATAGGTACAATTCTTCTCTAACATTTTTGCCACTTCAAAACGTTGGGCCATTGATTTAATTTCTGCCACAGTACATAAATCTTCAAAAAACCTGT
The DNA here is from genome assembly GCA_964530215.1 of uncultured Peptococcaceae bacterium. Classification (GTDB taxonomy): domain Bacteria; phylum Bacillota; class Desulfotomaculia; order Desulfotomaculales; family Desulfocucumaceae; genus JAAXTT01. Next base: position 1,318 of record CAZHAJ010000055.1, on the reverse strand, counting down.
AACACTCCTCTAAATCTTCCAAGGCAATCATTGCTTCAAAAAGTTTGTCTACCAGGTGATCCTTTAATCTATTGTTATAATCCATCTCTAACCCCCGCTGTTAGTTATTTGTATTTTTATATGATATCATGCTAAAATATTTCTTAAATTTTATTCGACATACATAGGCAATTTCCTTTTAAATCATCAAAAATGCTTTTAAATTATAATCTTCTGTATTAATTAATGATATACTGTTAGCTAGTTTAGCAATATGTTTACTAGTTTGGGGGAGTTAAAATGAAGAAAGCTCTGATGGCAGCATTCCCTGTAACCGTTCCGGTGATGTTGGGTTACCTGTTTATCGGCATAGCTTTCGGTTTGTTAATTGAAAATACAGGATTTAATTACTTATGGGCTGCATTGATCAGTATAATGATTTTTGCTGGTTCTATGCAATTTGTAATGATTAACTTTTTTAATACACCCACCGGTCTAATAGAAGTAGCCCTAGTAACCCTGTTGGTAAACTTAAGACATATGGTGTATGGGCTCTCCTTTATCGATAAATTTAAAAAGATGGGCAAAAAAAAGCTCTATATGATATTCTCCCTTACCGATGAAACATATGCCCTGCTCTGTTCCTCAAAGGTTCCATCCGGCGTCAACGAACAGTCATATTACCTAGCAGTGGCATTGCTTAATCATATATACTGGATTACCGGTTCAGTCATCGGTGCAACAGCCGGCTCTCTCCTCACATTAAACACAATGGGTATAGAATTTGCCATGACCGCTCTTTTTGCCGTGATCTGCGTAGAACAATGGCTATCATTTCCCACCCGTTGGCCTGCCCTTACCGGTTTTGGATGTACAATTCTTTCCCTGTTAATTTTCGGAGCAGAAAAAATGCTCTTGCCTGCCATGGCTATAATTATATTTGTTTTGTTAGCGGCAAAGCCTAAACTTAAAAAAAATATTATCCCAAGCACCACGGAGGCTGAAATTATATGCAAACAGTAAGCACTCAAAGTGCTTTGACCATCATCCTGATAGTGGCAGGTGTAACCTTTTTCACCAGAGTTATGCCCTTTTTATTTTTTGGTCAGGACAAAAAACTTCCCTCAACCGTCATATATATAGGAAAAATTCTGCCTCCGGCCATTATGGCTATGCTACTGGTATACTGCCTAAGAAATGTTAACCTTCTGCAGGTACCATATGGTGCTCCGGAATTGATCTCGCTATTGACAGTAGTGCTTCTGCACTTATGGAAACGAAGCAACCTTATTAGCATCCTTGGGGGAACTGTACTTTATATGGTATTGCTACAAAAAGT
>CAZHAJ010000054.1:0-10726 GCA_964530215.1 uncultured Peptococcaceae bacterium | reverse complement strand
ACCAGGCCCGGAATGACCAGGGCCAGCCCGGCAAGCATTACATAAGCCAAAGCAGTTTTGGAGCCCCGAAGACGCTTGACAAGACCAGAAATCAGGCTTGGTTTAGTGCCATCTTTCCGGAAATCCGATGTAGGTTCAAAGGTAAGGGTAACTCCGGTAAAAGACTGATTGAATTCTTCTTCTGATACGCTCCGTCTTCCACAGGCAGGATCATTAAAATAGAATTTCCCCTTACGATATCCCTCCAGCACCATGAAATGGCTGAAATTCCAATGGATAATAACCGGCATGGTCATGCTTTTTAAGCTTTCTGGTTCCTTGCGAAAGCCTTTAGCTTCAAGACCATACTGCCTAGCTGCCTTAAGAATATTGCTGGCCTTAATACCGTCTCGCGAAACTCCGCAAGCTATTCTGATCTGCTCCAACGGCACATATTTTCCAAAGTATCTTAAAATCATGGCCAAAGATGCAGCCCCGCATTCCACAGCTTCCATCTGTAGAACAGTGGGTACCCTGGCAAGATTAAACGCTTTTCTTTCTTTAATATTTCTACCCAAGATTCATTCACCCACTTAATTTCTATCCTCTTTCACCGGTTTATTTTTTGAAAAAAGGAATCACTTTGGCAATTGGTCTTTCTCTGGCAATAACGATGTCGCCTTGAACCAAAGTGCCGCTGGCTATTGCAATGGGCGGCCCGGCAGGTGATGACCACTTATAGCCGCTTATGGTTTTGCTATCGGGAATAAGGTCGGCCTGTACTTTCAGTGGTGCCCCCTGCCCTGCCAATAAAGTGACAAGATTTTCGTTACCCAAGGTTTGCATCATGCTTTGGGTTGTTGCCGGATATTCCGCAACCGAGGTGATCCTTCCCTGCATATAGCCATATTCTTCTTTGTTGACGATTGAGGGAGATATTTGAACTTCCATTCCGGATTGAATTTCTCCTGCAAGTTCGGCAGGAACATAGAGTACTGCTTCCAGCCTAACGGTGGAACCATATTGTTCCAATGTTGCCAGTGTTTGACCAGGTTGAATGATACTGCCTGGATGCATACTAAGCTCTAAAATATGACCCTCAATGGGGGATACAATTTGTGAACGATAATCTAATTCTGTCCGCAGTTGCTCCACCCGATCAGAAAGTTCATGATATGACGACGTGTTATTTGAACCATTTGACTCCAGTTCGTGGAGGGAGCCAAGAAGTTCATTGATCTCTCTTATCAATTCCGGTTGATGTATTCTGGCTATCGTATCTCCTTTTTGCACTTTGTTTCCGGCATTGAAACGCAGATCTATAACCTGCCCCGAAGTGTCATGGGTTAAGGAATATACACCTGCGTTATTTAAGAGGATGCCTTTTCCAGATATTTTGGTGGGAATATTGCCTACAAAGCTCCAGATTATTGCACTAACCAAAAGAAGGCCTATAGCGACCAATGCCATCCACCCTTTTGGTGAGGTTACTTTAATAATTTGATCAAGTTGTTCCGGTGATGAAAGCCGCTTTAAAGATACCTCCCGGAATATGTTTTTCTCCATGCCCAGCACCTCTTATTTCTCTAAAGAAACAAATTTACCGTCCTTTAATTTCTTAAGTACTACCAAATCCCCCAAATCATCTCCAGATGTGGTCAACTCATGCACTCCGCAGACACCAGCCCAGAGGCCCAAACTTCTTAACCCTTCAGCCAATGACTCCCTGTCTTCCACTCCTTTTTTTTCGATAGCAAAAGCTATCATCTTAACCGCATCATAACCTAAGGCTGCATAAGCAGTGGGCTCCAATCGGTATTCATTACGAAAGGATTTAACGAAATTTTTAACTTCAGAGCGTTCACTATCCGGATTAAATACGGAACCAATAGTAGTTCCTTCCGCATTCAAACCTGCAATATTAAAAAGTTCCTGAGAGTCCAGTGCATTGCCTGCGGCAAAAGGTCCTTTAATACCAGCTTTTCCGGCGTCATGAATAAATTGGGCTCCTCCAGGCATTGAGGTAGCTACAAATATTCCGTCATAGCCAAAGGCCTGCCACCTATTGTTCAAGCGCTTCAATCCATCTGTTCCTGAGTAATAATTAAAACGGTCAACAATCATTATTCCATGCTTATTTGCCTGGGTTTCAAAAGAATTGGCCAAACCTACACCGTAAGCTTCATTTGAGTAATAAATAATCATCCTTCTTAAGCCCTGTTCTGCCAGATATCCTGCCAGTATTCTGGCAAATTCATCATCCCCGGGCAAATTACGGAAGACATACCGAAAACTGTTTTGGGTAAGCTCAGGATCAGTGGAAGCAGGTGATAGCATGGTTAGTCCTGCCTGTTCGTAGATCGCGGAAGCCGGAAGGGAAACAAAAGAATTTCTGTGTCCGATCACAGCCAGAACAGACATGTTTTCAGCCATAGTTTCTGCAATGGATATGCCTTTGACAACCTGAGAGCCGTCATCTTCTTTAAGCAGTGTGAGTTTCTTGCCGTTAATTCCGCCTTGGCTGTTTATCTCCTTTACGGCTAAATCAATACCTTCGTTAAACAGGTTATTACCGGAAGCGAAAGGCCATACCACCCCTATGACTATCTCCTGTTGCTCTTTCGGTTTCTGCTGCATGCAGCCTGTCATAATTAATAATAAAAACAGGCTGAATATTACAAAAACCATGCAGTTTTTCTTCAAAAGTGCCTCTCCTGCCTTTCCGGACTCCTAAGGAATTTATTCATTAACGGTTAATACGACAAAAAATGAATAGTATTACAATAAATAGTGTTTTTTTAATTATATCAGTGTTTTTTTGTAATAGTACAGCTTATCGTACGTATTAACTTTAAAGCAACAAAGGAAAGAGGGATATCCATTGAACAATAAACAGGTGGTTAAGCCTTACCATATTTTTCAATATGATGGTGATAATTATCTAATTGATATAGAGAAGATGCAGGCAAGGTTTGTTAATAAACAAACAGTTGAAGCTTATATAAAGATATCACCCGGAGACCCGTTATCCTTTGAACTTGAGGATAACTTAAAGTATCAAGAAGTGTGCTCCCCGATAATCAGCATCGCTCTTTTTGTCACCCATGCCTGTAATCTTCAGTGTGTCTATTGTTATGAAGAGAAGACCGGCAGTTTTATGGAAGAAAAAACTGCCTTTCAGACAGTGGACTGGCTTCTAAAGCAGGCGGGGAACATGAAAAAAGTATATATATCTTTTTTCGGTGGTGAACCCTTTTTAAATTTCCCATTGATTAAAAAAGTTGCAGCCTACGCCCGGGAAAGTGCCGAAATTCTTGGCAAGTCAGTAAAATTTAATGTTACCACCAATGCTACTTTGCTTGACCAAGAAGTGATTGAGTTCCTTCAGGAGTATGACGTCAATGTATTGGTTAGCATGGACGGGCCAAGGGAAATTCAAGATAGGCAAAGGCCTTTTCCCGGGGGAAAGGGCTCATACGACATTATTCTGCCCCGCATAAAAAGACTGTTGGAAGTAAAACCGGATACCCGCGTTCATGCTGTGTTAGTTGACGACAAAAAGACTGATATAATTAAAAACGCCCTTAAGGAAATTGGTTTCCCGGAAGTAACGCTTTTGCCTGCATCCCCCTCTCTTTTTGATGCTAGAGCAAGTAAAAAGTCCGCAAAAGCAAATGAAAGAAATCTGAATGGACTTTTGCTGGAATTGGAGCGAGAAGCGCAGTTGTGGTTTGATTTTGTTAAAAAAAGGGATAATGAATCATTGAAAATTCTGCGGTCTAAAGCCCAGCTATCTCAAGCATTATTGGCTCTTTTGCATAATAAAAAACTTCGCTATGCCTGTGGTGCCGGGATTAAGTTCGTTGCAGTATCCTGTGAAGGAGATATCTATTTATGCCATCGTTTCGTCGGTCTTGAAGAATACAAACTGGGAAATATTTTTGAAATCGGTTTGAAAGAAAACTTTCGGGAATCTCCTCTTACCAGAATGTCAATTTGTTCCGCCTGTTTTGCTCGTTATTACTGTGCAGGAGGATGCAAGCATGACAACGCCGGTTCCTGTGGGTCTGCCTGGACACCTCCAGAAGAGATTTGCCGCTTGAGAAAGCGCGAATTGGAGTTGGCGTCAGTCTTAGTAAGCAGGTTTGATGATCAGGATCGCGCATTCCTTAATGAATATCAAATATTTCCACCTAAGCCTTGCCCGTTGGACTTCTGAAAAGAAAAATATATATCTGCAAATTGTTGGGATAAAGTTCTCCTTTATGTAGATTAAATATAGGTAAACTTCGACCGACATAGAAATTCAGAGAATACAGAAGTCAGAATCCAAAATAGAATATTTTTGAATATCTAAAAAAAAAGACGTATTAACGTCTTTTTTTAGGGTAAAATTTCATTGCCACAGGGTTTATTACCAGACCGAAACATCTCCTATGCCTTCAAGACATGCATGTCCGCAACCACCGGCAACACTGTCCAATTCTTCATCTGAGAGGCCCTGCTCTGCTTTAGCTTTTGCGATTTCATCTGCCGAAAAATCAAAGCCTGCTTCTTTGGCAAAGTCAAGTCTTGCCTGACCGTCCTGTAATTGCGCCAGTTTGCTTTTAAAATCCTCGTCGGTTTTTACCTTTTCAATAAATGCCTTTGCTGATTCAATGCTCATATTTTAACCTCCTCTTTTATTTACTTACCCTTATCGGGAAAGTAGCCTTATTTGAATTGAACATCTGCCCCTGGTATAATTAGACAGGCATGACCACAGCCACCTGCCACACCATCCAGTTCCTCATCAGTGAGACCCTGCTCTTCTCTTACCTTTGCGATGTCATCTGCCGAAAAATCAAAGCCCTGAGCTTTGGCAAAGTCCAGTCTGGCTTGTCCGTTTTCAAGCTGTTCCAGTTTGTTTTTAAAATCCTCGTCGGTTTTTACTTTTTCAATAAATGCTTTTGCGGACTCAATACTCATTTTTTCACCTCCGTTATATATTTTCCGCAGTTTTATTGATTCTCTGGGTTAAGTACGCTGTTACCGTCAATGTATTACATAAAAACCCATAATATTTTTCCATAATTAGATGCAGCAAAAGGGACATCTTTGCAGAAGCCTGCTATATCTTCCTGAGCATTTAGGGCAAATACTATCAATTACTTCTCCCTGCAAACCGGCAGCCGCTAACATAAGCTCTTCTTCAGTAAGTTCTTTTTCTTTAATTTCCTTGTTTTTCAATGATGATTTAGATTTGTCATAAATATGCATCAATAATTGTTGTTGCAAACTGTCTCTGATTTTGCTACTCAAACTGAAATCAATAGAAATCATAAGTCGAGTCAGTCGCAGAAGTTTAGCTATTTCAATATCATCAATGGATCCGATGTTTTTATCATCCGACAGGATTTGATCCACGTAGGCAAGATATTTTTCGGCCTTTGTTTTTTCAGTCATCAAAGTTTATCCCCCGGCTTTCCAAGATTTGACGCAATCGTCTCATAGCACGAAATAGGATAACACCCGTATTACTTTCACTGATACCAAGAAGTTTGGCAATATCTCTATTGGTACAGCCGGTCCAGAATTTTAAAGCAATAATTTCACGTTTCCGCTGGTCCAATGCCGCTAAAGCCTCATGAAGATGCTGGAGAATATCCTTGGATGCGACAATATCTTGGGGGCTCAGTCTGGAATCCGCTAGAGTTTCATCTAATGATGCAAAAGTATTTCGATCTCTGCGACGGTAATAATCCGTCACGGTATTGCGAGCGATACTGAAAATCCAGACAGAAAAAGGCGCCTTTTCCGATTGATAATGTTTTATCTTAGTAAAAAGTTTGACAAAAATTTGGCTGGTTAAATCATCAGCCTCATGGAAATCGTTCACCCTATAATGAACATAATTATATACCCTAGAAAAATAAGCATTATATAAATCGATAAAATATCGGTTATCATCAATGGCAGAATATAATGAACTTTCCTCAGTTTGCATCTCTGTAAACATTTTCCTCTTATTCCTCCTCGTACACTTTTACCAGCAAATCAAAATTACTGACAATTTACGTCAAGTAAATATAATATTTTTCATATTTCAATTGTATTGGTAAATACTTTTTGCTGACAATGTGCCGAAGTACAGTCTTGACAACAAAAAAGTACAGTCTAAAAAATGACTGTACTTTTTGTTACGCTCAACTCACTTATTATTCCTTAATAAACCTTTCTGGGCTGCAAAGGCTATAACTTGAGCACGTTTCTCCAGGTGTAGATGTTCGATAATTCTCCCCATATGGTATTTTATTGTCCTTTCAGTAAGTCCTAGAGCTGCTCCTGCCTCTTTGTAAGTCATGCCTCCTGCTACCATGTCAATAACTTCTAATTGCCGTTGGGTGAGAAAAAATTGCCCCATTTCATCTGTCAGCAACTTAGAAGAACGGTCTGAAGGAGGGTCATTGTTTCTGAGCTCTACTAAAAGCCTTGCGGCAAGACCCGGAGATAATGGAACCTCACCTTTTTCCAAATTAGCCAGCATATTTACCAACTCCTTGGCATTGGTGTTTTTTAAAAGATAACCAGAAGCCCCATATTTGATAGCATTTAAAAGATCATCATCTTCATCAGATGTGGTCAGCATAACGATCTTGATCTCGGGGATATCACTTTTGATTTGTTTTAAAACATCCAGCCCGCAGCAATCCGGCATTTTTATATCCATTAAAATAATATCCGGTTTAAGCACCCTAGCCTGACTCAAGGCTGTTCTGCCATCTTTGATGGTGCCCACAACATCAATGCCATAGGTTGAAAGTAGATATTGCAGTCCCTCCATAAATAGCTCATGATCATCTACCAGCATCACTTTCTGAGGCATTAAGATTTTTCTCCTCTCCCAACGGTAGCCGCAAAGCAATTCGGCTGCCGTTCCCTTTTTCTGATATAATCTCAAGATGAGCGCTTATTTCCCAGGCTCTTTCACGCATTATATTTATACCAAAACACATTTTTGAATTATCATCTGAAAAGTCAAACCCCTTTCCGTCGTCCTTTATGGTGGCAAATAATTCTCCCTCTGCAATGGACAAGGAAATATCGACATTTTCAGCTTCTGCATGTTTTCCTATGTTATTTAAAGCCTCCCTAATAATATATGACAAATTAATGTTAATCTTAGGACTAAGCTCTAATTCATATAGATGGGGGTGAATATGCAGCTCAATTTTTATTCCCCATAGATCTTCGAAACTCTTAATGTCTTTGGTAAGAGCTGTCGCAAAGTTTTTATTAATAGTCCTTGTACTTCTAGCTTGACGGATATACTCACGGATTTCATTATGAGCTGATTGGGTAGCAACTACCAGTTTGTCAAGCTGATCTTCCGAAATTCTCACCCTTGCATTGATGAGTTCCTGTCGGATACCTTCGGTCTGAAAATTAATAAATCCCAGCATTTGCGCTAAATTATCGTGAAGGTCTTTGGCTAGACGCTCCCTTTCCTTGGTGACAGCAAGTTTCCATTGTTGTTTTTGATATTCCTGTCGAACTTGATTTTTTTGGGTTATATCACTGAGCATCACCAAGCGTCCAATAAGATTTCCCTTTTTGTCCTTAAGTTGAGAAATCCATATCTCATAGACACTGGTCTTTTCATTTTTACTTATGGAAATCTCACCGGAAGAAATGGTGGGGTTGGTGCAGTAATCTATAAGCTCCGGGATATTGATAAGTACCTCTTCCGCTTGCTTGCTTAGTACATCGGATTCATTTATTCCCAGCAATTTGGTAAAGAAGGGATTTATATCTAGAACGCGGTTGCGCAGATCCAAAACCATAACTCCTGCATTCATAGTCTTAATCACAGTAGCCCAGGCCAACGGAACAATATCAAACATTTTATAGCGAAAAATTGCCCAAGCAATAATTAGGCCGGCAGGAGCAAAAAAAGCAGGAGTCAGATCAAACCTTTTCTCGGGACTGAGACCAGATATATATAATATATTTGGTACAACAATCAAGCTCATCCCCAGTAAAAGAGCAAATGCTTGTTTTCGGTAAACACTTTTTCTGAAAAGGACTTCCCTGACGAGCAAAGTCCCGGCAAAAATGTTTAAAAAATGTGAATAAAGCGCATGTATATAAAACAGGGAGCCATAGCTTTTTGCAATCACAGGAAAAACACCGCTATATTCCATATGTAAATCATATCGCACCAAACCGTGCTGAAGGTCTGTCCAAACAAGTAAAATAATAATGGTGGGAAGGACAGCGAGCCAAATCACTTTTCTATTTTCAATCCACCGATCGTAACCTGAAAACTCCATACATAGAGCCAGAAGAGTAACCGGTGAATAGCAATAGGCAAAGTACTGCATATTTGCCCAAAAAAGTTTGGTGGGAAAATCGGTACCGGCCATCTCCAGAGCATTGCCTGCAGACCATATGGTTACCAGAAACATACTAAACATAAAACTCATGGCGCCTTTGACGTTTCGATGTCTGTAAAGGGTATAAATGCCCAGTGATACTGAAATAAAGGCGGAGACTATTGCCGGTAAAATATAAGGATGATACTGATAATGCACACAGACTCCCCTAACCAATTATTTGCTTGCTAATCCCTACCATCAAACAGTTCTATCATACCATTTATAACGACACAAAAACACTGTATTATATTTAATTGAACTTGGGTGGGATATAGGGACAGGTCCCTTGTCATTTCCTAAAATAATAGACCCATTGCCAAACTTATTAGGAGACCAAAGATCGTGCTGTATATCAACATTTCCAATTGAAATTTTATGAAAAACTCTGTCTTTAAAAATTCCTTTCTAAAATATACTAAGCCTTCTATGTTATCCATGAAGGGAGATGCTGAGGATAAATGATTGTAGATAAAGGTCAGACTACTGAAGAAAATAAATTTTAAACCAAAAGTCATTTCAGCTATAGGATCCAAAAGGGGAAAGAGAACAATTGACATTAACAAACCCCTTGGGACTTGAGCAGGAAGAAAATATCTCTCAACATGCTTGCTTTCCTCTTTATTAGACATATCTCGTAAGAAGGTGCAGAGCCTATCCTTTGTTTCATAAATATCCTTACTAAATTTTAAAGCAATGGCTCCTGAAATTATGTAAGACATACTATGAATTAAAATAAATAAGAAACTGAAAATTAAATAATCCATTTAGAAATCCCCTTTTAATAACATATTCACAACAAGTTGTCTGCTGTAATTATCTATTCACCAAGACCATAGGTAACTTTCAAGGCTTAATTCAAAATGATTAAATCAAATTGGGCAGTTTGGTATCCTTCTTTTATTGAGTTTAAATAGCTAAGACTCGGGCGGTTGTGTCTCATCCTTTCTGCAGATTCAGCAGTCATTATGTACACCATTGCAAGGGTGACAGCATTGTTTTCTCTCCGATTTGTCTAGGCATCATATCTGCGCTAGAAAGTTGAACATCATTATTCTTTCAAACAATGAGTAATCAATAGACTGATTCCACTTAATATGAATTATCTACTTTGTATGCCCCTCAAAAAATGTGAGGTTTTTTAAGCTATAGTTAAATAGTTTTTGCCCTCAAAGAAATGTAGAAAGGGACAAGGTACCTGTCCCCTTGTCCCCCCTGTCCCTAAGATTTTTGCACGGGATTTACGTGCACCATGCAATGCTTTACATTCTCGAAACGATCCTCAATTATATCATGCACTTGATGAGCAAGCTCATGTGCCGATGACAATGTTTCTTCACCATTTGCACAAATTTCTACATCTACATAAATCCTGTCACCAAACAGTCTGGTTTTAATCTGGTCAACACCCATAACACCTTCCTGAGCTAATATAATACTTTTCATTTCTTCCACAATTGGTTCATCACATGATTTATCAATCATTTTTCCTACAGCATCCACAAAAATCGAGACAGCTGCTTTGACAATAAATAAGCAGATTACTACACTGGCTAGGGGATCCATAAGCGGGAACCCTAGTCTTGCGCCCATAACACCGATAAGACTGCCGATTGAGGATAAAGAATCTGAGCGGTGATGCCAGGCATCTGCCATTAATGCGCCTGAATTTATTTTTTTAGCTGCTGCTCGAGTGTACCAATACATTAGTTCCTTTACAGCTATAGAAACTATGGCGGCAACCAAAGCTAGTATTCCGGGTATTGTCAAATCGCTGTATTCATTAATAATGATTTTTTGAATTCCTGAATAGCCAATACCCAGGCCAATAAAGCATAAAATAATAGCCAGTATAATCGCTGCAACGCATTCATAACGTTCATGTCCGTATGGATGTTTTTTATCAGCTTCCTTACTGGACATTTTGATGCCGATCATTACAATAAAAGTACTAAATACATCTGAAACTGAGTGAACAGCATCAGAAACCATGGCTGCCGAATTGGCAAAAATACCGGCAAAAAGCTTAAAAACACTAAGTAATACATTAATTATTATGCTGATCCAGGAAACTTTCATTGCAATTTGTTTGTTTGTTTTTTTATTCACAATGTTTTCCTCCAAAGACCATACAAGAATAGAAAGCCATAAAATGCCTTAGGCGGGTAACAATAAAGCCCCTCTAACTATTCATGAGGGGCTTTGTGCTTATATTTCCTGGGCTTTATAGCCCTGCTACTTATTTGATTGGTGCGGCAGAGAGGACTTGCACCTCCACACCCTTGCGAGTCTAAGAACCTGAATCTTACGCGTCTGCCAATTCCGCCATTGAC
>CAZHAJ010000053.1:6024-11155 GCA_964530215.1 uncultured Peptococcaceae bacterium | reverse complement strand
AGCTAACAGCTAACAGCTAACAGCTAACAGCTAACAGCTAACAGCTAACAGCTAACAGCTAACAGCTAACAGCTAACAGCTAACAGCTAACAGCTAACAGCTAACAGCTAACAGCTAACAGCTAACAGCTAACAGCTAACAGCTAACAGCTAACAGCTAACAGCTAACAGCTAACAGCTAACAGCTAACAGCTAACAGCTAACAGCTAACAGCTAACAGCTAACAGCTAACAGCTAACAGCTAACAGCTAACAGCTAACAGCTAACAGCTAACAGCTAACAGCTAGCCGCTGATCGCTGTCCTGTAGCTCCGTAAACTCATTGCAGTCAAAATCACAGGTATCACAATCTAGATTGCTACAGTTAATGGCTTCTATGCTAAGGCACTCGGGATTTCGCAGTGACTCCAGATTAATACACTTTTCACATCGGAAGCAGACGCAAGGAAAAGACATATAAAAACCCCCCTGTTTTAATCAATGTACTTAAAAATTTCTTCGTACTTAAGATCTTTAAAAGCTGCCAAAACCCCTTCGATAAACTTTTTGCCCGGTTCCTGCTTTTTATTTAATACCTTGCATAAATAGGAGTGATGAATGCCCATATCCCTAGCTGCCATCCGTAAACTGGGGTATCGACTGTGGATCAGTGCAGTCAGTAATTTGGTGTCCAGGGCATATTTGGACATGACACCAGCCCCTTTATTGTATATAATATTATTCATAATAATAACATTAGTGTTTCATGATGTCTACATGTTTTGGGTATTTTATTTACTGTTGCCAATTGTCACCACTGGGGGTATAATCTCCACAGGGGGGCAAAAGATTGGACTTTTCTGCTTATTTAAAGGCCTTAATTAAAGACAGAGGGTATTCTTACCGTAGGTTGGGACAGCTTTCTGGGGTGAACCATACTTATATTTCAAAGATATGTGCAGGTACATCCGGCATTCCGACCCCGGACATATTAAGAAAGCTTTCCGTGCCTTTGTGTGTTCCCTACGAAGAACTGCTCAGAGTTGCAGGATACTTGTTGTCTGAAAGGCAGCAGGTCTATAAGGTGGGAGAGGACGAAAAACTGCTCGTCAGAGTGGCCAAATTGTCTTCCGAGGGAAAAGAAAGGCTGTCAGAGTATATCGACTATTTGGAGGACAGAGAAAAAAAGAAACGCAGGAAAAAGAGCCTGGAAAATAGAAATGACCCTTTGAATAAATAGAATGTGCGGGGGGTTAAAACATGAAGGTAGCTTTTCATTTTGATGCAGACCATGAGAGGTTTGACAGAAATGACGGACTTCCTATTATTAAAGAGATTTTCGAGAAACTGACCACAGCACCTGGGGATCTATATCTGAAAATATTTACCGGAAACATCGATGCCCTTGACTATTTAAAAGGAAAAGACAGCCGGGAAGAAGTTCAAAAAGGTATTTTTTTAGCTCCTCGACCGGTGTGGCAGTGTCTAAATCCCAACTTCATCGATTACTTATACAGCAACAAGATTTTTGTTGTGGCCTTTGAAGGAATTAATTCCAGACTCAGGGACGAATTGCATAATACTCTGTTAAATGATGATACATATTTGGGGGCCCAGCAAATCCATGAAGCCAATCCGGTGCATTGGGTGCTTTATGGAGCATCGGTGATTCCCATGTTTAGAATAAACGGGAACAGCTTAAGTCTGCTATATTCCATCGGTCAGGAGTTTGAGTGGGACAGAGCTCTGGTGGCCAACTTAAGAGATGATTTTTCCTTTGACAAGATAGAATTTGAGGAAATATCGGTAAACCATACCATTTTAGATAATTACAGTTCTTATGAGCACGCCTCCAGGGTAGCCAATCTGTCCAGCATGCTTTATGATCATCTAAACTTATTGGCGGACCAGCTAATGCTGAAATTGACGGCTTTAGCTCCGGAGTTGTATATGCTAATGAACGAGACTCTCATTGAATTTGAGAACTTGAATGAACCCAATGGCTTAAATAAGGCCAGTGCTGCCGCAAGAAATGTCCTGGAAAAGCTGTCTGTAAGTATTTTCTCCTGTGCAAAGGAAAAAGCCCCTAAAGGCAGCTATTTAGAGCAGCTGATGTTCTATATAAATCTGACTTCAGATCAAAAACGCAGGGATTATCTGGCGGCTCAACTTCAAGATATTGACAGCTGTATAGCACTATACTCTTCGGATGAGGCAGAGGCAGATATTGATGCCATTTATGAAGGGGGACGTTTACTTACCTGTCTCATTGTCTTTATTTGTGACATGTTGAGTCTATGCCCTGATAAGTGATGTAATGTGTCCGCTTTTTGAGAGGTTTTACTCAGGCTCATTGCACTTATGTCTGTGCTTCTCTATTTTTTGCAAAAAACGATCAAACTCAAGACTGATTATACCCAGGAGTGCAGTTACAGCGGTCAGTATATAGAGGCCGGCGGCAATGGATACACCCAAACCCGCTGTTAGCCAGATACTGGCAGCAGTGGTGACCCCGGCAATATGGTCTCTTTCTTTAAAAATAATACCTGCACCGATGAAACCTACGCCGGTCACCACTTGGGCGGCAACCCTGGCTGGGTCAACAGCCCTAAGCACATTATCAGCTCCCATGGCTAAAGGGAAACCATAGGTTCCGGTAATGGTGAAAATAGCGGCTCCCAGGCAGACCAAGATATGGGTGCGTAATCCCGCGGGTTTATGACGAGTCTCCCTTTCAAAGCCAAATATGGCGCCCAGGACGGTGGCAATCACCAACCTTAAACTTAACTCAAGTTCTAGACTCATATCTATTGCTCCCTCCAGATATTTGATTCAGTCTATAATAATTAAACTTGTTTTGTAAACCCCTGATACATTTATTTCCTATGGGCATAAAAAAATAAAACTATTGAGGTTATATTATATAAGCAGGCTGTTGTTTTTATGAGGATTTATTACAGCATGAATAGATAAGGAAGGATATAGCAATGGACAGGATCAGACTGATTTTTTTAATTATCGGTTCGACATTCTTTGGTTTAGGAATGATTTGGGCCGGAATGCTGAGCTGGGCAGACAACAGGTTGGCGGGATTGCTTTACATAATTGCAGCTGCTGTTATAATTACTATGTGCGCCTTAGTGTTTGCTCACGAAAAAGGAAAGGGCAAAGGCAGATAACAAACACCGGATATAAAGAGATCCGGAAGCTGCCATTTGAAAAGTGGGACTATGGTGATATAGAAAAGGGAAAGGTATTGGTACATTTATTATGGAACAAAAAATGCTTAGAAATTTGGCTATCATAGCCCACGTGGATCACGGCAAAACAACTCTGGTGGATGGAATGCTGAAGCAAAGCGGTGTCTTCCATGAAAAGCAAGCTGTGCAAGAGCGGGTCATGGACAGAAACGATTTGGAAAAAGAGCGGGGCATCACCATCTTGGCAAAAAATACAGCGGTATTTTACGGTGACTATAAACTTAATATTATGGATACTCCGGGGCACGCAGATTTTGGTGGTGAGGTGGAAAGAATTGTCCAGATGGTGGACGGAGTGCTTTTATTGGTGGATGCCTTTGAAGGCACCATGCCCCAAACCCGTTTTGTTTTAAGAAAAGCATTGGCTGCAAAACTGGTCCCCATAGTGGTGATAAATAAAATTGACCGTATCAATGCACGGCCCGCCGAGGTGTTGGACGAGGTGTTGGACTTGTTTATCGAACTTGACGCCACTGACGAACAGTTGGATTTCCCGGTGATTTACACAAATGCCAGGGAAGGAACAGCTACGCTGGACAGCACTGTTCCGGGCACAGATTTAAAACCTTTGTTTGAAATGATTGTGGATAGAATTCCAGCACCAGGCGGAGATCCCCAGGGCCATCTGCAACTGGGAGTCACCATGATTGATTATGATTCCTATTTGGGCAGGCAGGCAGTGGGGCGCATCAGCAACGGCTGTCTCACCGGCAGACATGATGTGGCCCTAGTGACACCCAGCGGTGAAATCCGGAGGCAGAAGGTTTCCGGAGTTTATACCTTTGAAGGCTTAAAAAAAGTCCCGGTGGAAACCGCTTCTGCGGGAGAAATTGTAGTGGTGGCCGGGCTGGAGGATATGAATGTGGGTGATACCGTCACAGATCCCGAAAATCCTGTGCCCCTGCCCTTTGTGAGTATTGACGAGCCCACGGTGGCCATCGGAATTCAGGTGAATAAAAGTCCCTTTGCAGGCTTGGAAGGGGACCATGTTACTTCAAGAAAACTGGGTGATAGGCTATATAAAGAGCTGGAATCCGATGTAAGTATCAGAATCGAGCCCACAAAAATGCCCGATGCTTTTTTGGTGTCCGGTCGCGGGGAGCTGCATCTTTCAATATTGATAGAGACCATGCGTAGGGAAGGTTATGAGTTCGAAGTCTCCAGACCCCAGGTCATCCAAAAAATGATTGACGGAGAATTATGTGAGCCGGTGGAAGAGCTGGTGATAGAAGCGCCGGAAGAATTTGTAGGGGTAATAATGGAACGTCTGGGCCCCAGAAAAAGTGAGCTGATAAATATGCTGCCCAAAGAGGGTGGCCAAGTTTACCTGGAGTTTCATATTCCCACCCGGGGACTTTTCGGCTTCCGCTCGGAATTTTTAACGGATACCAAGGGTATGGGGATTATGCACCATTCCTTTAATCATTATGCACCATATATGGGGGATATACAGACCAGGCAGCGGGGCTCCCTGGTGGCTTTTGAAACCGGAGATTCCACTCCTTACGGTTTGGAAAATGCCCAGGAAAGAGGGGAGCTTTTTATCGGACCCGGGGTGTCTGTGTATCGGGGAATGATTGTGGGAGAGCATTCCCGTCCCGGAGATTTAAGTATAAATGTCTGCAAAAAGAAGCAGCTCAGCAATATGCGCAGCTCCACCTCCGAGATTTCAGTAAAATTAACTCCGCCAAAACCAATGACCTTAGAGGCTTGCCTTGAATTCATCGGGGATGACGAGCTGGTGGAGGTTACCCCAAAATCCATCAGAATGAGAAAAAGCTAGTAGAAAACAACTTGTTTATGGGGGCGGACATAATATCCGCCCCCTTATTAGTTTTAGCTGATTTTGCCGGAATATTGGTAGTCATGGCTTATTCTGTTATAATAATAAAGA
>CAZHAJ010000053.1:0-5924 GCA_964530215.1 uncultured Peptococcaceae bacterium | reverse complement strand
AAGCTTGAAAGTACGCAAAAAAAGATCCCGAAAAACAAAAAAGCTGTCCAATATCATGGTAATGTCCTTATCGATAATAATTGTAATCTTGGTGATTGGCAGTGTTTTGTGGTTTATTAACCGTGAGCCGGACTTTCCGGATATTTCTTATGTACCCAACAATGATTGGGGGGAAGTTGACTGGAGTAAGGACAGCTCAGACAATCCGGAGTTATCTTCATTTCTTGAAACCTTTGATGAAGCCCCTAAGTCTGGCGAAGTCAGTATAGAGCCTTTACCTCAAATTAGCAAAGAGGAAAGACTAAAAGCCATTAACCAAAAATATAAAAATGCTTTTCAGAGCTTGGAGAAGTTTTATGAAATCGAAATAAACCGACTGATAGAGTTTGCCAAAAGGGACTATCAGGCAGCCAAGGACGGGCTAACAGATGTGCCAATATCCACCTTGGTCAGTCAATACTATCAGGCGGGAAGGAACCTTGAAAAAAACAGTGACCAAAGGTTTAATTATGTGCTGGAAGAAATGAAAAAAGAATTAAAGACCTATGGTCTGTCTATGGAGGTCATTAATCAAATAGAGAAAGAGTACACAGATCAGAAAAACAGCCTGCGGAAGGAAATCTTATCGAAGGGTAAGGGTATCATCAATGATTGATTTGCATGTACATATACTACCCGGTATCGATGACGGAGCCCGCAGTCTGCAGGACTCCTTGGACATGGCCAGGCTAGCTGTTTCTGACGGTATAAACTCTATGGTGGCCACTCCCCATGTGATAAAAGGCTCCTATAACAATAAAAAAGAAAATATCATCCAAGCAGTGGATAATCTAAATCAGGAATTCCTGAAGCATGGCATTAATCTCTTAGTTTATCCCGGTGCCGAATATATGCTGGATCCCGATTTGCCCCGGCTTTTGGAGGAGGGACAGCTCCTTACAATAAATGACGGGGGCAGATACCTGCTGATTGAGTTTCCCATGATGGGCGTGCCACCTTATGCCACCCAGACACTCTATGAGATCAAGCTTTTGGGTGTCACTCCCATCATAGCGCACCCTGAACGAAACACCGCTTTCATTCAGGAGCCAGAGCTGCTGGAGCCTTTCTTGGAAATGGGATCCTTAAGTCAGGTGACTTCGGGCAGTTTGACCGGACTTTTCGGTCGCAAAATAAAGGGATTGGGCTGGCACTATGTTTCCCGGGGAATGTGCCATCTTATAAGCACAGATGCCCATTCCTCCGGAAAAAGAGGGCCTTTTTTGTCTGAAGTTTATGGGGCTGTTGTTCAGTCTTTTGGGCAAGAGCTGGGGGATTTGCTTGTCAGTGACAACCCAAACCGCATAATAGAGGGCAAAGATGTCCCCCTCCCGCATCAGGATAACTTTCCGGTCAAAAGCAAAGGGATGAGCCTTTTTGCCAAAATTTCTCGAAAAATCAATAAAACAAAAGGATTATCGGGGAAAATGTGGAAATAAAAATATGGACTTTACCTAAAATGGAAAAATTTATATATCTTACCTGGAGGATTATCCTTTGACAGAAGAAAAGAACTTTAATTTAACTGAAGAAATTGACCTTAAGCAGATTATCAGCGTCCTTAATAAGTGGAAAAAGGTTATTATTCTCATCACCCTGGTATCGGTTTTAACCAGTATAGTTATCAGCACCTATATACTGGAGCCTATATATCAGTCTAATTCAATGCTGATGGTGACCACAACCTCTGATAAGCAAACACCTGCCGGGGCAGGCGGCGGGGATGATTTGGAATCTTTGATTAGTACGGTATCCAGAATACCCCAGCTGACAATGAATACCTATGTAAACCAGATAAAAAGTGAGATCCTGCTTAAGCGGGTGGCGGACAAATTGGCCCTGGACCCTAATGCCTATACCCCCACAGCTTTATCCTCGATAATCACAGCTTCCGCTATAAATGAAAGCAATTTAATCGAGCTCAAGGTCACCCATAAAGACCCCGTCATGGCTGCCAGGATTAATAATGCTATCTCTGATCAGTATTTGGAGCTTATCTCCGAGAACAATATGGAGCAGATGACAAAATCAGTGGGTTTTTTGGAGACCGAGCGGCAAAAGGTGGAACAGGAACTGGATAAGGTATTGGAAGAGTTGAAAAGCTTTGAATCTCAGCCCGGGGGAGTGGCCTTCCAGGAGCAGCAGTTTAATACCAAAAACCAGGATCTTTCCAAGTACCAGTCCATGCTGAATGAAGTAAGAATAGAGCTGAGACAAGCTGAAGCGGGAGCCCAGCGTTTGGAGCAGGAATTGGCCTCCACTCCGAAAACCATAATGGTTCCGGTCAGGGACGCAAATCAACCGGGGTATTTGGCAGAGGAGCCCAACCCGGTATATATAAGTTTGACTCAAGAGTATGTAGCCAGAACCACCAAAGTATCCGAAAGCATAGCTAAACTGGAGGTTATCGGATCTATTGTGGAGCAGATCAGAGGAGAAGTGGACAGCATCCAGAGGGCTTTAGTGGAAAGAAAGGCTGAAAAGGAAAAGCTGGAGTCCGAGAAGACTCGCTTGACCAATGCCAGGAACCTCCTGGCAGACAAGGTCTCCCAAACCCAGATAGCTAAATCCATTGACTTGGGAGACACATCGATGGTGGTGGTTTCTCCCGCCATGATTCCTTCAAATCCCATTAAGCCCAATAAAACATTGAATGTGGCCATTGCCTTTGTGCTGGGACTTACCATGGCAGTTTTTGTGGCTTTCTTGATGGAGTATATGGATAATACCGTTAAGAATTCCCAGGATGTAACGGATAAGCTAAATGTCCCGTTGCTGGGGACTATCCCCCACGTAGATTCAAAATAGCATACCGATATTTGAGGTGCATTAATGTTTAAATCTTTAAAATTAAAAAAACAGTTAATAAGTCAGGCAGACAGTCTTTTTGCCCTAAAGGATCCCAAGTCGCCGGTGTCAGAAGCCTTTAGGACTTTGAGAACCAGCATTGGATTTGCCTCCACCAATCGCAATATGAAACTAATCTTGGTGACCAGCGCTACCCCCGGTGAGGGTAAATCCACAGTGGCGGCTAATCTAGCCATGGTGATGGCTCAGGCGGGCAACAAAGTGCTCATTGTAGATGCGGATCTGCGGAAGCCCACCCAGCATCATAAGTTTGGGATTCGCAATGACCAGGGTTTGGTGAATATGATAGTTCAGGGAAAAACCTTGGAGGAAGTGGTGCAAGCCGGTCCCGCAGAAGGTATCAGCATACTTACCAGCGGTCCCATACCGCCAAATCCTTCCGAGCTTTTTGCCTCTGAGATTACCTCAGAGGTGCTGCAGGAAATGAAAGCAAGCTATGATGTGGTGATTATTGATACTCCTCCGGTAATAGCGGTAACCGATGCAGTTCTCTTGTCTGCCAAAGTGGACGGAGTTATTATGGTGGTGAAAGCCAATGTTACCAAGGTGGATTTAATCAAAGAAGCCATGGAGATAATGGAAAAAGCACAGGGCAATTTTCTGGGGGTTGTCTTAAATCATGTAAAAATAGCGGCAGGTGTATACAACTACTACTATTATTACGGCGCCACCTCTTAGAAGACGACAAATTAGGATAAAAATAGTCTTTTTTCTAAAAAAGACTATTTTTTTTTACCGTCTCAGTGGTAAAATGTGCTAAAGACCTTTTAGGAGTATGCAATGATTTTGAAGTTAAAGGTAGGCTCACTGATCCTTATTGACATCATACTGGTCAATTTAGCTTATATGGTGTCTTTTTTCCTGCGCTTTATGGAGACAGGCCAGTTTTTAAACTACTATATCTCATCAGTTAGTCTATTGGCGTTTGCCACTATTATCCACGTTGCAGCCTTTTATTATAAGAAGCTATATCATCGGGTGTGGGCTTATGCCAGTACCGGGGAGCTTTTGGCGGTGATTTATGCCGTCAGTCTCGGTACCTTGGGAGTAATCGGAGTATCCTTCTTTTTGAGGGAACCCATGCCCAGAAGTGTTATGATTATGGCCTGGGCCCTTATTGTTCTACTCATCGGTGGTTCCCGTTTTTCCTGGCGTCTTTATATTCAAAAAATTCGGACTCCCGGTAAAAACTCACCAAAAAACAAAGCCCTTATTGTGGGGGCGGGGGATGCCGGAGCCATAGTGGTTAGAGAGCTTTTAAACAGCGAAGCGGTGAACATCAAGCCGATGGGTTTTATAGATGATGACCCGTTGAAAAGAAACGTATCACTGCTGGGTATACCGGTTTTGGGAGATACAACCCAGATTCCTGCCATTGTAAAACAATATCAGATAAACGAGATAATCATTGCCATGCCTTCGGTGGAGGGTGACATAATCAAAAACATAGTGGAGATATGCCAAGGCACTGGCGCACAGCTGAAAATACTGCCGGGAATCTATGAGATAATCCAGGGGCAGGTTTCCATCAACAGAATCAGGCCTGTTCAGGTGGAAGATCTCCTTCGTCGTGAACCCGTCAAGGTTGACATGTCCTCTATATCCTCCTATCTGGAGAAAAAGGTTGTGCTGGTTACCGGAGCAGGGGGATCCATAGGGTCAGAGCTGTGCCGTCAGGTGGCCACCTTCCGGCCCCAGTACTTGGTACTGTTGGGACACGGAGAAAACAGTATTCATGGTATATGGAATGAGCTTTTTCAATCCTTCCCGGAGCTAAAGGTTGAGGTGGAGATTGCGGATGTCCGGGACAAACAGAGAATAGAACAGGTATTCAAAAAGCACAATCCTAATGTGGTTTTCCATGCTGCCGCTCATAAGCATGTGCCGCTAATGGAGATGCACCCCTATGAAGCGGTCAAAACCAATGTGCTGGGAACTAGGAATATGGCAGAAGCCGCCCATCGTTTCGGCACCGATGTTTTTATCATGATTTCCACCGACAAAGCGGTAAATCCCTCCAGTGTCATGGGTGCCACCAAAAGGTTGGCGGAGTTGGTTGTCCGCCGCTACGACAGACGCAGCAACACAGTATATACTTCGGTGCGGTTCGGCAATGTGATGGGCAGCAGCGGCAGTGTGGTACCACTGTTTGAAAGGCAGATACGCCAAGGGGGACCGGTTACCGTTACCCATCCGGAAATGAAGCGATACTTTATGACCATTCCCGAGGCGGTCAGCCTGGTCATTCAGGCCGGGGCCATTGCTATAGGCGGAGAAGTATTTATTCTGGATATGGGTAAACCGGTGAAAATTGTGGACCTGGCCAAAGATATGATTCGTCTGTCCGGCTATGAACCGGGCAAAGACATTCAAATAGTTTATACCGGCATAAGACCGGGTGAAAAACTCTTTGAAGAGCTGCTCACCAAGGAAGAAGGCATTACCGCCTCCCGACATAACAAAATATTCATGGCACATCCCGGAATGGTAAATGCCAGTGCTCTGGAAAAAGAGTTGGAGAATATGGAAAACATGACCCCGGATGTGGAGGGGGAAAGGATTTTTGGGGTGCTGAAGCGAATAATCCCGGGCTTTGCTCACAGCTATGAAGAACAGAATAAAGAAGTTAAAAACGAGAACTACTTGAGGGCTTAGAATAGTCCTAGATATTGCAAATTCGCCCTTCGTTATATTATAAGGAATAATACACAAGGCACCTCAAAGTGATTATATCATTCCGGTGCCTTTAGCTTTATTTGAGGGGCTTATGGCTTTAAACATATATTCAATACACAACTTATAAAGGATGACAGTAAATGGCAGAAAACAAAAAAATCTGGTTAGCTTCACCGCATATGAGTGATGAAGGCTATGAAATGCAATACGTACAGGAGGCATTTGATACTAACTGGGTTGCACCGCTGGGGCCGAATGTAAATGAGTTTGAAAAAGAACTAGCTGATAAAGTTGGGTCAAAATACGCTGCAGCTATGACCTCTGGAACAGCAGCTATTCAT
>CAZHAJ010000052.1:0-11289 GCA_964530215.1 uncultured Peptococcaceae bacterium | reverse complement strand
GGAAAACTGGTTTTATCATCCTCTGTTGATGAAATCCGGGATGATAAGGGCAAATCCGTTGAAGCTCTATTCAAGGAGGTATTTAAATGTTAAGAAAACTTTTGAAGTATGAATTTATGGCCACTGCAAGGATTTTCCTGCCCATTTATATTGTTTTATTTTCTTTTGCCATAATAAATAGAATGATATCTTCATTGTCAATCCTTGAATGGCAGGCACCCCAAGTTATCAGTATGGTTCTTTATATTTCCATTCTTGTTATAATGTTTGTGGTAACCTTCATTATGATGATTCAACGCTTTTACAAAAATCTTCTTTCTGATGAAGGATATCTAATGTTTACTCTTCCCACAGTGCCATGGAAGCATATCATCAGCAAACTCCTGGTTTCATTGGTGTGGATAATAGCAAGTGGTCTGGCAGCAATGATTTCAATATTAATTATTTCTGCCAATATGGTTGCAATATCGGATTTTATGAATGCCGTGACAACTTTTTTCAATTATTACTCTTCTTACATCACTGCATCAGCAATCCTTTTCGTTCTGGAGATATTGCTAATCGGCTTTATCAGTCTGGTCTCAGCAGTGTTGATTATTTATGCGTCCATTGCTATCGGTCATTTATATAATCGAAATAGGTTGCTTGCCTCAGTGGGTGCCCTTATCGGCCTAAGCACCATTACCCAAATACTTTTTGTTATTGTGGGTTCTGTCTTCAGTATCAACATAACTGTAGATGATTTGCAAGTAGTGGGACCGGTTATTCATTTGGTCATGTTCTCAATTATATTTATCATCGGCATCCCCACAGCAGGATATTTTCTGGTGACTAATCATATTTTAAGTAAACGATTAAATCTAGAATAACCCTCTAAAAAAGGAAGCAAGAAAAATTTCTCTTGCTTCCTTTTTTTATAACCATCTACTTCCCTTTCAATCGAGAGGATTAATACCCTACCTATCTAATCAAAATCCCGGAAGCAGCAGAACCGTCCCCGCGCTTCCCTTATTACTATTGGTATATGTTTAGTTTTAATTAAAACAAAAAGGAAACTGCACAAAAGCAATCTCCTTTTCAGTACACTTGACGGTTATCAGCATTCAACATCAATTTTCCGTTCTTTCTTCGATGGCTCTTTCTATCAATATCTTTCCCAGTTCCGATGCATGCATAATGACACGCCTAGTTTTTTCTTCTTCAGCAAGTGTGGGATCATTTTCAATGGTTTTGATTTTTTCCACTATTGATTTTCTAATAATATTAATGTCAGTCACATCATTAACCCCTTCATATATTTATTATGTATTAATATTAATGAAATTTTTGTCGATGCGTCAATTACAATGGACAAAAGGTGACTGCAAGTGCTCAAATTGCTAGATTTAATGCTCAACAAAGGGCTATTGCATCATCACATCAATATGCCTTCTATACCTTTGGGGGATGTTAATTTCTACATTATTATAGTCAATTTCATTAACATACAAAAAAGAAGAAGAGCACTCCGCTCTCCTTCTTACTACTATTAATGGCTCTATAATATCAGTTGTTTGTTTGTTGTGGGGGGAGGAACCGACGACAGCAAAATAATAATCTCATATATTCTTCTCAACTTTTTTTTTAATCAAACCGACACTAACTAACCAAACCTTCATATCGGCATTATTCCACTGTAACACTCTTAGCCAGGTTTCTGGGTTGATCTACATCGCAATCTCTGGCTACCGCCATGTAATATGCTAAAAGCTGCAGTGGTATCACTGAAAGCACCGGTGCCAGGAGCGGATGAGTTTCGGGCAGATACATAACATAATCCACCACCTGCTCAATATCCTTGGCTCCTTCGACTGTCAGAGCAATCACGGTGGCTTCTCTGGCCTTGACCTCTTTTATATTACTGACTACTTTATCATAAAGATTCATTTGAGTTGCCAAAGCAATCACAGGTACACCTTTTACTATCAGGGCTAAGGTGCCATGCTTTAGTTCTCCGGCAGCATATGATTCTGCATGGATATAGGATATTTCCTTAAGCTTCAGCGCCCCTTCCATCGCCACATTATGGTCCAGGCCACGTCCGATAAAAAAGGCATTTTCACATTGGCAATATTTATGAGCAAAACTGTGAATGTCATCACAATTATCCAGTATGCCTTTAACTTTATCGCTAAGATCCCTGATTGATCCCAGTATTGCCCTCTTTTCCTCTTCAGGCAGTACACCTTTTATATCTGCCAGATATATGCCGATAAGATACATACACATTAACTGAGTGGTGTAAGCTTTGGTGGACGCTACCGCGATTTCAGGTCCTGCCCAAGTATAGAGGATATCATCTGCCTCACGGGCAATGGAGCTGTCCACCACATTAGTTACTGCCAACACTCTGGCTCCCCTACGCTTAGACTCCCTGAGAGCAGCCAGGGTATCTGCTGTTTCCCCGGACTGACTGATGACAATAACCAAAGAGTCCTTATCCACCAACGGTTCACGATATCGGAATTCTGAAGCAATATCCACTTCCACCGGAATTCTGGCTAGTTTTTCTATGATGTATTTACCCACCAATCCTGCATGATATGCGGTACCGCAGGCAGAGATAAACACCTTCTTGATATTTTTGATTTGATCTCGGGTCATATTTATTTCGTTTAAGACAACTCTGTTACCCTCTATATCTAAACGACCGCTAACGGTATCCCTCAGAGCAGTAGGCTGTTCAAAAATTTCCTTCAGCATGAAATGGTCGTAACCACCCTTTTCTGCTTGAGCAGCCTCCCATTTGACATGAAAAATCTCTTTTTCAATTTGGCTCCCCTTACTGTCCAGCACAGTTACCCCCTGGGGAGTTAACACCGCTATTTCTCCATCCTCCAGAATGTATGTATTCCGAGTATGGCAAAGCAGTGCCGGGATATCAGAAGCAAGGAAATTTTCTCCCTCACCAAGACCCACCACTAAAGGACTGTCTTGTCGCACCGCGATTAGACGCTGGGGATTGCTTTGCTCCAAAACCACCATGGCGTATGAGCCTTCAATCCTGTCGATAGCTTTTATTACGGTTTTCAATAGATCCCCTTCGTATAGCTCTTCGATTAAGTGCGGCAACACCTCGGTATCAGTCTCAGAACAAAACTTATGCCCTTTAGATATCAACCATTCTTTAAGCTGCATGTAGTTCTCAATAATCCCATTATGAACCACTGCAAATTGACCCTTGCAATCCAAATGAGGATGAGCATTTTCATCTGAAGGCTTACCATGGGTAGCCCAACGGGTATGACCAATACCTGAAGTGGATTGACATTTTTCATTCTTTAGATCATCCTTCAGGATATCCAGTTTACCCTGTCTTTTGAAAACTTTTATTTGGTTATCTTCCAAAATGGCTATTCCTGAAGAATCATAGCCTCTGTATTCAAGTTTTTTAAGCCCATCCAGCAATATTGAAACAACCGGTTTATGTCCGGTATAACCTACAATTCCACACATATCCTATGCCTCCAGACCCTCCACCCAACAGTGGAAAGTATCATTATAAATAATAGTACCGCTGAGCAAATACATTTTACCCGCGGCAGAGTATGCAATATATATCTCCTGCCACTTTGAACACTTTTGGCCCAGCAGTTACCCGGCTGGTTTTGTAATGTCCTTTACGATGATGGCTCACCGGGGAGCATCCGCCGAAATATCGATAAACTCCCTCCTCGTCAACCCTAATCATTAATAAGGGTTCTGGCGCTTTTTTTCAATTAACAATTATTATTCAACTGATGCTGCTAGAATACCTTTTTATAGGTCAATCTTTTTGACCACTGAAACCAGTTGATCTGTCAGTGATTCTAGCTCATTGATATCCCTTCCCTCCAGCATTACCCGTACCAAAGATTCTGTGCCTGATGGTCTCACCAGCACCCGTCCTTGTCCGGAAAGCTTCTCTTCCACCAAATTTACAGCCTCTTGCAGCTCAGAATGACCCATAACCAAGTCTTTATTTTTGACCTTCACATTCTTCAACATCTGAGGGAGTTTCTCCATTTGTGAAGCCAACTGAGCTAAGCTTTTTCCCTGTTCCTTTATGGCTGCCAACAGCATCAATGCTGTGAGAAGACCATCTCCGGTAGTGGTATCATTAAGAAACAGGATATGTCCGCTTTGTTCTCCGCCAAAGACTGCCCCGGTCTTAAGGCACTGCTCCAATACATAACGATCCCCTACCTTAGTTTCAAACACCTTTATTCCTTTTTCTTTCAGTGCCAGATGCAGTCCCAGATTGCTCATTACGGTAACCACCACGGTGTCTTTTGCCAACCGTCCTTTTGATTTCAAATAATCAGCGCAGATGACCATAATCTGATCCCCGTCCACTAATCTGCCTTCGGCATCCACCGCCAATACTCTGTCAGCGTCACCGTCATTGGCAAGGCCGAGATCAGCGCCATGTTGAATAACAGCTTCTTTAAGCTTCTCCAAATGGGTTGAACCACAGTCTTTGTTTATATTAAGCCCATCCGGTTGGTCAAATATTGTTATCACTTTAGCTCCTGTTTTCTCCAGCACACTGGGTCCAACCTTATATGAAGCTCCGTTTGCACAATCCAAAACAACGGTGAGTCCGGAAAGATCTACCGGCACTGCTTCCAATAAAAACCTTTGGTATCTTTCGCCCGCATCCGTCAGACAATGACATCTTCCCACCCCAGCCCCGGTGGGAGAAGGGATAGAAGATATGTCCAGGGTTAGTGCGGCCATTTCATCTTCGATATCATCGCTAAGTTTATAACCATCTGCTCCAAAAAATTTAATACCGTTATCTTCCACCGGATTGTGGGATGCTGAAATAACGACACCACCCACAGCTCCCAATTCCTTTGTCAAAAAAGCCACTGCCGGAGTGGGAACCACACCTGCCAAAACCACATCCACACCTGCAGAGCATATGCCTGCCACTAGGGCAGCTTCCAGCATATCCCCGGAAATCCTTGTATCCCTGCCGATTACAATGCTTGCGTTTTTCTTTTCTCTTGCCAATACATAGGCTCCGCTGCGTCCAATTTTCATTGCTAATTCAGGAGTTATATCCTTATTGGCTATGCCCCGCACTCCATCCGTTCCAAATAAAGCTCCCATCCTCAGGTAATCCCCCCGGCAAATATATTCAACCAAAAACCAAATCTAATTATATATTCAGCTAACATATGTGTCAATTTAGAGATGTTTGCGAAAATAAAAGCCCGGTCATTTACAGCCTTTGACCGGGCTTTGAAATTATCCTTTTAATCCGGCGGTTCATCATCAGATCCTTCAGGGACAATTCTCACCGTTACCTCCACTGTGGATGGATTTATATCCTCTATGCCGGACGGTGCAGAAATTTTTGCCTGTACTGTCAGATCTTGCTTTGCACCATCAATACTTATCTTCTCTGTATTTAAACCGCTGAGCTCCTGAAGTCTGGAAGAGACCGCAAATACCCTAACATTAGCGGGACTGACAGTGAACCCGGACACAGTGTACCCTGCAGCCGGCTCCCCTTCCAGCCTAGGGTTGACTTTCAGATCTTTAGAGGGAGCAGAGTTTATAGGTACAATGACCTTAACCAACTGCGGTGAAACCGTAATATTATTATTGCCTGTCTCCACAACACTGGTTTGCTCCACCGCTGTGGAGGCTGACTCTATATTCACCTCAACAGCCAATTGCTCGATGGTATTAATCAAGCTTCTGGGACCCCTTATCACCACTGTATCCGGTTGGACAACGGCATCTTGGGGAATATATCCTCTGGCAGGCTTGCCCTGCACATTGGCGACAACTGCAACCTGTTTCTCCTGTATGCCTTCCAGCACTAAATAAATCCTGCTGGGTGTGACCCGGGATATCTCTACTCCTTCAGGAGAATGAACCACCACAGGGACATTATGAGCACCCTCAGAAAGCTGGGAAAGATCAATAACTGCTTGAAAATCATTGGCTGATAGAGTATCCAGCCTTGCTCTGGGGCCCACCACCCTAATACTTACATTGGACGGCAGGGAACCGCTCACCACCATTCCGTCCGGTGCGCCCATTTGTTGAAGACCGATACTTATGATTTGACTATTGGTAACAGGATTTTGTTCTCCGGCAGCATAAATCCACAGCAGCACTGCCAAAAACAACGAAAAAATCCGCAATGCCATTTTGTGCCAATTAATCTGGGTCAATGGTTCACCTCCGCTGCCACAAGCCCTTAACACCGTTTGCCCTGACCTTACTCTTGCAAATCACTGCTTTATGCAACCTCTGAGTTAGTGTTGCCTCATCAAGACATTTGGTCAATATACCTTCCTCTGCCATGGAAATGGTCCCGGTTTCTTCTGATACAATTACTGCTATTGCATCAGATTCTTCGGTAATCCCTATACCTGCCCGGTGTCTGGTACCCATTGATTTGCTAAGGTTTTGCCTTTGGGAAAGAGGAAGCACACTGGCTGCTGCCATTATTCGATCTCCTCTGATAACCACTGCTCCATCATGCAAAGGAGTTTTGGGAATAAAAATATTAACCAGCAGCTCCGCAGATACAAGACTCCCTATTTTTACTCCGTTATCGATAATTTCTTCCAATCCTGTGGATCTCTCCAAAATAATTAAGGCGCCTATCTTCTCCCCAGACATACTGCTTACAGCCTGCACAATGGAAGCAACAACATGGTCATAATCCACATCCTCACTGTGCCAGAACTGAGTAGATAAAAATGTTCCTCCCCCAAGCTTTTCTAACGCCCTTCGCAGTTCGGGCTGAAACACAATGGGTAGAGCCACCACCAATGCGGTGGTGGCTTGTCTTAAAAGCCACTGTAATGTGTATAGTTGAAGAAGGCTACTGATGGCATAAAATATCACCAATACAGCCAGCCCCTTTAGCAACTGAACTGCTCTGGTGCCCTTTATCAGCAGTATTAATCGATAAAGGACAAAGGCCACAATTAAAATATCTATAACGCTGGTAAGATTAAATGTATCCAGCAGATTTAAACTGGGTAATTTTTGAAGCCAATCTGGCAACTTAAACACTCCCGGCTTAACTCATTCTAACTTTCCTTTAATTCACTCTGCAGTAACCCATAGGCGATACTGTCAACCAATGCATCCCAACTGGCATCTATAATATTCTCCGAAACTCCCACAGTACCCCAGGTTTTTTTTCCGTTACTGGTTTCAATTAAAACCCTTACCTGAGCACCGGTGCCATCTTTTTCATCCAGCACCCTTACTTTATAGTCCGTAAGGTGCATATCATTGATATCTGGGTAAAATTTATCCAATGCTTTTCTTAAAGCATTGTCCAAGGCATTAACAGGACCATTGCCTTCAGCAGCGGTATGCACAATCTGATCAGCCACCGACATCTTAATTACCGCCTGGGTATAGCCGGGCAAATCGTCCTTAACTTCTATTATAACCCGTAAATCCTCCAGCTTAAATGGTTCCTTATAGCCGGTTTTTAATTTCCTCAGCATTAGTTCAAAGGAACCTTCTGCTCCTTCAAACTGATACCCTTTGTTTTCCATGTCTTTTATGTGTTCTAAAAGTCCTCGATTTTCCTCTTTCTGCAATTCAAGATCTATATTCATCTCTTTATATTTATATAACAGGTTAGATAGACCACTTAATTCTGAAACCAGCACACGCCTTTTATTGCCAACTGATTCCGGTTCGATATGCTCATAGGTACGTGGTGATTTTAGTATCGCACTGACATGTATGCCCCCCTTGTGAGCAAAAGCACTGCTTCCCACATAAGGCTGACTGGCCACCGGCTGAAGATTGGCCACTTCACTTACATATCGAGAAATCTGAGTCAGCTTGCTAAGATATTCACCGGGCAATGTTTCAAAATTACCTTTAAATGAAAGGTTTGGAATCACAGAGCATAGGTTAGCGTTACCGCAACGCTCACCATAGCCGTTTATTGTTCCCTGGACCTGTGACGCTCCCGCCTGAACAGCAATAATTGAATTAGCCACCGCCATTTCACTGTCATTATGACAATGAATCCCCACCGGCACATTGAACTTTTCCACCACAAGTTTTACAGCCTGTTTAATTTCATCAGGCATCGCCCCGCCGTTGGTGTCACATAAAACCAAGGTGGCTGCTCCTCCGTCCACCGCTGCCTGTAAGGTTGCCAGGGCATAATCGGGATTTGCTTTATATCCGTCAAAAAAATGTTCGGCATCATGCAGCACTTTTAAACCTTTACTTCTTAAAAATGCGGCTGACTCCTTAATCATTTTGAGATTTTCATCCAAATCGGTATTTAGTGCGTGAGTGACATGGAAATCCCACGTCTTACCCACCAGAGTGGCCACCTGCACCCCGGAATCCAGTATGCATTTTAGGTTAGCATCTTCTTCTGCCTTAATTCCAGGTTTTCTGGTACTGCCAAAAGCGGTAATGACAGAATTTTTTAAGGACATTGTGCTGATTTTACGGAAAAACTCCATATCCTTGGGATTAGAGCCAGGCCATCCACCTTCGATATAGTGAAATCCCATTGAATCCAGCTTCATTGCTATTTTAATTTTATCTTCAGCGGAAAAAGATATACCTTCCCCCTGGGCACCGTCCCTTAGGGTGGTGTCATATATCTCGATTGCCCTCATTTAGTACTCACCACTTTTTAGATATAAGTCGTAATTATGGGTTGCTATAGGCTTTAGGCTATAAGCCGTAAGCTTATTGGCACCTACCAAGAATAACTTTAGACTGGCTGATAGCTGATAGCGGCTTATAGCTTACAGCTTACGGCTAGTAGCTTATAGCTTACAGCTTACGGCTAGTAGCTTATAGCTGATAGCTTATAGCTCATAGCTGATAGCTGATAGCTGATAGCTGATAGCTGATAGCTGATAGCTATACATTCTCCGCTACCAAGTCTCCCATTTCATCGGTGTTCACCAGTTTCATACCATCTTCCATCAAATCCGCAGTTCGATAGCCCATATCCAGGACTTTGGTCACAGCCTGCTCCACAGCATCACTTTCTTTATCCAAACCAAGGGAAAACTTAAGTAGCATTGAACCGGATAATATCGTAGCAATGGGATTGGCTCTCTTTAGCCCTGCATATTTTGGAGCTGACCCATGACTGGGCTCATAAAGCCCGATTTTCCCGCCTATACTGGCTGAAGGAAGCATTCCCAGTGAACCGCTCAACATGGAAGCTTGATCGCTTAATATATCTCCAAACATATTCTCAGTTACAATCACATCAAACTGTTTTGGATTTTTCACCAACTGCATAGCACAATTATCAACATAAAGATGATCCAGTTCAACATCGGGATACTCAGAAGCCAATCCGGTTACCACTTCCCTCCAATGACGGGAGCTTTCCAAGACATTAGCCTTATCCACCGATGCCAATTTGCCGCTTCTTTTTTGAGCCATCTGAAAGGCCAACCTTGCAATGCGCTCAATCTCTGCAGTGGTATATTCTAAAGTATCAATAACTCTGGTACTGCCGTCCGGCAGTTCTTCCCTATGTTTTTTCCCGAAATAAATGCCGCCGGTAAGTTCTCTAACCACCAACACATCAAGTCCGGAAACCACTTCCGGCTTAAGGGTGGACGCATTAACCAAGGCCGGAAATACTTTAGTGGGTCTAAGATTAGCATAAAGACCCAAAGCCTTCCTTAAAGGTAAAAGCGCTCCCGCCTCGGGACGCAAATGCACCGGGAGGTCTTCCCATTTAGGACCACCCACAGCCCCCAGCAGCACCGCATCACTGTCATGGCACAGGTCCAAAGTTTCCTTGGGAAGAGGATGGCCTGCACCGTCATAGCCTGCTCCTCCTATCAATCCTTCGGTAAACCGGAAATCGTGCTGATACTTGGCTGCCACAGCCTTTAAAGATTTCAAAGCCTGCTCGGTAATCTCCGGCCCTATTCCGTCACCAGGTAGTACTGCAATTTTAAATGTTCCCATCTTTTTTCACCCTTTCTGCCACATAATTAATCAACCCACCGGAAGAAATAATCTCCTGCATAAAGGGTGGAACCTGTGTGGCTTTATATGTTTTATTTTTAGTAAGATTATTTATAAGACCCTGCTCAATATCCACCGTCACTTGATCTCCTTCTGCGATGTCTTCCGCCGCCTCGGGAGATTCAAAGATAGGCAAACCTATATTAAAAGCATTTCGATAGAAAATACGGGCAAAGGTTTTTGCGATAACACATGAGATACCAGCTTCTTTAATGGCAATGGGCGCGTGCTCCCTGGAGCTGCCGCAACCAAAGTTTTTACCTGCCACCATTATGTCTCCGGCCTTGATTTTATCGGTAAACTGAGGATCGGCATCCTCCATACAATGAGCAGCCAACTCCTTGGGGTCCGATGTGTTTAAGTAACGGGCTGGTATAATTACATCGGTATCGATATCATCACCGAACTTCCATGCGTTTCCTTTTAACTCCATTTATTTCACCTCCCAGGGTGCTGCAATACGACCCAGTATTGCCGAAGCTGCCGCCACTGCCGGATTACTTAAATAGACCTCACTGCCGGTATGACCCATACGGCCCACAAAGTTTCTGTTAGTGGTGGCAATGCATCTTTCACCCTCAGCCAAAATACCCATATAACCACCCAAGCACGGTCCACAGGTGGGTGTGCTGATGGCGGCTCCGGAATCCAGGAAAATATCAAATAATCCTTCTTTCATAGCCTGACGATATATCTCCTGCGTTCCCGGTATTACAATAAGCCGTACATTGCTGTTTACTTTATTTCCCTTGAGAACATGGGCAGCCTCCCTGAGATCATCCATCCGTCCATTGGTACAAGAGCCAATCACAGCCTGATCAACGGCAACACCCGCTGCCTCGCTGACCGGCTTAACATTTTCCGGCAGGTGAGGGAAAGCAACAGCAGGTTCCATTTTACTTACGTCAAAATCAAATACATTGGCGTATTTTGCATCTTCATCGCTGGAATAAAAAGTGTATGCTCTCTTAGCTCTGCCCTCTACATATCTGTGGGTAGTTTCGTCCGGTGCCACTATCCCGTTTTTAGCCCCGGCCTCCACAGCCATATTGGCCATTGTGAGTCGCCCGTCCATGGACATTTTTTCCACTGCTGAGCCCATAAATTCCATAGCCATATAAAGTGCTCCGTCCACCCCGATTTTTCCTATGGTATAAAGTATCAAGTCTTTACCTGTAAGCCATTGAGGCATTTCTCCATGATAGACAAACTTTAAGGATTCCGGCACCTTTAGCCAGGTTTCACCCA
>CAZHAJ010000051.1:5396-11806 GCA_964530215.1 uncultured Peptococcaceae bacterium | reverse complement strand
TTTATTTGATGAACCGGCAGCAGGAATGAACGCACAGGAAAAACAAGACTTAATAAAGATAATTAAATCTATATGTGATTTGGGTGTGACCATACTGCTGGTGGAACATGATATGAAGTTTGTAATGAATATTTCAGATTTTATTGTGGTTTTAGACTATGGCCAGATAATCGCAACTGGAAATCCGGAGCAGGTACAAAACGACCCTGTTGTAATTAATGCCTATCTTGGCAAGGAGGTGGGGTAGTTTTGTCATTACTGCAAGTTGATGAACTTAGAGTAAGTTATGGTGGTATATTGGCTCTGAAGGGAGTTTCCTTTACGGTGGAGCAGGGTGAAATTGTATCCTTAATTGGTGCTAATGGAGCAGGCAAAAGCACTACCTTAAAGGCTTTAAGCGGACTATTAAGTGCTGAGGCAGGAGAAATAAGGTTTGACGGTGAGATTATAAATAAGGTGCCGCCATATAAAGTTGTCAGTAAAGGTATATCCATGGTTCCTGAGGGAAGAAGGGTATTCACAAGATTAACAGTGGCCGAGAACCTAGAAATGGGTGCTTATACAAGAAAGGAGGAGGAAACCAAGGAATCTATTCAAGAGGTGTGGCGTCGCTTTCCGAGATTGGAAGAGAGAAAAACTCAGTTGGCGGGCACCTTAAGCGGGGGAGAGCAGCAGATGCTTGCCATTGGGAGAGCATTAATGTCTAAGCCCAGGCTTTTGCTAATGGATGAGCCCTCAATGGGTTTGGCCCCTTTAATAGTAAACGAAATCTTCTCAATAATAAAAGATATAAATAGATCAGGTACTACAATACTATTGGTGGAGCAAAATGCTAAAGTTGCTCTTTCTATATCTAATCGACTATATGTATTAGAAACAGGCGACATGGTGGCATCAGGTACTGCAGAACAGTTATCTGACAATCAGCTGATTAGAAAAGCGTACCTTGGGTTAAACTAAATGAAGTTCGGTCTCTTAAGTAATTATTTGTTGTTCTAGTGTTGAGGGTATGCAATGTTTATTGCCAAGAGTCATCATTTATTTTAAGGAGCATAAATGAAAACAGTTATTGTATGTGCAGCTGTTATTTTAAAGGGATCTGATGTTTTATTAGCTCAAAGAAAAGAAGGGACCAGTCAAGCTATGAAGTGGGAGTTTCCCGGTGGCAAGCTGGAGGAAGGGGAGAACCCGGAGAGCTGCATTATTAGGGAGATTAAGGAGGAATTGAATATAACGGTTGCTGTTAAGGACATATTTAAGGTGGTAGCTCATTGTTATAGTGACAAGAGGATACTGCTTTTATCATATTTATGCCGTCATGCAGACGGAATCCCTGTTGCATATGGATGCAAAGATTTTGCCTGGGTACCGGTTACAAAGCTATTGAACTATGATTTAGCTGAAGCAGACTTACCCATTGCTAAAAAACTCCAGGCTTTAAAAAATGGGATGTAATTCAAAATCATCTGCGAACTTCTCAGATCAATTGTTTCCCCCAAATTTTTAATATAACGCTTTAAATAAAAGCACTCCTAATTATATCTAACAGAATTTGTCAATATTTTTCCCCTGAAAAGGGATTTTTAATAGTGTTCTCCGGTCGGCATATGTATAATTACAGTATGTCCAATATTATTGTTGACTTTTAGTAAAAAACAACACTATTTGATTTGGTAATTTCTGTTAGGAGAATGGTGATGTCAAACTGGCAAAGATTTAAACAGCATCTATTTTATAACAAGGATTTAGGTATGCAGATAGATTACAGCCGGGTTAATTTTTCTGATAATTACCTGACGGAGATGGAGCCTAGGATGCAGAATGTCTATAGGCAAATCATGGCAATGGAAGGAGGGGCAGCTTTTAACCCTGATGAAGGGAGGATGGTGGGCCATTACTGGCTGCGTGCACCTGAGCTTGCCCCGACAATTAAAATCAAGAGAGAAATTGCAAAAAGTCTTGAGGATATAAAGTTTTTTGCAAGCCAAATTCAAAACGGTTCGATACTGGGCGGGAAGGGAAGAACCTTTCTAAATCTGTTGATAATAGGTGTTGGTGGATCCGGTTTAGGAGCACGTTTTGTTTTTGATGCGCTGATAGGAAATCTTTGTTTGAGAGGTCATTATTTTATTGATAATACAGATCCTGACGGGATGGATCAAGTTTTTACCCAGCTTCGAGACCAATGGGATAGGACACTGACAATGGTCGTCTCTAAAAGCGGAGAAACAGTTGAAGTCAGAAACAGTATGGAAGAGGTTAAGTGTCAATATAAAAAAAGGGGATTTGATTTTAACAGTCATGCTGTCTGCATCACTCAGTCAGGAAGTTTGCTGGACAAAGTCCAAAACCGTGAGGGTTGGTTAAGAGTTTTTTATATTTGGGATTGGGTTGGAGGACGTACATCTGTATTTTCTGCAGTGGGTTTAGCACCCCTTGCATTGAGGGGAATAAATATTAATGATTTCCTTGAAGGTGCTAAAGAATGTGATCGTCTGACAAGAAAGACGGTAACCAGACAAAATCCTGCAGCTCTTCTTGCTTTGATGTGGTATGCGGTTACTAAAGGCAAAAACAGTGGGCAGATGATAATATTACCCTATAAAGACTGCTTGAGGTTGCTTGGTATCTACTTGCAGCAGTTGATAATGGAATCTTTGGGCAAGGAACGGGATTTAGATGGTAAACTGGTGCATCAAGGAATCACAGTTTTCGGAAACAAGGGTACAACGGATCAGCATTCATATCTGCAGCAATTGTTAGAAGGGCCGGACAACGTTTTAGTGACTTTTATTGAAATACTTAAAGATCGCAGAGGTGATTCTGTTTTAGTGGCTGAGAACAGTACCAGCGGAGATTATCTGCAGGCTTTTATGCTGAGCACCCGAAATGCCCTTAGCCAAAGAGGAAGAAGTACCATAACTTTGACTTTTGAGGAAGTCAATGAGAGAACCTTGGGTGCTATGATTGCCCTGTTTGAAAGAGCTGTTGGGATATATGCATTGTTGGTAAATATCAATGCCTATCATCAGCCTGCGGTGGAATCAATTAAAAAAGGTGTCCATGATATTATTGAATGAAAAAACAAAATCCTTGAAGTTCTTAGAGCCAATGAAGGTAAAGCTCTTAGTGTTGAAGCCATTTCAGATATAATTGAAGATAAGAACGGCGGGGATCTAGAAATGATTTATAAAATACTTCAACACTTGACGGCTAATTCAGATCACAGGATTAAAAAAATAATAGTAACGGGAAGACAAGAGGACCTGGATGAAGCTATATATATCAGCTCGCAACATTAAAGGGAGATGACTTTGTGATACTGGATGAGGCAATTAAAAAGAAATATAAAACCTGGATAGAAAGTGAATACTTTGACGAGGCAAGTCGTCGGGAACTGCTGAGCATTAATGATCCAGAAGAAATTGAGGATCGTTTCTATACCGATCTTAAATTTGGAACCGGTGGGGTAAGGGGGGTAATAGGTGCTGGGAGCAATCGTATGAATCGTTATGTCCTGCGCTTGATTATCCAGGGATTGGCGGAGACAATTCTTGAGTACGGCAAAGAGGCACGTGAACGCGGAGTTGTAATAGCCTATGATTCCCGACATTATTCCCGGGAATTTGCATTGGAAACAGCTTTAGTATTAGCCGCCAACGGAATCAGGGGGTTTTTGTTTAAAGGATTAAGACCAACACCGGTTCTTTCTTTCGCAGTTCGTTATTTGCAAGCTATCGCGGGAGTTAATATAACTGCAAGTCACAATTCTAAGGAATATAACGGCTTTAAGATTTATTGGGAAGATGGGGGCCAGCTCCCGCCGGAGCCGGCAAGCCAGATAATTGCCAAAACAGTCAATAGGGGCAGTTGGGAAGTGTCATTAAAGGATGAAACCTCAGCTAGGGCAGACGGATTCTTGCACTGGGTGGATGATTCGGTAGATCAGGCTTATGAAGATGAGATCATTAAAAGCCTTATATACCCTAAACTTTTCCGAGAACTTAGAAGCAGTCTGAAAATCGTCTTTACGCCTCTCCATGGGACCGGTGGTGCACCTGTTCAAACTATCCTGGAAAAATTGGGATTTAACTCGATAGCAGTTGTTCCTGAACAGGAGAAACCAGATCCGGATTTTTCTACAGTTAAATATCCTAATCCGGAGGATCCTGCGGCGTTTAAACTGGCAATGGATATGGCAGAAAAAAATGTTTCCCATTTGATTCTTGCCACAGATCCTGATGCTGATCGATTAGGTGTTTATGCCAGGGACCCAGCAGGTCGATACCATAGGTTTACCGGCAATCAAATCGGAATAATTTTGGAATATTACATTTTATCTCAGAGAAAAAAACTCAATACACTTCCGGATGATGCAGTGGTGATCAAAAGTGTAGCCACCACAGACCTGGCCAATGTCATTGCCAGCCACTACGGAGTAAAAACTGTTAATGTGTTGGTGGGCTTTAAACATATTGGGGAACAGATTAAAAAAATGGAACAGATTGGTTGTGGGACATTTGTTTTTGGGTTTGAAGAGAGTCATGGGTATCTTGCGGGCACTTATACCAGGGATAAGGATGCTGTTCAGGCAGCCGCATTAATTGCTGAAGCTGCATTTTACTATTTGCATAAAGAACAGAAGACTCTGCCCGAGGTTCTCCAGGATATATTCCGTAAATTCGGAACTTACATTGATAAGCAGGTAGCTTTTACTTTGGAGGGGAAAAAAGGCAGAAACGGTATTAAGGCTGTAATGGATAGACTTAGAAAGGAAAAGCCCCAATCTATAGGCGGCGTATCGGTTCGATGTATTGAGGATTATCAAATTGACAAAAGGTGGTATGTGCATGAGAACAGGGAGGAAGAAATTGGTCTTCCAAAGGAAAACATACTGCGATTTTCCTTTGTTCACGGAGGATACTTTATGGTAAGACCCTCAGGCACAGAGCCTAAAATACGCTATTATTTTTGTATTAAGGGTGGTTCAATTGCGGAAGCCAACAAACTAATGCAGAAAGTGGAAGAAGATGTATCTGAGTATGTAAGTGAGTTTATGTAAAAAACATATTAATAAAGGCTCGGATCAAAAAGGGAACAGGTTGTTTTGTCTGTCAAATTTTAAATCATTAAATTGACTAAGTATACTGACTCTGGGGTTATTAATTGCTTCATTAATAAGTGTTTCGGAAAACATTATACGATCAATATGTAGAGTGTTGTTGATTCTGGCTATCTTTAAATTACCCGGATTTTTTTTATTAAGACTTTTTATAGCTGCCTGTATAGCCAGAAAATCATTAGGCAAAGTAACAGGCATTTTAATGCGATTAACAAAACCACTGGTTTTGGCGTTTATACGCATCATGTCGTAATTAATACCCTCTGCCAATCGGCTGGTGGTATAATCAGCCAAACCAATACCGTAAGCATTTCCATAACTTTTCGCTGAAATATTTAAAACTATTATCTTTTCAATCCGAGGTCTCCGGGGTTTTGTCATCTCGTCTATGCCCGTTCTTCCTATTATGTTGGTGTCCATTCCGGTTCCGCTGAAATTTTTTCCGATTTCATCAACGATAAGAATATCCAATGCTTTAAAGGGAAGACTTGGCATGTTGATGCGAGCTTCTTCCAGCAGAACGGGCTCCCGGCGGGAAATTGCTGCCGGTGACATGGCTTCCAGCTTTAGAATATTTCCGCTCCCGTCTTCTATTAGCGCTAAAGCAAGTTTGATGGGCAGTTGTTTTACCAAAGCACTTGCAGTATTAGAAATAGCTTGAGATAAAAAGTCAACTTTCTGTTTGTGAATCTTAGAGGCTCCCTTGATACCCCCCAGGCCCACAGCGATCATTTTTTGCAGACCACTTTCCACTTTGCCGCGAAAAGATGTATGGGGTTTGATGCGATTAACAACAATAATACCATCAAAACTCGTTGCCAATGCATTTACAAATATATTTTCTCCATAATCATTGAAAACAGTGGTACTTTGCTGGGAAGCTAATATCGGTGCCCCAATACTGTCCAATGTTATTCCCAACTCCTTCAGTATTTTTAGCTGACCGGGTACCGTACCATCTCCGTGACTACCCATGGCAGACAATATAAAGGGCTTGCAGTTAAGGGAATAAAGATAATCAACTGTGATTTTAAGAATTTCAACGATATCCCTTATGCCTCTGCTTCCTGCAGTAATGGCTACTCTGTCACCGGGTTTAAGTTGTTCCTTTAGTTCTGAGGTTTCTAATGTAAACCAAACTGCTTCTTTTAAGCATACTATAGAACTTCTAGTGAAGACTTGTCTAAGTTCTGCCATTTGGGGTATACTCATAATTTACACCTTCTATTTTTTTTGATATTCTTAAACAAATATAACACTAAAAGCCTATCATTTTCACCCCTGAGTA
>CAZHAJ010000051.1:0-5386 GCA_964530215.1 uncultured Peptococcaceae bacterium | reverse complement strand
CCTGGAAAATGATATTTTATAGGGAGGGACTATTGGACAGGAAGCAAAGAAAGCTGGAACATATTAATGTCTTCTTGAAAAAGTTTGGAGAACCTAAAAAGAATAATGGCTTTAATGATATTAAACTTGTTCACCAGTCAATACCAGAGGGACCTTTATCAGAGGTAGATATTTCGGTAAGCTTTTTGGGGAAAAAGCTGGATGCACCGATCATTATTAATGCTATTACCGGTGGGCATCCGGATACGTTGAATATTAACAAAATGTTGGCAAGGGCAGCTAGAAAAACGGGAGTCGCCATGGCAGTGGGTTCAATGAAGGCTGCACTGGAAGACAGTAGTGTGGAGAATACTTTTGCAATAGCCAGAGAAGAAAATCCAGAAGGCATTATTCTGGCCAATTTAAGTGCTGCTTGTGAGTATCATGAGGCAGAGGCAGCGGTGGAAATGATAAAAGCTGACGGGCTGCAGTTACATCTTAATATACCTCAAGAACTGTTTATGGTTGAAGGGGAATGTAATTTTTTAGAGATACTGCCAAATATCAGAAATATTGTGGACAAAGCTTCCTTCCCCGTTATCGCAAAAGAAGTGGGTTTCGGAATGTCCAGAGAAAGTATTGTCAATCTTTATAAGGCTGGAATTAAAGTGATGGACATAAGCGGAAAAGGCGGTACTAATTTTATTGCTATTGAAA
The DNA here is from genome assembly GCA_964530215.1 of uncultured Peptococcaceae bacterium. Classification (GTDB taxonomy): domain Bacteria; phylum Bacillota; class Desulfotomaculia; order Desulfotomaculales; family Desulfocucumaceae; genus JAAXTT01. The sequence continues at coordinate 4,690 of CAZHAJ010000051.1, read as the reverse complement.
ATTTTAGAGCCAATAATAAAGACGGTTCCTTTGAGGACTGGGGAATACCCACAGCAATATCTGTATTTGAAGGTATGGAGTCAGGAATTCCCGTGGAAATTATTGCTTCCGGCGGCATTAACAATTCTTTGGATGCAGCTAAAGCATTGGCTTCAGGAGCAAAAATGGTGGCTCTAGCGGGACCGTTATTAAATGAGTTTTACAAGGGTTCCTATCATGGTGTGGTTGATTATATTGAGAAGCTGAAAAAGGGATTGTCTAAGATTATGATAATGACCGGGGTGAACTCAATACAAAAACTGGGCAAAGTTCCCTTGGTTATTACCGGAAATACAGCGGAATGGCTGATTAGAAGAGGCGTTGATGTCAATGCTTATGCTCAAAGAAGTCCATTTAAAAGCTGGTCACTTTAACAATAATGATATATACTTGTTGGTATCACTAACATAAAATATGTTTATCAGTAAAAGGTGCCGGATATTTTCGGAGAATAGGGAATCAGGTGCAAAACCTGAGCGGTCCCGCCACTGTAACCGGATAGACAGTGCTTGCAAGCCACCGAAAGGGAAGGCCGCACAATGTTGATGAACCGGAGCCAGGAGACCTGCCTTTACTGTTTGTTTCGTTGGATGATGGAAAAGTTCACCGCCATTTGGCAGTGAACTTTTTTTGTCAAAAATAAACTATACATGGGGAGGAATTTAAAATGTTGTTAGAAAGTACCATTGCCGGTATCAGTGAATTAAATGGTGAGGCAATGAAAAAAGCTCAGCTTAGGTTGGACAGTTTTATTAAGCCGCCGGGAAGTTTGGGCATAATTGAAGACATTGCGGTCCAGATGGCTGGAATTCAGGGAAAGGTGATACCTGAATACGGTAAAGTATCGGTTATACTTATGGCGGGAGATCATGGTGTGGTGGCAGAGGGGGTCAGTGTAGCTCCACAAGAAATTACTGCTCAAATGCTGTCTGCATTTGCTGCCGGTGTAGCGGGAATAAATATTATTTCCAGGTCAGTTGGTGCCCATTTGCTAGTGGTGGACATAGGAGTTGCCGGAAATATAGATATACCTGGAGTTCTAGATTATAAGATTAAGCATGGTGCTGATAATATTGTTCATGGGCCGGCTATGTCTCGGTCAGAAGCAATAAGAGCAGTGGAGGCGGGAATAACAATTGCCAACACCCAAATAGATAAGGGTTACGATATTTTAGCCACAGGGGAAATGGGCATCGGAAATACAACTCCCAGCAGTGCTATTTTGTCTGTAATGACTGGTATTAAAGCAGATGTTGTCACTGGTAGGGGGACAATGGTAAACAACCTGGTGTTGGATAAAAAAATATGGGCGGTCAAGGAAGCAATACGTATAAACCAACCGAATCCGAAAGACGGTATAGATGTTGTTTCCAAGGTTGGAGGACTTGAAATTGCAGGTTTGGCTGGGGTTATCTTAGGTTCAGCTGCTCGCAGAATTCCGGTGGTGATTGATGGATTTATTTCCACTGCGGCAGCCATGATAGCCTGTACCATTGAACCTATGGTAAAATCATACATTCTTCCCTCCCATCTTTCGGGTGAGCAGGGTCACAGCTTGATGCTTAAGCATTTGGGGCTTAGGCCGCTTCTGCATTTAGATATGCGCCTTGGAGAAGGAACTGGTGCTGCACTGGTTATGGGAATCATTAAGGCTTCTTGTGAAATAATGGCTGAGATGGCTAGTTTTGATGAGGCAGGCTTATCCCAGCTGGATGGAGATAAGCTGCACAGATAAAGATTAGTATTAACCCGCTATAAGACAATAATGCTTAATTAGGAAGTTTGCAACCATTTCACCAGCCGCCGCAATATCTTCGGTATGCAGGTAATGGTTGGCAGTGGAATTAAATAGTATGTTGGCTGAGCCATCAAGTTCATGATCAGGGAACCATATTTTTATAATTATGGGAAAGTGAGGTAGCAGTTTGAGCGTGCAACAAAAGTCAGCTCCTTCTTCAAGTGTGCCTCCCAGTTCTTCTGAGGTCTGTTTTAATTTGTCTAGGGATTTGCTGCGAGACCATTTTGCCAACCTGTCTATTGCTTCTCGTTTGAAAGCAGGATAATAAACATGACCGTCTTGCAGTTCGCGGTATGAAATAAGACTGTTTGAAAGTAAGGATCCGTCTGCTCTGGTCAAGCTGTTGATGATACACAGACACCACGGAAAAGGTGGTGAGTGTTTTGTTCCCTCAAAGGTGATTTTAGCTTCCGGGTAGGTTATCAGTAATTTCTGGCCAAAGCTTGTGATCCTGAAAAGAGAGCACGTATTGTCAAAATGCACTCCACTTTTATTAGCCATGGAATGTGGATCCTTGGTTGCGAAAATAGCCGCCGAGTAATTAAAGGTGTTATTGTAAACACCCCATGAAGAATCCGAAATCATATAAGGGTACGGCATTATTACCTCTCATTAGTACTTGAGTTTCTATTTAAATGATAGCACTAAATTAAATCATTGTCTAAGATCTGTGGTGATTAATAATATTTTGGGGAAACCTTAAAGCAAGCATATGTAATATAAAGATATAAACATTAAAAGGATGTTATATTATGCATAAATTTTTGGCACTCTTTGTTGTGATACCCATAATTGATTTATTACTGATAATTAAAATTGGTCTAAACGTGGGAATTGCATCAGTAATCGCTTTGATAGTTATTCCGGGCTTATTGGGGGCGGCAATGGCGCGTTCCCAAGGACTAAGCACCCTTAAACAGATTAGTGGAGAGCTGGCTCGTGGGGTAATTCCAGGGGTGCAAATTATTGATGGTATCCTTATTGTAATTGGGGGCATCTTTCTGTTAATCCCCGGAGTTATTAGCGGGATGTTAGGTCTTACGGTTTTGCTTCCCACAATTAGAAAGTTTTATAGGAACCTATTGATATCCTATTTTATAAGAAGAGTAAAATGTAGGATAATATAATGTGGTGCAAAATAATGGATGTTGTATTTTGATGAAAGATAAAAAATTGGCTGGTATGCTATCTTCTTATTGTGCTATAATTGAAAAATATATAAAAATAGGTAGTTAATATATATTATCAATTAAAAGTTTTCACAAAACTAAAATATAAATTAAATATCTTGATTGGAGGTTGGAGAGATGTATCCTGAAAGGTTTTCTAAGTACGGACTCACCTTTGATGATGTGCTGCTTATCCCTGCGGCCTCTGAAATACTTCCCCGGGAAGTTGATTTATCTACCAGTTTAACAAAAAAGATTAAATTAAAAATACCCCTTATGAGTGCAGGTATGGATACAGTTACTGAATCCAGACTGGCGGTTGCCATCGCCAGGGAAGGTGGCATTGGGGTTATTCATAAAAGCATGCCCATAAAGGAACAAGCTCTAAAAGTGGATAGGGTAAAAAGATCGGAGCATGGGGTGATATCCGATCCCTTCTCATTGGCACCGGATAATCTGGTGAGTGAGGCTCTTCTTTTGATGGAAAGATATCGTATATCAGGTGTTCCCATTACAGAAGGAGAGAAGCTTGTGGGAATCCTGACTAATAGAGATCTTCGGTTTGAAACTGATTTCAGTAAGAAGGTAAGCATGGTAATGACAAAGGATAATCTGATTACCGCACCTGTTGGAACAGGTTTGGAGCAGGCAAAGGAAATACTTCGAAGTTATAAGGTTGAAAAGCTGCCGATAGTTGACGAGCAAAATAATTTAAGAGGTCTTATTACTATCAAAGATATTGAAAAAGCACGACAGTATCCAAATTCTGCCAAAGATGACAAGGGAAGACTGGTGGTTGCCGCAGCTGTGGGTTTAGGACAAGATACAATGGAAAGAGTGAAAGCGCTAAATGATGCTAATGTGGACGTAATTGTGGTGGATACAGCACACGGTCATAATCGGGAAGTATTAGACATTGTATATAATATTAAATCAAAATATCCGGATTTGGAAATTGTGGCAGGTAACGTTGCAACTGCTGAAGGTACCAGAGATTTGATTGCAGCTGGTGCAGATTCAATCAAGGTAGGTATGGGACCAGGTTCTATTTGTACCACTAGGGTGGTTGCTGGAACCGGTGTGCCTCAGATAACAGCCATTTATGATTGTGCTGTAGAAGCTGCCAAACACGGAGTTCCCATTATTGGTGACGGAGGTATTAAGTACTCAGGTGATATTACTAAGGCCATTGCAGCGGGAGCTGACGTGGTTATGGTGGGTGGACTTTTTGCAGGCACAGAGGAAAGTCCCGGGGATATTGAAATATACCAAGGCAGAAGTTATAAGGTGTATCGAGGCATGGGTTCTTTAGGTGCTATGAAAGAGGGAAGTAAAGATAGGTACTTTCAAGATGAACAGAAGAAGTTGGTTCCTGAAGGGGTAGAGGGCAGGGTTCCATATAAGGGACCTCTTTCGGATACTATTTATCAACTGATGGGTGGCCTTAGTTCAGGGATGGGTTATTGTGGAGCAAAGAATATTGAAGAGCTTAAAACCAAGACAAAATTTATGAGGATAAGCCCAGCAGGTCTTCGGGAGAGTCATCCCCACGATGTCACTATCATAAAAGAAGCGCCAAACTATAGTATAAAACAATAAGGTTCTCTGTCAATTGTTGGGGTAGGTCTTACAAATGGAGAGTAAATAGTACCAGCGGTGGTTGACTATGTGGTCAGCCACCGCT
>CAZHAJ010000050.1:0-11816 GCA_964530215.1 uncultured Peptococcaceae bacterium | reverse complement strand
AAAGGACAATGGGTACCTGTTGTTTTTTTCTAAGTAAGTTCTTAATTTTCAAGACCATATCATCCCGGTCGCCACCGTCCCTTAAAGCCATAATGCCCTTTTTTCTGGATTCAATGAGATGCTGTTCAACCTTTGCCTGGAAGAGGTCTTGGTCTTTCCAAAGTTTAATAGATTTATTAAAATCTTTTCCGTCCAAGGCCAAGTGAACATGACAGTCAATTAGACCTGGCAAAACGCAGTAATGACTTAAGTCAATTTTTTTGAAGCCGGACAGATATCTTTTTGATGAAGGCAGGATATCGGCAATGCAGCCGTCAGAGACAATAATATCGTGTTTATCCATTAAGAAATTTTGTCCGTTAAAAACTTTGCCGGCAGAAATAAGCAGTTTATCTTTGTTTGAAACAGATATTATTTCCAAATCAGATGACCCCGTTTTTGGCTTTCCAGATATTGACCGTGACTTCGAAGTTTCTAATAAGTTGAATTATTCCGGCAATTAAGCTATACTATTATAAGTCTTAAAACAAATCAAGCATTTTATATTGTTTGTTGGACAGTATTCTAACGGGGAACTGTACCAAAAAAAAGTGAAGTCTAAATTTAATATAATCCGCTTGGATCCCTTGTTGGACCGAGACGGCAGGCATTTTGAGCTGAGGTCTTTTTGGTCATAACCAGGAGAATTTTTTTTATAAAAGTTTAAATATCTTTTCAGAAAGTAAAAAATGTTTATTTTTAAAACAAAAAATGAGATAAGGAATTTAATAAAAAAGAAAAAAAAATCGGGATGTAAAGTTGGCTTTGTGCCCACCATGGGTTATTTGCATCAGGGACATCTGTCTCTTATTGAGAATGCCAGAAAAGACTGTGACATAGTAGTGGTCAGCATTTTTGTAAATCCTTTACAGTTTGGCCCAAAAGAAGATTACTCGGAATATCCCCGCAACCTTGAAAAGGATTGCCGGATGCTTGAAATGCAGGGAGTGGAAGCTCTTTTTTATCCCGAAGTGGCTGAAATGTATTCAACAGATTTTTCTGCCCATGTGGAGGTAATAAGCCTTACCGACAGTCTTTGTGGTAAAGCACGACCGGGTCATTTTAGAGGGGTAACCACGGTGGTAGCCAAGCTCTTTAATATTATACAGCCTGATCGTGCTTATTTTGGTCAGAAGGATGCCCAACAGGTTTTGGTGGTCAAAAAGATGGCAAAAGATCTTGACTTTCCCATCGAGATAATTACTATCCCCACTGTCAGGGAAAAAGATGGTTTGGCCATGAGTTCAAGAAATGTTTATCTGACCCCAAAACAACGTACATTGGCTCCGGAAATTTACAAGAGTTTGCAGGAAGCTGCCCGGTTGGCTGCAGATGGTGAAACCCAGGTAGCAAAATTGGAACAAAGGGTAAAAGAGGAGATATCTAGCTTAGAAGGGGCTCAGTTAGAATACGTAGAAATAAGGTCGTTATCAAATTTGGAAAGAAAAGATATTTTGGAATCTCGGTCTTTGATGGCAGTGGCGGTGAGGTTTGGTAAAACCAGACTCATCGATAACATTATTCTGGAGGTATAAAAATTGTTTTTGACAATGTTTAAATCCAAAATACACCGAGCTTATATCACTGAAGCAAATCTTAATTATATGGGTAGTATTACTATAGACGAAGACCTGATGGAAGCTGCCAAATTACTTCCCAATGAGAAAGTTCAGGTTGTTAACATCAATAATGGGGCTAGATTGGAAACCTACGCTATTCCCGGTGCATCAGGTTCTGGTATAATATGCCTTAATGGGGCTGCCGCCCGACATGCTCATGCAGGGGACAGTGTAATAATAATTTCTTACGCCATGATGGGAGAAGAGCAAGCTAGGTCTTTTAAGCCCGTTGTTGTATTAGTGGACCAAGGAAACCGTGTGGTTGAAATCCGCCGGGGTGAGAATCACGGGGACAGTATTTTATAAAGGAGCCATAAGCATGGAAAAAATAGCGCAGCTCACTAATGAAATTAATAAACTTAAGATACAAAGGAATGCAGTGATTTTAAGTCACTTTTACCAGCGGCCTGAAGTACAGGAAGTAGCAGATTTTGTCGGAGATTCTCTGGAACTGGCCAGAAAGGCTGCAGCAACCACTGCTGAAGTTATCGTTTTTTGCGGAGTCCATTTTATGGCAGAAAGTGCAGCAATATTATCTCCTGATAAAATTGTGCTGTTGCCCGAAATAAATGCCGGTTGCCCTATGGCGGACATGATAGATGCCGAATCTCTCAGAGCTAAAAAAAATCAGATACCCGGAGCTGTAGTGGTTTGTTATGTAAATACCAGTGCGGAGGTTAAAGCGGAATGTGATATTGCTTGTACTTCAGCCAATGCAGTAAAAGTTATTAATTCTATACCTAAAGAACGACCGATTCTCTTTGTGCCCGATAAAAACCTGGGGAACTATGTAGCCGCCCAGGCCAGGCGGGATAACCTTACTGTATGGGAAGGTTTTTGCAATACCCATGACCAGTTAACCAGCAGTCAGTTAGCTAAGGTTAAAGAACAGTATCCCGATGCCATAACATTGGTGCACCCGGAATGTCGTCCTGATGTAGTGGATATGGCGGATGTGGTGGCCAGCACATCCGGGATGCTAAGATATGCTGAAGAAAGTCCTCATACTGAGTTTATAGTGTGCACTGAAAAGGGAATTTTACATCAGTTTAAAAAGAGATGCCCCGAAAAAATCTTTTATGCAGCTTCAGACAAAATGATTTGTCCCAATATGAAGGCTACAACTTTGAATAAGGTATATCAGTCTTTATTAACTATGGAGCCTCGCATTACCGTTTTCCCTGAGATACAAAAAAGAGCATTAAAATCTTTGGAATTGATGCTGGCTACAGTTTAGTCAAATTTTAGTGGTTCCCATTAGGAGGAAGCCTTTTGAAACCTGATTATCTGGTGAATTTTGATACAACCGGTATGCCTCAGGAGTACTGTGATTATATTATTTTGGGCAGCGGTATAGCCGGTCTTTACACAGCTTTGGAGGTAAGCAAGCAGGGTAAAAGAGCTGTGGTTATTACTAAGCAAGACATTGATGACAGTAATACCGGAAAAGCTCAGGGGGGAATAGCCGCTGCAATGGACATTTCGGACTCTCCTCAGCTGCATTTGGATGACACCTTGATGGCGGGAGATGGGCTTTGTGATCAAAATGCAGTCAAGATTCTGGTAAATGAGGGTCCGGACAGAGTAATGGATCTGATAGGACTGGGTGCTCGGTTTGACTATAAAGATGGGGAGTTGGCATTCACCCGAGAAGGTGCCCATAGCCGCAGGCGCATTCTCCATGCCAGCGGGGATGCCACCGGGGCAGAAATACAGAGAGTTTTATCCAAGCGGGTTAGGGAAGATGAAAATATAAAAATTCTTAAAAGACATATGGCGGTAGACTTGTTAGTTGCCGGCAATGAGTGTTATGGTGTTTTAGTCTATTGTCATGACACCGATAAGATGAAGGTGTTTCGTGGTGCGGCTGTTATTCTTGCCACCGGTGGAATGGGCATGCTGTATAAGTATAATACCAACCCAGAGGTAGCCACAGGTGACGGATTGGCCATGGCATACCGGGCAGGTGCCGAAATGATGGATATGGAATTTATCCAGTTTCACCCCACCGTTTTAAGCTTGCCTGGAGCCCCAAGATTTCTTATTTCCGAAGCTGTAAGGGGAGAAGGGGCTTATCTTAGAAACCGATTCGGAGAGAGATTCATGCCAAGATATCATGACCTTTCCGAACTGGCACCCCGGGATATAGTGGTTAGAGCCATGCTCACTGAGCTGGCAAATACAGCTTCTGAGAAGGTTTTTCTGGATCTTTCCCATATGCCCGGCAATCTGGTCAGAGAAAGGTTTCCTAACATAGGAAAAACCTGTGCCGGATATGGTTTGGATATAGCTAAAGATCCGATACCGGTAGCCCCGGCGGCACACTATATGATGGGTGGTGTTAAAACAAATCTAAATGGCGAAACCAGCATCCGTGGTCTATATGCGTGCGGAGAGGTTGCCTGTGTGGGGGTTCATGGGGCAAATCGTTTGGCAAGCAATTCATTGTTGGACGGGCTGGTTTTTGGTCATAGGATAGTTAACTGTGTTAGAAAATACAGATTGGGCAATTTGCCAAAAACCCCGGAATTCTTGTGCAATCGGCTTGAAAGTCAGCCTGTTGATTTTGAAAAGTTATTTATAGAACTCCAAAATACCATGAACAAATATGTCGGTCCGGTAAGGACAGACCAGGGACTGGCAAAGGCTTTGTCTTTTTTTAGCTCAAATAGCTATATCCGAAATGTTGAGGCTTCTCAGCTGCGGTGTATGGAGGTTATGAATATGCTGGAAGTAGGGGGACTGATAGCTCAGTTCGCCATTACTCGTACCGAAAGCAGAGGAAGTCATTATCGTTTGGATTGTCCTAATCCGCTGGATAGGTGGCGAAAACATATTATTTTTAAAAAATAATATTGGAGGTTATGGGTTGATAGGCATAGACAGCTTTATTCTGAAGGATATTCTAATTAAGGCACTAAAGGAAGATATAGGCACCGGCGATATTACTACCCAGAGCATAATTCCGGAGCACTATGTTACCACCGGTTTTATTATAGCTAAAGAGCCGGGGATTATTGCCGGTTTGGATGTAGTCAAAGAAGTGTTTTACCTGCTGTGTCCCGATATCTTTTTTCAGCCCCGAGTGAGGGACGGGGATAAGGCGGTATCCGGACAAATATTAGCCAGGGTGGAAGGCAATGCCAGAGCAATATTGACGGGAGAAAGGGTAGCCCTTAATTTTATTCAGAGGATGTCTGGAATCGCTACCCGCACCGCGTATCTATCTGAACTTATAAAAGGCTATAAAGCAAGGCTGGTGGATACAAGAAAAACCACCCCTTGTCTTAGGGTGTTTGAAAAGTACGCCGTGAGGGTAGGTGGAGGTATAAATCACCGCGCGGGACTTTATGATGCCATATTAATTAAAGACAATCATATTAAAGTAGCCGGCAGTATTGCCGCTGCAGTGGAAAGTGCCCGGGCAGCGGCACCTTTTTCCATGGGTATAGAGGTAGAAGTGGAAAGCTTAAATTGCTTGGAAGAAGCGATAAATGCCGGCGCCAACATCGTGATGCTGGATAACATGGATTATAAAACCATGGCAGAGGCAGTGAAACTGACGGCAGGGAGGGTTCTTTTGGAAGCCTCCGGGGGTATAAACGAGGAAACAATTTGCCGGGTAGCCAATACCGGTGTTGATTTTATTTCGGTGGGCAGTTTGACCCATCATATCAAATCTCTTGACCTGAGCTTGGATGTGGGAGATGTGAAGCCGGTAAAGAAATAATTGAACAGGCATTATTTCATTTTAGATGTTTTTTTGTCTAAAATATGTTAACCTATAGTCATTGTATGGTTAACATATTTTTGGGGTGTTTTGTCTTATGGTTAAAGCAGGTGAAAATTTAAAAATAAAAACCTTAGAACTATTAAGGTTGCATCAGCCGGAGTTTATATCCGGTGAGGAAATATGCAGAAAAATCGGAATATCTAGGACGGCTGTATGGAAACATGTGGCTGCTTTAAGGGAAGAGGGCTACGTCATAGAGGCAATTCCTCGGTCCGGTTATCGTTTAACTGAGATTCCTGACCGCATGTATGTTCAGGAAATTAAAAATGGTTTGCTTACAGATACCATCGGTAAAGATATCTTTTATTTTGACAGTATTCAATCCACCAATGTGCAGGCACGGAAACTGGCTTCGGAAGGGGCCCTTCACGGCACGGTAGTGATGGCTGATGAGCAGACAAAAGGTAAGGGAAGGCTTGGTCGGAGCTGGTTTTCCCCTAAGGGTACCGGTATTTGGTGTACATTGGTGCTGCGTCCGGAAATTGTACCCGGTGAAGCTTCACCGGTAACCATGCTGACTGCAGTGGCGGTGGCTGAGGCTGTTGAAAAGATTGCCGATGTTTCCTTGGATATTAAATGGCCTAACGATCTTTTGCATGAAGGTAAAAAAGTGTGCGGCATATTAACCGAAATGAATGCTGAGATGGATAAAATTAATTATTTATTGGTGGGTATCGGAATTAATATCAACTCAGATTCAATGGACTTTCCCTTTGAATTAAGGGAGACCACTGCTTCATTGAGTTCGGTTAAAAAGAACAAAATCTCTAGGTTAAAGCTGCTAAGGCAGCTGCTTTTAGATTTTGAATATTATTATCAACTATGGCTGGACTATGGCTTTAAGCCTGTTTTAGAGGAGTGGAAAAAGAGATGCCCAAGTCTTAAATCTCCAGTGAAGATTAGTACTGCAGATAAAGTGTGGGAAGGCTGGTTTGAAGATGTTGATGACGAAGGTGCTTTGATCCTTCGTTTAAACAACGGAGAACTGCAGCGCTTTGTTTCCGGAGAGGTTACCTTAAGAGAAAATTAATATAGCATTTGGCAGAAAACAATCTAAATAGAGCTTGCATAAATAAAAACAAGGAGATGGTGGAAAATGACGCAACAAGGGGAAAGTCTTAGAATGACGGTTTATGCTTCTTTGTTTGCTGCTTTAATAATCATCGGAGGCTATTTAAGTTTTCCGATCCCCTTAAGTCCGGTACCCATTGTACTGTCTGACTTCTTTGTTGTGCTGTCCGGATTTTTCTTAGGTCCTGCGTGGGGCATTGCCAGTGTGCTACTGGTGCTATTATTGGGTGCGGTTGGTCTCCCTGTTTTTGCAGGAGGCAAGGCAGGTTTAGCAGTACTTTTTGGTCCCACAGGAGGCTTTCTTATTGGCTTTACAATTTGTGCTTTTGTAGTGGGCCTAATAGCCGGAAGGGGCAAAGCAAGATTATATAAGGATATTATTGCCCTCTTTATAGGTAATGTTATTATTTACTCCGTTGGAATACCGTGGCTTAAGCTGGTGCTGGGATTGACTTGGGGAAAGGCACTGGCTTTGGGACTGGTGCCATTTCTCCCCGGTATATTAATTAAGTCTGCTGTGGCATTGGGATTAATTCGTATGCTTCGTCCCCGACTAAATAGATATTTAACATATTAATTGAGGTCAAGCATGTTTATAATAGAAACCAAAAACCTGACCCAAAAATTTCCTGACGGAACCATAGCTATTAAGAATATTAATCTCTCTATAAAACAGGGTGAATTTGTTGTGATAGCAGGTTCCAACGGTTCGGGTAAAACTGTTTTAGCCAGACATTTAAATGGTTTACTGAAGCCAACCCAAGGCACAGTACTTTTGTTCGGAGAGGACTTAACAAAAGATATTGTGAGGGCTCGTTCCCAAATTGGTTTGATATTCCAAAACTCAGACAGTCAGATTGTTGGGCAAACAGTGGCTGAAGATGTTGCCTTTGGTCCAGAAAACTTAAAAATGCCACCTGACGAAGTAAGAAAAACCGTGCAAAATGCCCTGGAAACAGTGGGCTTGGCAGATATCTCCCGACAGAGGCCTCAGCTGTTATCCGGAGGGCAGAAGCGAAAGCTTGCAGTGGCAGGAGTTTTAGCCATGATGCCAAAGGTGATTATTTTTGATGAGCCTTTTACCGGCCTTGATTATCCGGGGGTTATTCAAGTGCTTAAGCAGTTGATTAACTTGCATCAAAGGGGACACACCCTTATTTTAATTACCCATGAATTAGATAAGGTACTGGCTCATGCTGACAGACTAATTGTTATGGACAAAGGCAGTATTGTTATGGATGGTTTGCCTGGGGAATTAATAAGTAAGGTGGAGCAGTACGGCATTCGTAAGCCAAGAGCTTGTGGGCAAGGGGTTGAGACAATGACATGGCTCACTTAACAGTATTTAATTATTTGCATCGAAATTCTGTGCTGCATGAAATGGATGTTAGGATTAAGTTGATATGCATGGTTTTATTCAGTATTACCATTGGTTTTGCCGTTTCAGCAGTGCAATTTGGCATTTTATTGGCGATAATATCATTGGCCATGATATTATCTAAGCTGCCGCTAATCAGACTGCTTAGTGAATTAAGATTATTTGCTTTTTTAATCTTTGCTGTTATGGCTGTGCACTCCGTAAGTATACCTGGTATCGGTTTAGAGATATTTCCCTGGATTACTAAGGAGGGTATTCTATCCGGATTTATATTTGCCGGGAGGCTACTGCTAATCATTTTTTTGTGTGTTATTTTAACGGGAACAACTTCCCTTGGTTCACTGAGAAATGGAGTTGAGTGGTTTTTAAGACCAATCCCCTTTATTCCGGAAACTAGGGTGGCTACCATGATGAATCTCACCTTTTCTTTAATACCTTTAATATTTGAACAGGCATCCGAAATGCTGGATGCACAGAAAGCCCGCTGCATTGATTCCGGCAAGAACCCTGTTAGGCGGGTGAGATATCTGGTTTTACCCCTTTTGCTACAAACTTTTGATCGGGCAGACGAATTGATAATGGCAATGGAGTCTCGTTGTTATTCAGAAAGCCGTACCCAAGGGGTTTTTTGTGCACAAGCATTGGATTGGTCTATATTACTTTTTTCCCTTCTTGTTTCTTTGGGCATGATCACCTGTCAAATTGTCTTCGGTTAGAAGCTCCGAGAGTTTTAGCAGAGTAACAGTTGCGGTCACTTAAAGCCTCTGTTAAAATGTCAGAGGAAGGATGAGGCTATATGTTATTGGCTTTTGATGTTGGGAATACAAATATTATTATCGGGGCATATAAAGAAAAAGAACTGGTGGATCACTGGAGAATATCCACATCTGCTGAGCGTACAGCAGACGAGTACGCAGTGCTATTAAGGTCTTTGTTTGAAGATTCTAATCTTTCTTTTCAGATGTTTGAAGGAATTATTATATCTTCAGTGGTACCTCCTTTAATGCTTGCTTTGGATATTATGTCAAAAAAATATTTTGGTTTTCCGCCGTTAGTGATTGGAGCCGGAATTAAAACAGGTATTAAGATAAAATTTGAAAATCCCAGAGAGGTGGGGGCAGACCGCATTGTAAATGCTGTTGCAGGATATCAGTTATATGGAGGCCCCTTGATTATTGTTGATTTTGGCACCGCCACAACTTTTTGTGCAGTTACAGCGGAAGGTGAGTATTTGGGGGGAGCAATTGCACCGGGCATCGGAATATCCACTGAAGCACTTTTTGTTAGAGCAGCAAAACTTCCCAGAGTTGAGCTTGTCAAACCCCCGCATGTAATCGGGAAAAATACGGTAAACAGTATGCAGTCAGGTATAATTTATGGTTTTGCCGGACAGGTGGAGGCCATAGTAACTCGTATGAAAAAGGAGCTGCCCGGCAACCCCATGGTATTGGCAACAGGGGATATGGCAGGTTTGTTGGCGCAAGAAGTTAAAGTAATCGATAAAGTGGATACATTGTTAACCCTGACGGGTCTTCAAATAATATATGAAAAGAACCGAGGATAGCAATATATGAGAATAGCCGATGTTAAATTGGACAATCCGGTGATCTCTGCGCCCATGGCAGGGGTAACTGACAGGGCTTTTCGCATACTTGCCAAGGAAGCCGGATGCGGCCTGGTCTATACCGAAATGGTAAGTGACCAGGCTTTAATTTATGGAAATTCAAAAACCGATATAATCTTGAATATAAATAATGAAAAAGGACCTGTGTCGGTACAAATTTTTGGAAGCGACCCACATTATATGGAACAAGCAGCAGCTCTGGTGGCTAAAAAAAGCCCTGAAATAATCGATATTAATATGGGGTGTCCTACTCCTAAAATTGTTAAAAACGGAGAAGGGGCGGCATTGATGAAAAACCCCAAGTTGGCATTGGATATCGTTAAAGCGGTTGTTACAACAGTTAATATACCAGTCACAGTAAAAATCAGAATGGGTTGGGATGAAGATCATATAAATGCTGTGGAAATGGCTGTAATGTTGGAAAATGCGGGGGTTTCTGCTATAGCAGTGCATGGCCGAACCAGGGAGCAATTTTACAGTGGCAAGGCTCGGTGGGATATTATTAGTCAAGTTAAAAAAGCTGTTTCTGTTCCTGTTATAGGCAATGGAGATATAACAAAACCGGAAGATGCAAAAAGGATGCTGGAAGAAACAGGCTGTGATGGTGTGATGGTGGGTAGGGCTGCTATGGGAAATCCTTGGATTTTTAAGAGGATTATTCATTATCTTGAGACCAATGTGATTCTGCCCCTTCCCAATCCTGAGGAACGGGTAAATACGGCTCTCCGCCATCTGGAATTGCTTACCCAATATAAGGGGGAACATATAGGGGTTAGAGAAATGAGGAAACATGCGGCTTGGTATTTAAAAGGGCTTCCCAAGGCTGCCAGGTTAAGGCAGGTGTTAAACTATGCCGGAAGTAAAGAGGAAATGGCAGATATACTGAAAACGGTATTAGTAAAGTCAGCAGCAGGGTAAGAATTTTGAGATTTTGCCCATGCGATATTGAATAGGGTATAAAAGGAACACTGCAGGAATAGAATTTTTGTAACGGTTAGGCTATCAAGAAAAAAATAAGGAAGAATAGTGTGCTTAAATTCGCCCATATTACAAACCCTTCAAGGGCATCAAACTTTTACGGAAAGTATTTAAACAAAAGCATGTCCCCCCAATTGCTTGAGGGAATTATGAAGTTTAACCCCACATTAAAGGTTCGTGAAGTAAAGCAATCAATCAGCCAAAGCGTTGTCGGCTGGATTTTGACTTTGCCGTTGGTTGATAGGCAAATATTTATGTTGCCAGAAAAATCAGTGCACAGGAAAGTTAGAAGAGCGGGAAAGATGTCTCAACGGTTAGGAGTAGAAATTGTCGGGACAGATTCCCATATCTCCCTAAGCTGCAATACTGATAAAATTATAGGTGAGTATACAAATGCTCCGGTGCTCAGGGGAGACAGTTTCACCTTACTGTCAAGCATAGAGGTTGCAAGAAAAGCAGTAATCAGTTTGGGGTACAATATGGGGGAAGTTCCTGTTGTGGTTTACGGTGCTGATAGCCTCATGGGGACTGTTTGCTCCCAGCTTATAGCCAGAGAAACAAGAAAACTGATATTGGTTGGCAAACACAGAGGTAAACTGAAAGAGCTGGCGAACAAAATATTGTTTGACACCGGTCTGTCCGTCAAAATATCTACAACCCAGGATAATAAGTTTTGGCATTTGGGTGGAGTTGTTTTTTTAGCCTGTGCCCCTGAGGTTCGGGCCCAAAGTTTACCCCAGAAGGTGGTTATTTGTCAGTTGGCTGGAAACTTGCTTGACCGTTCGTTATGGGAGCAGCAGGTTATTGTGATTGATAGTGCAGTGGTGGAGGTTCCAAAGGATTTGGCTTTTAAATCTTTGCCGGGGTTTCCGCCGGGAACCGTTAACCCTTCTTTGGCAGAGACAATGCTGACGGCTATGGGCGAAAAATGCTTTAATGATTCATTTTACCATAGTAGCGGTGTTGCTCATGTGGATGACATAAATTGCCGATCCAAAGAAAATGGGTATAAAACAGTAGGGTTTTTAAGCAATAATAAATTTTTCCCAATATAAACTTAATATTTCTTGATTAGCTTAGAATTTTATAGATCAAGTCAAGGCTTGACAAAAACAAACCTCCCTCCTATAATGTTTTGAAGGTTTGGTCAAAAAACTTTTGGCACTGCTAGGGATGTCCTTGCAGTGCTTAGCTGTAATTGGGGTTTTTTGCCTGGCTCAAGTAAAAAATTTTTGAATAATATGCCCAATAAAACATATAACTGTCCATAGGTTACAATAATGGAATATAACAGTAGGCAAGGAGAATTATAAT
>CAZHAJ010000049.1:5538-12015 GCA_964530215.1 uncultured Peptococcaceae bacterium | reverse complement strand
GTTTTATCGCCTTAGTATAGTATATACATACTATACTTGCTTCCAGTGGCAAATACCTTTATTTATATCTACCTCCCTGCCTCTCTCTATTCTATATTATTGTTTCTGGATCAGCAAAACAACACTTTGGCAAAGTACTCTTAATTTATAAAGGGGGAATATTGTGTTATTTAACAAAACAACAGCTCCTGCTTGCAGTGATGAAAACTTAGATTTTGTTACTGCCTTAGCTGACTTTTCCCTGACCCACACAGAACTTATTTCTTTTCATGCCATGTTAAAGGTCAGCGAAATTTCCCAAAGAGCTTCAGGACTTAATGCAATAAGTCAAAATATGGCGGTTATGACCGAAGAGGTCTCCAGCTCAGTGGAGCAGATAAATGCATCAATGCAACAGGTAACCGCAGGCACCCAAGAAGGTGTGAATAAAATTAATAATTTGGCGGCGCTGGGAGCCAAAACAGAAGTAATCTTAAAAGAAATGGTCGGCAATGTTAATGCACTTAGTGCCCAAGTAAAAGACATTGACGACATAAGCCAAAATGTCTCTGATATCGCAGATCAAACAAATTTATTGGCCTTGAATGCTGCAATTGAAGCGGCCAGAGCGGGAGATTCAGGCCGGGGCTTTAATGTTGTGGCCGAAGAAGTTCGTAAGCTGGCAGGCCAAACCAAAGACGCCGTAGGAAATGTTAAACAAATATCAGATCAGATTAATCAAAAAACATCAACAACCAACGATAATATCATAGAAGTTCAGGAGACCTTTAGAAAATATTTGCAGGACTCAGGTGAGGCCAGCGAACTTATCAGGGAAAGTACGGTTCAAATCAGTGAATGTGCCTCGGGAGTAGACAACATAACCAACGCAATGCAGGAACAGACCGCAGCTGCAGACAATCTGTCAAACATTTCAGAAGAGATAGCAAAAAACACTGAGTTCATTAGTGAGTTATTAAAGACTGAAAGTGCTTACCTCAGCGATCTTCTAAGTCCTTGTTTCAAAATATCCCAGGGTACTTCTGATGTAACAATTTTAGCAGCAAGATTGATGGACCATTCTAATTTTCTTAGAAAAATGATTGCGGAAGCAGGTAGCGGAGCCAAGGTCACAAATCACCATGAATGTGCCTTTGGCAAGTGGTATGACGCCAACATAGACAAATACAACAGCATTGAATCCTTCAGGGCAATAGCAGAGCCCCATGAAAGAGTACACACAGCCGGCGAAAAACTCTCTCAGGAATTATCCTCAGAAAATGTTCATGCTTTAATGATTGCGTCAGCGGATATCTTAAAGGCCTTTATACAATTTCGCGCTGAATTTAAATAAAGCTTGCTAAAAGGACAGCCGATCCCTTTATTTAATGAATCGGCTGTCCTTTTAATTTTAGCTCAAGTTTTGTACTGCGTTATCCCGAAATACTTCTGCTTCATTAGAAAGAACATAATTCTTGTCCTTTAATATCTGCATATACTCTTCTAAGCTGCTTAACAACGGACTGTTGTTAGATTTATTGAGGACACTGGTATAAGCCTCTTTGGCCGTCGGATCCATAGCGTTGGAATGATAACTAAACAACGGGGTATTATTTAAACCATAAAATATAAAGGTAAAATATTTTTTATATAACTGCTTGACCTCCTGGACTTTTACGGAATCCTTATGATGGGAAACAAACTTTTCTTGCCTTAATGCCCTCTCTACAAGTTCGTCCCACCCCACCACAAGGGCTGCATCCTTTGCCGGAACCTTATCTGACTCTATAGACATTATTTCAATATAATCTTTAATATCCTCATTTACATACGTGCTGTATTTATTATAAAACCCATAATCTATAATGGGAAAAAACATACCCTCTGCTGTTTCCACCTTAAACCCGCTATTTTTTGTTTTTATCAACAGTTCCTTGACCTGAGGGTCTGTTAAATTTGCTTCATCAATATTTAAATCACCGGCAGCTAGATATTCTTCACTTAGTTTCCTTTGAACCGCATCACTTACAAACATGTCTTCATACTCCGGCAATTCTTTCCTCTGTTTTACTTCAAATTCCAGCACCATTTCTGTCGCATCCTGCTTTGAAACCTCCTGGACATTGTCAGAAATATAGTCAGCAAGCTCTTCCAAGCCGGCATCCCCCTGCACCAATGTGCGGAATTCCTTTATCACCTCAGTATTATATTCTGTGGAATTTTGCTCATTCTGTGTACACCCCACCGTAACCACAAATAAGCTAACAAATAGAACCAATAATATTTTTTTATGCACAAAAATACCTCCCGTTTTGTTCTCACCTATTTAGACGATAAAAAACTTTTTTTGTTCAACCCAAACAAACCCAAACCAACCCAAACCAACCCAAACAGGGGACGGTTCTCCGTTCTATGCCCTTTTAAGACCCAAACAGGGGACGGTTCTCCGTTCTATGCCCTTTTAATAAAAGCGCCAAACGGAGAACCGTCCCCTGTTCTATATTGTATTTTAGTTTAATCTGAACTTTTTGGCTACTGCGTTTAAGTCTTCCGCCATTGCATTTAATTCTTCAGCACCTGAAGTTATTTCTTCAATTGTTGCACTTTGCTCTTCATTGGCTGCAGCTACATTCTGAATGGCTGAAGAAATCTGTTCAATAGCAGAAGCAATGGATTTTATGTCTTCTGCTAGTCCTTTGACAGATGAAATTATCTTGTCAAATGTGCGTCCAACCTCTGAAACTACCTGCGTTCCCTCATCTACCTGTTCCGAAGTCTGATTCATGCACTGAACTGCCTTTTGAGATTCTTGCTGGATATTCAATATCAACTCTTCTATTTCCTTGGCTGCTGATGATGACTGTTCAGCCAGCTTTCTCACTTCTTCGGCAACCACTGCAAATCCTCGGCCGGAATCCCCAGCTCTGGCTGCTTCAATCGCTGCATTTAGTGCTAATAAATTGGTTTGATCTGCAATTTGGGTTATTAATTGGACAATCTGAGATATCTTACCCGCCGAATCATTTAGCCCGTTTATTACCTCATTACTGGTATCAGTCACATCGCCAATATTTTTCATTTGATTCTTTACACTTTGGATTCCTTCACTACCTTCTTCTGCAAATAAAGCTGCCTGGGAAGAAGTTTCCACAATGCTTTCTATATTTCCGGCAATCTGGTCGGCTGTTGAAGCAACCTGGTTGGTGGTTGAGGCAGTTTCACCGGCACCAGCCGATATGTTTTGAGCAGTAACATTGAATTGCTCCGCAGCTTTTACTATTACCCCTGATTTTTCATGCAGGTGATTTATTATCTCCCTTAAATTTATCAACATTTTATCAAATGATTTTGCCAGCAGTCCTATTTCATCATTGGATTTCAGCTTAAGCTGGTTTGCACTAAGATCACCTTCAGCAATTTTAGATGCCTCATCTACAAGAAATAAAACAGGCTTGATAACTATTTTGCTTACTAAAAACATCAAAATTGATACAACCACTAAGAGATTTACAACTGTGTTAATATATACCCCCATTTGACCTTCAATGTGACCTAATTTATTTATATATAGATTTATATATTGTGATATAGGGGTACTAATCAATATAGAAAATATTATGGATAAAATAAATTTAACCTTTAAGCTCTTTAAAAATACTCTTTTTTCTGTACGCAAATTTTTTGTTTCTGACATTTTAACCTCCTTTAATATTTGTCGTTCCCAAAAATATCCTAAAAACTACTCTTCGCCATAATATTATGCATACCCTTTATTTTTGCTAATTAATTACATTTATTTGTGATATTATGCTAACGGAACCATTTGATATGTTCCTTCGTCTAATGTGTATTGGCACCTTTTTTATCATAAGGGCCTGGGAGGTGAAATAAATTATTTCCATTGTTGTATTGCTATTTTCTTTTATAATTATCATTCTTGTAGCAGTAGGTATTATTAAAGTTTCAGCTTTTAAAGACTCAAACGACGCAGAAGGAGATGAGATGATGAAAAACGCATATGTTTATCTGGTTTTATTCGCAACATTGATGATGATTATTGGGGGAAGTGTCAGTGCCTTTATGGCAATGGCGGATATTGTCTATCCCACAGCATATTATCAATCTTTTGAAGACTTCAAAACCATGAGTATTGAAAAGAGAACCGTTGAAGAAGAAGAAGCAAAGAACCTTACCGAAGAAGAACTAAAGGTAAAGTATGATGCCATGGTTGCATCAGAAAAAGAAAGGCAGGTCAACAGAGCCAAAAATACTCTGATTAAGAGTTTTGGATGGATTGTAATCCCCCTGCCAATCTTCCTGTATTTCAGAAGATATCTACCCCAAAAATAGAATAGTAGAACAGGGGACGGTTCAAGTAGAACAGGGGACGGTTCTCCGTTTTGCGCCGTCCCCTTTATACTAATCGGAGAAAACTATATAGCTACAAAAAATAGTTATAACATTAAACGCCGGGATTATTACTGATACTGGGATTCCAGCCTTCATTGCAATTACCTTTGCAGTAAGAGCTGTCATTAATATGGATAAAAAAATTAAGTAAACTGGTGCAAGCAAAAAAGATATCGGCTTTCTCTTTACAAATAAAACACCGGATATAAATGAAGCGGGCAGCAAAAGTGCAAGATCTAGCCCTTGAACAATCATTGTGGTATAATGCTCCAACTCAATGGGGAAAGCTCCTTTTAATAGAGGGGGCACAATTACAGAAAGCCATAGTAATCCAATTGCTATGGAATTAAAGACCAAGAAGCCGCCAGCAAATTTTAAAGAAAACTTTTTGTTATTAAAAACATTTACCAAACTTTTAACATCAAATGAAAACATTGTAATAATAAAAGCATAAAAACTGGCTGATAAAATAAGCACATAAGCCAAGTACAATCTATTAAACATACCCATAGTCAAATAAAAGAGATAGGTAACCAAAAAGTAGCCCAAAACCCCTGACAATACTAACCGGGCCCTTAGAAGGCCCTTTCTTGTAAAGTATAGCGAACCAATTAGCAAAGGAATTCCCACAAACATTGTTACCACATCCTGGGCAATCCCTTGGGGTGCCACTTCGGCAGACATATGTTGATATATGCCTTTACCATAAATCAACACTTGTTGTCCATGGATAGAAGTAAACTCGTAAGGTCCCGGACCCTGACTGGAGAACATTCCCTGAGCTGCAGCTATAAAAGAAAAAACAGCAATAATAATAACAAGAATGGTAATGGTTTTTTGATACTTCAAAATCTAAACCCCCAATTAATATGTTTCTTTTTATATTACTTCTACAATACCATTTATCCCTTCTTAATAAGAACCAAGTTCGCCCCAGAAAACTTAAAGCCAGAACTTAACACAGAAAAAAGCTGCCCAACTGGCAGCTTTTCCATTGCAAAAATGAATCCTCATTCATCGTTTTCCTTCTTCTTCATTAAAAGCCTATAATACTCATCCAACACTTTGTTTAGATCTTGACTTGCCTTAACCACCGTCGGGTCTGTTAAAGGCTTGCTTTTTGACTCACTATGCAGCTTTTCGCGAAGCTCATCAATGAGCTTTAAAATTGCATCCATATCCTGTGGCAATTTTATCACCTCTTTAGTATACTCCCCAGAGGCGCTTAAATTATTCTCAACCAAGTTTCATGCTCTATAGATTTTGTTTACAGTTAATCCAGTTAACCGTGATAACTGCCTTAGTGAACTTCCCTCCAGATTCTTTACAAATTCTAAAATCTCTTTCTGTTTCCTTGGCTCTTCATTTTGCAGGGTAGCTAGTTCAATATTATAATTATCAATAACCAATTGTCTTACCTCTTTGTCCGAAATGGTTTTTCTTTCCCGGGTTATTTCTAAACATTTGTCATCATTTGCCGCCATGTTATACTCTTTAAACTTTCTCATAGCTGTATCCCTATTTTCCGAAAACATTCCCAAAGCAAAGTCTACTTTTACTATCTTTACTTTTGTAATGTACTCTAAATAACTGCTCCATCTATATGATGCAATATTATCAGACAATCCAGCTTTTAACGGATTTTGATGTATGTATCTTAATACTGTTAAAAAGTAAGTTTCATCTTCTACCGGTTCACTTTTATATCTATCCTGAAACAGGTGTCCCTTTCTATTGTACTGCCAATTATACCAGTACACATAACTTGCACCAATGCGCCTCATGCTGTTTGCTAATTCCTCATTTCCTTCCTTCATCAATAAGTGAACATGATTACCCATTAAGCAGTAGGCATATATTTCATATTCATTCTCTTTTTGATACTTAGAAAGTATTGAAATAAACTTTTCATTGTCCTCATCATCTACAAATATATTCTGCTGATTTATACCCCGAATCATCACATGGTATATATTGGTTTTACTTTTCTTTCTCGCTACTCTTGGCATTAAAAATCACCCCGCTGATAGTTTATTATAAACAGCGAGGTGATGTCAAACAGAGAACCGTCCCCTGTTTTGGGTGGTC
>CAZHAJ010000049.1:0-5438 GCA_964530215.1 uncultured Peptococcaceae bacterium | reverse complement strand
CCTGTTTTGGGTGGTCGCTTGGTAAAATTTTATATGCTATAATAATCAAAATAAATCAACTAAAAAATTAGTGAGAGTAAACATGCAAACTTCTACCATATTATTAATAGCTTCCCTTGGAGCTATTTCTGTCTTATTGGTGTTGTATGTCTATATATTTACATTTGAACGCAGGCTTTTTCTTGGCCTGTGGTTTATTGGCTGGGCCACCATTGCTGCAAACTACAGTCTGGATGCTTTTTTTCCTAATCTGCTAAGACAAGACAACCTGGTCTTATTTCTTAGTCTATGTACATATTTCTGTGCAAACCTTTTTATATCTTGGGGAACTTTAATATTCTTAAAAATCAAAGCTGAAATACCCATTTTATTAAGCGTTGGAATTGCTTGGCTATTGGTCTTTATTTTTTTCTCAAACCAGAAATGGTCGAATTTACAGATGATCGAATACACCACTTTAGCTATGTTTGCTTTATCCACCTGGATAGGCTTGGCGCTAATCCGTTCGACCAAGAGATATGGAAACCTCGCTCTTTTTTTAGGTCTGTTAAATATCGCATGGGTTGGTAATACCTTTGTTTTTTCGTATGTCCTAAAAATGCCCAAAATGGCTCCCTATTTTATTTCTCATTTAATCTTGCTCATTAATGCTATTGGACTAATTCAACTTTTTTTAAAAGATCAAAGGGATGAAATCCAACGTGGACTAGATCACATTACGCACCTTACTTATTATGACGAATTAACAGGACTTTACAATAAAAATTACTTTGACAAAAAAATTGAAGCGTTAAACAAAAACCATGACTTCTTACCCATATCTCTATTGGTTGGAGACATGAACGGACTGAAATTCGTCAACGACGTTTTTGGTCATTCTGAAGGAGATAAATGGCTTAAAAGAATGGCAATCATTATTCAACAATCTTGTCGTCATACTGATATTATCGCTAGATGGGGCGGTGATGAGTTTGCTGCTATCCTACTAAATACGGATAAAGAAACAGCTTCGGAAATAAAAAATAAAATAAAAGCTGCTTGTATCAGCGATCAAGAAAACAACATTTTATTAAGCATATCCATAGGTGTAGCGACCAAAGTTGATAAGAAAACAAATCTGTCTGAGATATTAAAAGAAGCTGAAGATTTAATGTATGAAATGAAGCTAATGGAGGGCAAAAAAGCCAGGTGGGCTATTGCTAACACTTTAGGTGAGGTATTGCAGAAAAAGGGGTTTGAAACTAAAGAACACATTGAAAGATTAGAATCTTTTGCGCAAGAGTTTGCGGAAATACTGTGCTTTTCCAATGAGGGGTTGAATAATCTTGTGCAGGCTGCTAATTTACACGACATTGGCAAAATCGGTATACCTGAAGATATTGTTCTGAAGAAATCCACTCTGACTGATTCAGAATGGCCAATTATGAAAAAACATGTTGAAATTGGTTATCGAATTGCTCATGCATCTGGAGAGTTTGCTCACCTTGGTGATATTATTTTATATCATCATGAATGGTGGAATGGTCAAGGCTATCCCCATGGACTGAAAGAAGAAGAAATTCCTCTTTTGTCCCGTATAATCTCAATTATTGACGCCTTTGATGTCATGACCCATCAGCAGCCATATAAACCTGCTAAGACTATTGACGAAGCTTTACACGAACTTTATCTCAAGGCAGGAATCCAATTCGATCCTACTTTAGTTCCTATTTTTATTAAGATGATAAGCAATAACAACCTCCCCTTGCATAAAATCTTTTAGAAGGTGACTATTCCCTGGTGAGACAACTCATAACATCATCGCTTACTAATAAGCATAGATATTGATAATATTTTTGTTATCTGATATAATTTACATACTGATATGGGTGGGAGAAAGCATTTCCACCCATAATTACCCCCCTGACAGACAACTTATCTATTCGAAGGGGGTTGTCTTGGCGCATTTTTAATACAGCGCGTTAATTTATACAAACAAAGGAGGAATAGAATGGCTACAAATATACCAACTATTGATCTCTATTCTTTAACCCCCGACCCGGAAAACTCTAATTATAATTTGTCCGGTTCTTCAGAAAAGAGGACTATTGCCCTCACTAAAGCAGATGAATTAAAAAGCAGGATTCAGGATTACCTGGAAGAAAAAGAAAAGATTAAAACAGGATTTGATTTCCTGCAAACCTATTTATCCAACAAAGAAAAAATTCTCGATTTTTACAATGCCTCTGAAAGTGACTGGGATGACTGGCGCTGGCAAATGTCTCACCGAATAAATGATTCTGAAACCTTAACATCTTTGTTTAATATAGATAGCACCCGCGCCCAACAGGTTCAAGATGTTGGGATGCGTTATCGTTGGTCAGTTTCTCCATATTATGCATCCTTAATGGACATTTCTAATGCAAAAGATCCTATAATGCTGCAGTCTATACCTTCAATAGAAGAGATGGATGAGTCCGGTAGCACAGATCCCATGGGGGAAGAATTCACTTCACCGGCCTCCTGTATTACGAGACGGTATCCGGATAGGTTAATTATTAATGCCACCAATCAATGTGCCATGTATTGTAGGCACTGCCAAAGACGCAGAAATATTGGAGAGATTGATCGTCACCAAGAACATTTAGCTTTAGCAGAAGCTCTTGATTATATACGTCAAAACCCTGAAATAAGAGATGTGCTGATTACCGGAGGAGATGCTCTGCTCTTAAGTGATAAAAAGCTTGACTGGCTTCTGGGAGAGCTTGACAAAATTGAACATGTAGAAATAAAAAGAATAGGCACTCGGGTTCCGGTTACTTTGCCTCAAAGAATTACACCGGAATTATGTGAGGTTCTTAAAAAGCACCCTCCTATTTACATTAACACTCAGTTCAACCACCCTAGGGAAATTACTCCGGAAAGTAAAAAAGCCTGCAGCAAATTGATTGAGGCTGGTGTTGTATTGGGAAACCAAGCAGTACTATTAAAAGGGATAAATAATAGTCCCCATATTATGAAAAAACTTAATCAAGAATTATTAAAAATCAGAGTTAAACCCTACTATATTTTTCATGCTAAGCCCGTAAAAGGTACCAAACATTTTATTACCAGCGTAGATGAAGGTTTAGAAATAATGGAAAATTTGCGCGGGTACACTTCCGGTTTGGCAGTACCAACTTATATTATCAATGCACCTAACGGCCATGGAAAGACACCCATGCTTCCCCCCTATTTGCTGGGGAAAGAAAAAAATAAAGTAATTATCAGAACCTGGGAAAACAGAATAATAGAGTATCGTGTAGGAGGAGAAAATTAAAAAAGCTGTGCCGGTATGGCACAGCTTTTTTTGGTGACCCCTACGGGATTCGAACCCGTGTTACCGCCGTGAAAGGGCGGTGTCTTAAACCGCTTGACCAAGGGGCCGTCAGAAAAAGCGAGATGTGTGATGTTATGGTGAGCCATGAAGGATTCGAACCTTCGACACCCTGATTAAAAGTCAGGTGCTCTACCAACTGAGCTAATGGCTCTCAATAATCAACGATTGTTATTCTACACTATTAAACCTTGTCTCGTCAACTATTATGAAACAAAACCGCACAATAAATATTTGATATAAAAACGATGGCTGCCTTAAGGCACCATCGTTAAAACTACTTTTGCTCAAAAATTATGCGCTCTAATTAGTAATTTGCATAATATCCCTTTTTTCTAGTAAAGTTCCTTTAAAACCATAGTTTGATCCCTTCCGGGCCCTACTCCAATAATAGCCACCGGAACACCGGACAGTTCACTTATCCTAGCCAAATATTTGCGGGCATTATCAGGAAGATCCTCTAGTTTTCTAACCGACGTTATATCTTCTTGCCATCCCGGTAATTCTTCATATATAGGTTTGCATCTCGACAGTTCCTTCAATGTGGTGGGAAACTCATTTATTATCTGCCCGTCAAGCTGGTATCCAGTGCAGACCATTATTTTTTCCAGACCCGTAAGCACATCCAATTTGGTGATGGCCAAGTAGTCTAAACCATTTACCCTTGCAGCATATCGACCGATTACAGCATCAAACCAGCCACAACGCCTTGGTCTTCCGGTTGTGGTTCCGAACTCAAAACCTTTTTCCCTTAAGTAGTCACCATTTTCATCATTTAATTCTGTTGGGAAAGGCCCTTCTCCTACTCGGGTAATGTATGCTTTGGCTACACCGATCACCTTATCTATCTTAGTTGGACCCACACCTGTGCCCAGACAGGCTGCAGCTGCCACCGGATGAGATGAAGTAACAAAGGGATATGTGCCGTGATCCAAATCCAATAAAGTCCCTTGTGCTCCCTCAAATAAAATGCTTTTACCTTCTTTAATGGCATCGTTGATCAGTATTGAAACATCGGCAACAAAATCAACCAGCTTTTGACCATATTCTTTGTAGGTCTCAAAAATTTCTTGATAGTCAAAAGCCTCTGCATTGTAAATATCTTTCAGCAAAGTATTTTTTTCCTCAAGTACAAACTTTAAAACTTCAGCTAAACTTTCGGGGTCCACCAGCTCCGCCATTCTTATTCCAAGTCTGGCAGACTTATCTGTATAAGCAGGTCCTATTCCTCTTCCTGTAGTACCAATTTTATTGCTTCCCCTGCGATCTTCGTCAACAGCGTCCAGCCTTCTATGATAAGACATAATAACATGGGCCCTGGGGCTAATTTTCAAGTTTTCTATACTTATCCCTTGCTCCTTCAAACCTTTAACTTCTTGGAGAAACACCTCGGGATCCAGCACAACACCATTGCCGATCAAACACTGTTTTTCCGGATACAAAATTCCGGATGGAATCAGGTGGAGTTTATATTCCTTCCCGTCAGCAACCACGGTATGGCCGGCATTATTACCCCCCTGATAACGCACTACTATATCAGCATCCTTAGCGAGAAAATCGGTGACTTTCCCTTTACCCTCATCTCCCCACTGAGTGCCAATCAAAACAACGGTTGACATTGGTATACCTCCCTAGGTAATTCTTCTATAACAACCTTTATTCATTAATAACGGTTTAAGAAATATTATAAGCAAATAAGATATTACATTTTCGGGCTAACCTCTACTGCAGGAACAAAAAAACCCCAAATGGAAACCGGAAATCCGGCCCCTTTGAGTTTAGAACCTTCCAGCCTTGGTCTGGACCATGCAATTAACCATTTAAATATTAACAAAGACTGTAAGAAGTGTCAACTTATATGTGCGGTTATAGCAGTAAGAGCCGAATATTTTGCACCTTTTTCCGTATTAAAATACCAAAATAAAAAGCGTGATCATTATATATATGATGTCCGCGTAGAAAGAGTACTATTTCATAAATTTAATATATAAGCGGTGGCTGACCACATAGTCAACCACCGCTGGCATCTCCATTTGTGGGGTCTACCCCAACAGAAAGCCTTTATTATTATTGGGTCTACACT
>CAZHAJ010000048.1:0-12276 GCA_964530215.1 uncultured Peptococcaceae bacterium | reverse complement strand
GAAATTTGTGCCGATACCGGATTACTGGCTAATGAATACTGCCCCGAAAAAGTGGTTCGCTCCTTAGTTAAGAGCCCAAATCAGACGGGTAATGTCGTGGGAGACTCCGATGAAAGACTTCCCACAGAAGTCTGCACCCTTCATAGTCAAGACGATATAGTGGGTCCAACCACAAACGATGACCCGTCACAGAACAACAGAGGAATTGTCCCCCCAAACACTCAGGATAACCCCCCTCAGCTGTAAAAAATGTGCTGTCCCGGAATTCCGGGACAGCACATTAAGTTAACCAAAATAATTTCAAACACACCTGATTTAAAGATGCAGCTGTAAGCGAGATTCTGTTTTTCAAGCAATCATCTATCTAAGGATACAGATCCTTTCCCTATAAGGGATGCCCCTACCCGCAGGATTAACCTGCCTATTTGGGTTGCACGCCGGCGGAGTTTACCCTTGCACTCACCGGTCACCCGGTGACATAGTTTCTGTGGCACTTTATAACTACTAAAAACTACACTATAAGGTGCAGTCTCTTTCATCGTCGTCAGGTCGCCCTGCCCCGGCTTGCACCGGGCGCCATTTTATACCTTAAAGGTATGCGTGTCTCGACTTTCCTCTACCTCCCGCAAAAGGAAGCAGCGATTGCTCACCGCACTTAAAACCTATGGTGTGCCTGAAAACTTATTATACTACCCATTATTGCCTATTTCAACTGTAAAACATTTCATTTTCGAAATACTATTATCCTTGGGTTGCACTGAACACCTTTGATATCGGCTGACCGTTTTGCCCTAAAAATCCAAGGTGATCACCGTTATACTCAACCTCTACTACACCTGGATTGCCCAACCGAAGACTAATCTCTTGAACCCCCTCAAATTCTTTGGTTTCACCGGCTGACAGTATTCCCTGAAAAGTTTGAACACCATCCACCTCAACACTCATCCAACTGGTTTGCTCAACTACATCCAACACAACTTTTACTCCCTGCACCTGTGGAGGTGGAGTATTTTCATCCTGCTGCTCCGCTCCGTTACCGCCAATGGGCTCATAATTGTTATCTTGAAGGTTAGCATTTGGCTCAACCGGTGCATCCACCTGATTATTCCAGGGATTGTATGCTAAAAAAAACACCAACATTGCACCTATAATCCCCACCACTATATAACCTGTTCTCTTAGGTTTTTCCAAAGCAACAAAAGTTTGGATGTCCGGCTCTTCCTCTTCCTTGGGAATTGGGTTTTTTTCATCAAAAGCCGCCAATAAGGGATGAGGGTCTAAATCAAGAAAGTTGGCATAATTTTTTAAAAATCCCTTTGCATAAACCCTTCCCGGCAGCAACTCAAAATCCTCGTTTTCCAACGCATTAAGATACTTCTTACGAATATTGGTCCTTTGTTCCACCATTTCCAAGGATATATTCTTTGCTTCCCTGGCCTCTTTCAGGACACTACCGATTTCCATCTACTACACCCCTCCGCTCACCTTTAAATTATTATCCAGAAGGCCTGTTATATAACGGGTCAGACTTTCAACAGCCGACTCAATGTCTGTACTATCCACAGAATAGTCATAATCAGGACTGGGCTGATTAGGATACCTATATAAGGGATCGTAATACTTTTCCAGCAAAAGTTCAACAGCATCTGCCCTCTTGCCGTTGTCAATCAAGTAACATAATAAATCAGCTTTCCTGTGACCAATGTATTTTGAAAGTGCCTTTGTTGCTTCAATAAGTTGTTTTGTATTATCTTTATCACTAAATCCCTTTGCATATTCGTCCATCGAGCGTCTTACCCTTATCTCCAATGATGAATAAAGCAATATTTTTATTCCGCTTTTCATTGAATTCATCACTGAATTGGGAATCAACAGTCTCCCTAGCCTCTTACTTTCACATTCCACCAGAAAATAACCTTTTGGCTCATAGTTTTTTAAGCATTTAAATATTTGAGCTTCAAAATCCTTTTGTGTTGGCGAAGATGGCAGTCCCACCTTGCCAAACACCGAACCTCTATGAACTGCCAAAGACTCTAGGTCCAAAACCGGCAATCCATGTTGCGCAAGTTTTTTTAATACCAGGGTTTTACCTGTGCCGGTAAGACCGTGAAATACCACTGCTTTATGATTAAGCTTTTTTTCCAAATAACTGTTGACATAACGCCTGTATGACTTATACCCACCTATTATTATATAAACATCAAAATCCAGCATATTCAACAGCTGAGCTACTATCTTGCTCCGCAAGCCGCCTCTCCAGCAAAAAACCACTATACTCATTCGGTCAGAAGCAGCTTCATCAAATCTTTTAACCAGCTCACTTATTCTTGGGCCAACTAACTGCAGGCCCAGTCTTTTTGCAGCGTTAGGCCCCTTTTCTTTGTATTGTATTCCCACCATGGCTCTTTCTTCATTATTCAAAAGACTGATATTTATAGCTCCGGGTATTGTACCTTCGGCGAACTCACCCTCCGACCTTACATCAACCAAAACAACTCCCTGTCGATTTAGCACCTGCTCAATAGTGATGTTCTTAACCATCTTTTACATCTCCAATTGTTTAACCTCAAAACATGTTACTTTATATTTTATTTTATCATATTGTGTTGTTTTTTCTATAGAATGATTCATATTGTTTCTGGGTGATTAAAATAGTTCGAGGTTTTCCGTTTTGATAACCACTGACAATACCCTTCTTTTCCATTACATCCATGAGTCGGGCTGCCCTTGCGTACCCTATCCTGAGCTTTCTTTGCAGCAAAGACACAGAAGCATGACCTGAATTCATAAAAATCTCCACTGCTTTCAAAAACAGTTTATCGTCAGTATGATTCACCCAGCATGGCTGCTGCATTTCTCTGATAATTTGATCATTATATATAGGCTTATCCTGCCCCTTCCAAAAACCGGCAAGTTTCTCTGCCTCTCCGTCAGATAGATAAGCACCCTGTAAACGAAGGGGTTTTGATGTACCCACCGGCATAAAAAGCATATCCCCCCTGCCCAGAAGCTTTTCAGCACCGCTCATATCCAAAACAGTTCTGGAGTCAATCTGAGAAGAAACCACAAAGGAAATTCTTGAAGTTATATTTGCTTTAATTAATCCGGTAATAACATCCACTGACGGCCTTTGGGTAGCGACTATCAAATGTATTCCTGCCGCCCTTGCCATCTGAGCCAGTCTGCATATAGAGTCCTCCACATCATTTGGGGCTATCATCATTAAATCAGCAAGCTCATCAATTATTATGACAATATACGGCAATAAAGCATTGCCTCCATCATTCACACACATATTACTGTTATACCGGATAATATCACGAACACCGGAGGATGCAAAAAGATTATATCTATACTCCATTTCCTTTACTGCCCACCGAAGGGCTGTGGCAGATTTATTGGGATCTGTTACCACAGGAGATATTAAATGCGGTATGCCGTTGTATGTAGTGAGCTCCACTTTTTTGGGGTCAATGATTAATAGCTTTACCTCATCGGGAGTTGCTTTAAAAAGAATACCGGCGATTATTGTATTTAAACAAACACTTTTCCCAGAACCTGTGGCACCGGCAATCAGCAAGTGAGGCATATTAGATAAGTCAGCCACTGTGACCTTCCCGGCTGTGTCTTTACCCAGTGCCACTGTAAGCCTGGAATCCACCTGTCTGAACTCTGCAGACTCCAAAAGTTCCCTTAGGTGAACAGTGTTTACCTCCGGATTGGGCACCTCAATACCTACCGCTGCTTTTCCGGGAACAGGAGCCTCAATTCTTATGTTGGGAACAGCCATACTTAAAGCAATATCATCGGCTAAACCCACTATCCTACTGACTTTGACACCCCTGGGAGGCAGTATTTCAAACCTGGTTATTGCAGGTCCCCTGGAAACGTGAATTACTTTTGCTTTTACTCCGAAATTTTCCAGGGTTTTTTCTAAAACCTTAATATTTTCAATCAAGTCTTTATTAATTCTCTGATTTTTTTGCTTTGCTGCTGACTTTTGAAACAGAGAAATAGGCGGAAGCATATATTTTCCGTCATTTCTTTCTTTTACATCGATACCTGCATCATAGTATTGCAGACCATTTTGCCTCAACACTGACTCCTGAGATAGACCTTCTTTAAGGAATGCTTCTTTTCCTGCAACAGAAACCTGGTTTTGTGCATCATTTTTATCGCTCCATAAAGATGCATCCCCAACCGCTGTCTTATCAACCTCATCCCAGGAAATCTCCTCAAAAAAAAGATTAAGCAAACCCCACTTAAATTTTTCATACATCAATCTTAGCCTGACAATCAATTTTCTTATATATTTGCCCAAGGATACCCCGGTACACATAATAAATCCTATGGTTGAAAAAGCCACTAAAACCACTGTCCCACCGGCACTTCCAAATGACCTATATAGCACCTCATATAAAACTGCACCCAGCAAGCCTCCTCCGCTGCCGCTAACCAACCCCTTCCATTGCAGGCCTTGGAGAGTTGATGTGTTCACCACAACAAGCAGAACCAAAAACATTATAAAACCACCCATAAGCCGCTGTTTTGCAAAACCACTTCCCCGGAGCAATTTGAACCCAGAGATAAAGGTTACCAAGGGTAAAACATACCTGCCCTCTCCCATCAAAAACCTCAGCAAGGTTTCCATCAAATAGGTGGCAGCACCAGCAGAAGGGCTTACAAGGCAAATCACCATTAAAATTGACAAAGCAATAAGGAAAACCCCGATAACTTCTCTTTTTATATAACCCTGGAAACAACTAAGCCCTCCCATATAATTACCACCTCTGGTAAATTATAACATGAAGGGCCTGCTAAATATTCCATTTTTTGCTAGTTGTTATTGTCGAATAAAATATAGGGCAATTACAGCTGAACCTAAAATAAAACGATACACTACAAAGATAAAAAAACTGTTATTAACTAAAAAGCGCAGTAAAAATCTTATAGCTAAGTAACCCACAGCGGCTGAAACTAAAATTCCAGATAAAAACGGAATTGTTATATCCGCCATTGTCAGCTTGCTGCCCTGCATTATACCGGCACCAAATATTATGGGAGTGGATAAAAGAAATGAAAACCTGGCTGCAGTTTCCCTATCTAGTCCCATCATCCTTCCCGCAGTCATGGTGATACCCGATCTTGACACACCCGGAATCATCGCAAAAGCTTGGGAAATTCCTATCATCATACTTTCCCTCCAGCCTATATCATCAAAATTCTTGATGGCGGAAGCTTTGCTGTCCACTATATATAAGAAAATTCCCATTGCAATAAGCATTACCCCGATAAGAAGGGGATTTCTAAAAACTGTGGCAATATACTCTTCAAAGGCTAACCCAAAAATTGCACCGGGTATGGTAGCCACCACAAGATACCAAAACATTCGCCCTTCCTGAGTTCTTCTCCGCCTTAGCCCGTCATGGGCCAGAACAAGCCAATCCTGCCAGAAAAAGGCCAGCACAGCCACCAAGGTGCCCATATGTAAAGCCACATCAAAAGTTAATCCGTGATCATCCCAATTTAATATCCATGGTGTCAATATTAGGTGTGCGGAACTGGAAATGGGCAAAAACTCCCCCAGCCCCTGCACTAACCCCAAAACCAAAGACTGAATCAAAGTCATGATATCCACTCCTTAGCTGTTTATCTGCCAACAACATTTAAAATTATAACACAGTTAAATACCCTTTGATGAAAAAGAAAATTGAATTATTTTACAAAAAAACCGTCTTCATTTCAGTATATTCAGAAGTATTTGATTATTAGTTTAACTTACTGCCATTACTGGTTATAATATAATAATAACTAAAGTATAAGGAGCTGTGGGACCTGTGACCTTTGAAGTCTATAAACCCAGAAGAGAAAAACAAGAAAAAACTCCGTTAGTATCACTGTCAAAGACATCTGTAGTATTAAACAATGTGGCCAGAGCAAAACTGCAAACAAAACGAATAGAACTAGCATACAATAGAGACACTCATACTGTACGCATCAAAGCTGTAAACGAAGGTGGAATGGAAATACGTAAAACCAAAGTTTTTGGCAAAGGCTTTTTTAATCAGTTTAATATAAACCAAAAAGGCAAATTTGAAGCTGTTTACGATCCTGAGGAAAATGCACTTTTTGTAAATCTTCCTAAATCCCCTTAAACAGGGGATTTAGTTTATTTTATAAAAATATTTTGGTATTTTAACAGCCTATAACTAATAAAATAAACAAGATATAAAGATATCTCAGCATAAACATTATTATAGTCTAATCACCGGGGATTTTCGGTTTTTTTTGCCATTTTTCTTCCCTTTACATCAAACCTAAACCATGATAATTTAATTCAAAGGAGGGAGATTTGATTAAGTGGAATCTGACATAGGATTTCTATTATTGGGTTTAATACCGCTGGCTATCGTTATTTCAGTTTTTTGTTTGATCTTTTTGAAAAAAGATGACGTTGGACCAAACGAAAATTAGCTATACTATATATATTAAATATACAGCCGCTGAGGAACAGCGGCTTGTTTTTGACGACTCTACAGAGTATTTACTACTGCAATAGGAGGATGCAAAGTGCTTAAAGAACATATTAAGCGCCTGCGACTGGAGCTGGAAATTTCCCAAAGCGAATTGGCTAAAAGAGCCGGCTATAGTCATGAATTTATCAGCCAAGTAGAGAGAGGTGTTAAATCGCCAAGCATCAAGGCGCTTAAAAAGATAGCCAATGGCTTAAATGTTTGTCCTTCTACATTAATTACCTCAAAACAAATGGCTCCCGAAACCGAGGAATCACTTCGGCAACAAATTCAACAGTCAATTATGAAGCTTTCTGTAGATGAACTAAGAACCGTCAGAGATCTCCTGTCTTACATACCTCAAAAAGATGAATGTAAAGAATTGAAGGAAAATTCCATGAGCAATTAACTCCCTTGACTAGCTTATCCCCAATAGATATTCCCTGGCTTCAGAAACCATATATATTGAACCTGTAATAACTAGTAAATCTTCCGCTCCTGCAACTGATAGGCCATATTTTACGGCATCAACAATATTTTCTATTATTTTAACCTTTTCCACATAGATATTGGCTTGTTCCGCCAACATACCGCAATCCCCGGCCCTTGGTCCGTTGGGTTTAGTAATAATAATTTCCGCGGCACCAGGTGCTAGCTCGGAAACCACTTTGGCCCGTTCTTTATCACCCAGCATGCCCAGAATCAGGATAATTTTTCTATCTGCAAAGTACTCATCCAAAGTCCGGCGCAAAGTTACTGCTCCCTCATAATTGTGAGCTGCGTCAACAATAGTCATGGGGTCAACACTTAGTACTTCCAGCCTAGCAGGCCATATCGTTTTAGCTAAACCCTCACCAATGGCACAATGGACAGGCAAAACACCCCTGTCCACCAAAACCTCTATGGCAGTCACAGCCACAGCTGCATTTTCCATCTGATGCTGTCCCATAAGCGGAATATATAAATTCCGGTAAATATTAAGCAAACCCGAAATATCAAGATACTGACCATAACGGTCAAAGCTTTTCCCCTGCCACTTGACATCTCGTCCCACCACGAATACCGGTGCCCCCAGCTCTCGGCATCTGTCCAGAATCACCTCTAGAGCCTCTCCGGTGGCAGCGGTAACCAAAGGCTTTTTCTCTTTGATTATTCCGGCTTTTACACCTGCAATTTCTTTTATAGAATTTCCCAGATAGTCCATATGGTCCATTGAAACATTGGTTATAATGGAAATCTCGGGATTTACCACATTTGTGGAATCTATCGATCCACCCAGTCCCACTTCCAATACAACAAAGTCAACTTTTTTCTGGTGGAAATATATAAAAGCTAATGCCGTACTTACTTCAAACTCTGTGGGGTGCTCAAACCCCTTGTCCACCATATCATCCAAATGAGGTTTCATTTGATTGACTATTTCTGATAATTCCTTTTTATCAATAGTGACCCCATTTATTGCAAACCTCTCTAAATACGAATGCAGGTGAGGCGAGGTATACAGTCCCACCCGGAATCCTGTCTCCTTTAATATCGAACAAATCATGGCGCTGGTGGAACCTTTTCCGTTTGTGCCGCCAACATGAATAACCTTTAATTTATTATGAGGATTGTCAAATCTTCTTAACAACTCCGTTATCCTGTCAAGACCAAAGTTATAGCCAAATACAGTCAGATTTTGTATATACTGTACTGCCCCATCGTAATCCATTTTATATCCCCCATTATGACTTCTAACCCTTTGGAGTCAGCATTTTCAGACGATTGTTTATCGAAACCTGTTTTTCTGAAAGCTCTGCTTCCTTAGCTTTTTCCTTCTCGATAACCTCCTGGGGGGCCTTAGCCAAAAATCCTTGGTTTGACAATTTTCCTCTGATCCTACTTAGTTCCTTTGTAATCTGGCCCAGCTCTTTATCCATTCTGGCCAACTCTTGCTCTATATCAATTAATCCCTTAAGGGGTACATATATCTCTACCCCTTTTGCCACTGCATGAACAGCTTGTTCAGGTTTTTCCTGTAAGTTTTCCACTATGGAGGTGTTTACCTGGGCCAATCCATCAATGTAAGCAACCCATACCTTCACCGTTTCCCTAATCTCATTATCAGAGATCTCCAAGATAACTTCGGCCTTTTTCCCCGGCGGCACATTCATTTCGCTGCGAATATGCCTGATTGAACGGATAATTTCCATCAAAACTTCAACATCATGCTCTGCCCCGGTATCAAGTTTTTCCTCTTGTGATATCGGCCATGTGCTTCTCATAATGGTTAATCCCTTTGGGAAAGGAAGACGCTGCCAGATGTCTTCGGTTATATACGGCATAAAGGGGTGCAGCAACTCCAATGTCCCTTTTAGTATGTCTGCCAACACATATTGAGCTGTGGAGCGATCATCTTGATGGTCACCGTATAACCTGGGCTTAGTCAACTCAATATACCAATCGCAAAACTCGTTCCAGATAAATTCGTACAGTGTACGTGCAGCCTCACCCAACTCATATAACTCAAGATTTCTGGTAACATCCTTAGACACCCTCTGAAAACGACTGTATATCCACCTGTCTGCCAGGGTCAGTTTATCCCTTTCCGGTGGATTTTGATGCTGATAGTCATAGAGATTCATTATCACAAATCTTGAAGCATTCCATATCTTATTGGCAAAATTTCTGGAGCCTTCCAGTCTTTCAAAATGAAAACGCAAATCATTTCCCGGGGTGTTTCCGGTCACCAGCATGAAGCGAAGGCTGTCAGCACCGTGGCTTTCAATTACTTCGATGGGGTCCACCCCATTACCCAAAGATTTACTCATTTTTCTGCCCAGTGCGTCCAAAACCAAACCATGAATGAAAACTTCATTAAAAGGCACATCATCCATAAATTCCAATCCGCTGAAAATCATTCTGGCTACCCAAAAGAAAATAATATCCCTTCCGGTTACCAATACCGAAGTGGGATAAAAATACGCCAGATCCAAAGTTTTTTCAGGCCAGCCTAAAGTGGAAAAAGGCCATAAGGCTGATGAAAACCAGGTGTCCAGCACATCATTATCCTGTTCAAGATTGGTGCTTGAGCAGGATTGGCATTTTTCCGGGGCTGATTTACTCACCGTCATTTCTCCGCAATCATCGCAGTACCATACCGGTATTCTGTGTCCCCACCAAAGCTGCCTTGAAATGCACCAATCCCTTATATTTTCCATCCAACCAAGATATATTTTAGTAAACTTTTCCGGAACAAATTTCAGCCTGCCATCTTTAACCGCCGCGATTGCCGGCTCCGCCAAAGGCTTCATACGGACGAACCACTGCTTAGAAAGCATTGGTTCAATGACGGTGGAACAGCGATAGCAATGTCCCACTGAGTGAGTATAATCCTCAACCTCCAGCAGATAACCCAATTCATCCAGTTCTTTAACAAGCCTCTTGCGGCATTCCCAGCGGTCAAGACCTTTGTATTTGCCGGCTTCATCCGTCATCATGGCATTTTTATCGATGACCTCAATGGGACTTAGGTTATGACGATTACCCACCTCGAAATCATTGGGATCATGAGCAGGGGTTATCTTAACCACTCCTGTTCCAAATTCCGGATCCACATATTCATCTTCGATAACCGGTATCTCCCTGTCAGTCAGTGGCAAAATTAAGGCTTTGCCCACCAGATGCCGGTATCTTTCATCTCCAGGGCTAACGGCCACAGCAACATCACCCAGCATAGTTTCCGGCCTGGTGGTAGCCACCGTGATAAACTCCTCACTGTCTTTCACCGGATATTTAATGTGATAGAAATGTCCCGGTTTTTCCTGGTGCTCAACCTCAATATCCGATATTGTAGTTTGACAGCGGGGACACCAGTTGGTGATGTAGTAACCCCTGTATATCAGACCTTTATCATAAAGACGGGTAAATACTTCAAGAACCGCCTCAGAGCATCCCTGATCCATGGTAAACCTTTCTCTATCCCAATCACAAGATGCTCCCAGTCTTCTCAATTGGTTGGTAATCTCATTGCCGTATTTATCTTTCCACTGCCATACCCTTTCCAAAAACTTGTCCCTTCCCAATTCCTCTCTTGAGGTGCCCTCACGGGCTAACTGCTCTTCCACTCTTGCCTGGGTGGCTATGCCGGCATGATCTGTTCCCGGCAACCAGAGAGCACTATAACCCTGCATCCTTCTCCAACGGGTCAATATATCCTGTAAAGTGTTGTCTAAGGCATGTCCCATGTGCAATTGGCCCGTTACATTTGGGGGAGGCATTACAATACAAAAGGGTTTTTTGTCTGCTTCAACTTTGGCGTGAAAATATTTATTCTCTTCCCATTCACAGTACCATTTAGTTTCAACATCCTTAGGATTATATGAAGTAGGCATATCTGTATGGGGTTGATACTTCTTTGCAACCATTAAAATCCTCCTAGCAATACTCATCTTTCAAAATTCACTAACACCTAAAACTGAAAATTTGCCCTTTGGCCTCTACACAACTAAAAAAGGCGCTACCGCCCTAAATTAATACTTATATTATCCTTTGCTAAAAGTGCTGTCAATAAAAAACCCCAGTGGCTATAATTTCCACATAATCCATAAGACATACACATATATTCTTACTGATGGATTACATAGGGAGGGAATAATTTGAAGAAATATATTTTATCCTTTTTACTCTTAATTTTGTCCTTGACCATTGTGACAGCAGGCTTATTTCAAGGTTATAAAATCTATCAAGCCAATAAAGAAAAATACTCCTATATAAAGGTAGCGGATTCGACACCGGAAATCAACAAGCTTCCCCATTACTTGGCTGTTAAAGAATCTATATATAAAAGTCAGATGGTAAAGGTTAAACAGGTAAAAACCGACAACGATCAGGAAGCATTAAGAGCCCTTGAAAACGGAGATGCCGACGTGGCTTTGGTTAAAATAACCAGCCTTCTTTACAACAGAACCTCCTCACTGCGAGAAGGTCCGGGAAACACAATTTTTGCCGCACTGGATCAAGGAATCACTTATCACCTGGTTTCTCCCGAAAACAAACTTTTGGATGATATACAAGATGTTAAAAACAAAACCGTTATTACCGGAATGCAGAATTCCTTAGAAACGGTAATACTTGAAAGCGTCCTGCGGGATGCAGGCGTGAATCCTTACGAATCGGTAACTTTAATAACCAATATGCCGGATGAAATTAAAATAGGTGCATTGAAAGTTAAAACCGGCCATTACCTTGTGGTTGAGGGAAATAATCTTATACCCACCCTATCAGAGGGCTTATATAATGCAAAAACCATCCCGGCTGAATTTCCCGTTTATGTATGTGTAACCTCAGCGAGGTTTATTAAAGAACAGCCTGATGCTCTGCAACGCTTTACCAATGCCATATATATGGCCCAAACCTGGCTCAGCTTCCATACTCCACAGGAGTCTGTAAAGGCGGTTGGAAAAATCCCTTCTATTGACGGAGATCTTCTGCCCGAAATGATAAAACAGTTTTACGGCATACTCCCGAAAAATCCGGTTCCCAAGCTGGAGAACATAAATATACTGGTGAATATGTACCAAAACTCCAGAGAGATCCCAATGCCTGTAAAAGCTGAAGATATTGCCACAGAGCAGTTTGCTAACACCTCTGTAAAAACAGTTCATTATATACCAGAAGACAAAAAACCAAAATCCGGTCTAGAAAAACTTAAGTTTTGGGAGAAATGAGTAGCTATCAGCTATCAGCTATCAGCTATCAGCTATCAGCTATCAGCTATCAGCTA
>CAZHAJ010000047.1:0-12282 GCA_964530215.1 uncultured Peptococcaceae bacterium | reverse complement strand
TGCAGGAGGAGGACTTTGAACGATTGCCGGGAGAACAAGCTCGAAGCGTTCAGATCCTTGATTTTGTTGATTTAGCTGAAATCGATCCAATCTATTATGATAAAGCATATTATTTAGCTCCCGGCGACGGAGGTTCTAA
This sequence comes from uncultured Peptococcaceae bacterium, assembly GCA_964530215.1. Taxonomy (GTDB): domain Bacteria; phylum Bacillota; class Desulfotomaculia; order Desulfotomaculales; family Desulfocucumaceae; genus JAAXTT01. The sequence continues at coordinate 12,143 of CAZHAJ010000047.1, read as the reverse complement.
AGTATATGAGCTTTTAAAAGAAGCAATGCATATTTCAAAAAAAGTTGCGGTGGGCAGAGTAGTAATCCGAAGCAAGGAAGCCTTGTCAATTATCAGGGTGGTCAATAATGCTTTGGTTATGAATACCATGTTTTATCCAGATGAAGTCAGAAGCCCCAGATTTATTGATGAGCTCACTTATACAGCGGATTTACACGATAATGAAATTAAAATGGCGGTGAACTTGATAGAAAATCTATCATCCGAATTCACGCCGGAAAAATACGATAATCGTTATCGGAATACCTTAATGGAAGTTATAAACAGTAAGATTGCCGGAAAAGAGGTGGAAATACCGGCAACACCCGGTGCGGAAAAAGTGGTTGATTTAATGTCTGCCCTAAAAGCCAGCATAGATTTAGCCCAAAAAAGCAAGGAAAATGCTGAAAGGGATAAAGTACAGGATAGTGGCAGCAAGACAAAGCCAAAGTCAAAAAGAGTGGTTTAGCGGTGTCAAACAACGCTAAAATAAGCTGGATATTTCTAACATTATTGCTGTTACTGCTGCAGCCATTACCGGTCCGCAGGGGATACCTCGGAAAAATACCGTGCCTAAGATAGTACCAATTGTCATACCAAAAATTATTTCCGGCGAGTTTTTCATCAGTTTTAAACCTTCATTGTTAAGGTGCGTTGCCAATGCTCCCCCCATAAAGGCAAGTATCCCAGGGACGGTGGTAAAGCTAAACTTAACATCCTTGATATTAACATTACCTCGGGCAAGAGGAAGCAGTATATAAACCATAAGAATTAATAGTCCTACTTTCAGACCCTTTAACTCAATTAATGGAAACAGATATTTGTCTAGTCCAGAGAATTTAACGGACATTAATATGCAGCAACTCATGGCCACTAAATGGGATTTGCCCATTATGGCTATAATCAGTAAAAAAAGCAGGACCAAAAGGGAAGTATCCATGATATCTCCTTTTTGATGTACAGAATGCTATGGTAAAATTTATTCGGTGTTATCCACATTATGCCAGCCAGTTCAACACCAGACAGGAGTAATCATGAATAATAAAGAATCCCTTCCACTTATTCAACCTATGCTGGCCACAAAATCAGAGCCCTTTAATAGCAATGATTATATTTATGAGGTGAAATGGGATGGATACAGGGCATTAGCTTATTTGTACAAAGACAGAACTGAACTTCGTTCCCGTAATTTGACTGATATTACAGCAGTTTTTCCGGAGTTGGGAAATCTTCATGTTAATGTCATACATACACCTGTTATTGTGGATGGAGAAATTGTGATTTTATCCGGTCGGAAACCATCTTTTTCTTGTTTGCAAGCCAGAGGAAGGCTGTCGGATCCCTCAAAGATTCTTAGAGCTTCTTTAAATTCACCGGCAATATATATCGTTTTTGACATTTTGTATGTTGATAATCAGTGGATTACAGATTTTCCCCTAGAAAGAAGAAAAGATGTTTTGAGTAAACATATTATTCCGGGGAAGTTTTTAGCGCTAAGTGATTTTATATCAGGTCAAGGTATAACGTTTGCCAGAATTGCCGGGGAGATGGGTTTGGAGGGTGTTGTGGCTAAAGCCTTAAGCAGCCCGTATATACCTGGTAAGAGATCGGTTTTCTGGAGGAAAATCAGAAATATAAATGATATTGAATTAATTATTTGTGGATTTCGACCGGGAGCCGGAGGGCGTAGACTGGGATCTCTTCTTTTATGCGGCTACGATAACGGTGATTTATGCTTTTGTGGAAAAGTGGGAACGGGTTTTAGTCAAGATACAGAGGAAGAATTGCTTAACATGCTTGAACCTATGATAAATAATGACTTGAATATAAAAATCCCTGATAAAGAAAGGCAAGGAGCATTTTTGGTGGATCCTTTTCTGGTATGTACTGTGGAATATTTAGAAAAAACAAAGAATGGCTGCTTGCGTCACCCCAGTTTCAAAGGGTTAAGGTTTGACAAAGACAAAGGGGATTGCCTGATTCCATAATTCTTTTGTCAATGTGGTTTAGGCACGCAACAACTAAATATTTCATATGATACTTTATAAGTGGTAATAACTCTAGAGTTGGGAGGCAGTTATATGTATTTAAATTCCAACCCATATATTCTGTTTTTGATATTGTTGCTGTTGGTGCTTGGAACAGACCCTAATGCCGGTAAAAAAATAGATGCGGCAAGAAAGATTATGGACAGAATGATGGTGGCTATGAATAATTTTAGCGTTGGCATGCAATCCATGTCATCCGAGTTTGATCAGATACAGGTAATGCTTCAAGGTGCAGATAACTTTTATGCAAAAAAATAAAAAGAAAAATTAAGCCAGATATACATCTGGCTTAATTTTTTGTATATGGAAAAAATAAATCTGTAATTAAGGGAGGGATTTCTTATGGATAAAGTTGTTCGGGCAGGTAGTCTTGAGTTTAAAGTATCAAACTTAGAAAAGATATTTTGGCCGGAAAGCAGACTAACCAAGGCAGATTTGATTAAGTACTACATGGATATTTCCGATGTTATTATGGGGCACTTAAGGAAGCGGCCTTTAGTTATGAAAAGGTATCCTGACGGCATCGACGGCCAATTTTTTTATCAAAAGGACTGCCCCGGATATGCTCCGGATTGGATAGAAACCTATTCGGTGCGTCATTCTGAAAAAAATATAGATTACATAGTTTGCAATGAGCCAGCTACACTGTTTTGGCTGGCTAATAAGGGTTGTATAGAAGTCCATGCCTGGCTGGCACTGATTGAGAATATAGAATGTCCGGATATAGCAGTAATGGATTTAGACCCATCGGAAGGTTCCGAACTCACAGATGTAGTTGAAGTGGCATTGCTCTGCAGAAAAGCTATGCATGAGTTTGGATTAGAGCCTTTGGTAAAGACATCCGGGTCTAGGGGCTTGCATATTTTTGTGCCGATAGAAAACAGATATCCTTATGCGTGGGTTGCTAAAGCTATGCAATATATTGCTGATTTAATAGTATCCGTTTATCCTAAAAAGGCCACAACAGAAAGAACGATAGCAAAAAGGAAGGGTAAAGTTTATTTGGACTATCTGCAAAACGGAAGAGGAAAAACCATGGCCTTTCAGTATAGCCTCAGGCCTCTGCCAGGGGCTCCGGTGTCAACTCCACTTCTATGGGAAGAAGTGGAGTCAAAAAAAATAAAGCCAATTAATTATAATATCAGGACCATTTTTGAACGATTGGACAAACATGGGGATATTATGGCTGACCTGCAATATAAAAGGTGTTCACTGGAAAAACTGTTGTCTGCCGCTAATAATTTTCACTTCCAGGAAAAATCCAAAGGGGACAAATATTTTCATAATGAGCAGGAGATTTTATGGTAACTCCCGAATGTCCATTGTGTAATATTGGAAATTAATTTTGGATGTGAGTCAGTGGTTCAAAGGTTATACTATTTAGCTTGGCAGTTAACTTTACCGGGTATGCCCAAAAGATTTTGGCATTTAATTGAAAAGTTTGGGTCTCCGGAGGATGCCTGGAAGGCTTCTGAAAGGCAATTGGTGGATGTGGGGGGTTTTGATTCCGAAAATGCCCGGGAGCTGGTTTTGAGGAGATTGGGAATTAACCCCGAAGCTGAAATGAACTTTATTGAAAGGAAAGGCTTTAAATATTTATGCTTTGATGATGCCGCCTATCCAGGCTCACTTAAAAATATTTTTGATCCTCCTCCCGGCTTATTTGTAAAAGGAGATTTGAAGGAGCAAGACAGTGAGTCTGTAGCCATAGTGGGGGCTCGTAAAGCCAGTGCTTATGGTCAAAGAGCAGCAAAAATACTGGCCGGGGAACTGGTTGCTTCCGGTATCACTGTAGTCAGCGGTTTGGCTGTGGGTATTGATACGGCTGCCCATCAGGGAGCGCTTTCAGCGGGGGGAAGAACCATCGCAGTTCTGGGTTGCGGCTTGGATATTCCATACCCTAGGGCAAATCTGACATTAAAGGATGAAATAGCTTGTTCCGGTGCCGTAGTCAGTGAGTTTCCCCTAGGAGCCAGGCCGGATGCGTGGCATTTTCCCTTTAGAAATCGTATTATAAGCGGCCTGTCAAAGGGTATTGTGGTGGTGGAAGCAGCAAGAAAAAGCGGAGCTTTGATTACGGCAGATTTTGCCTTAGAGCAAGGCAAAGAGGTAATGGCGGTGCCCGGGAATATAACATCTCAGTTAAGTGAAGGCACAAATAACTTGATTCGACAGGGCGCAAGACCCGTGCAAAATGCTGAAGATATTCTGGAAGACCTGGGTTTTGGTATGCTATTTAAACCTAAGGAGACAGTTTTACCCCACAATGGTCTTGATTCTGAGCAACAAAAGATTATAGAATTGGTTTCAACCGGACTGGAGGATCTGGATCAAATAATTGAACGCTCTGGACTATCTGCCCAGAGGGTTCTGGTAGCCTTAACATTTTTGGAAATGAAGGGATTAATAAGGCAGTTGCCAGGAAAAAGGTATTATTTGTCATGACGGTTTGCTCCATGTATTTAAGAGAGTTAATTTCGTCTATAATAACAACAATTGATGATTGGAATAAAATATTATCATGCTGTCAGTTTATAATTTGAGCATGATGAATTACAAGAGGTGTAGTTTTGGGGAAGACATTAGTTATTGTAGAGTCTCCCGCCAAAGCCAAAAGTATTGGCAAGTTTTTAGGGAGTAGATATTTTGTAAAAGCGTCAATGGGTCATTTAAGAGATCTGCCCAAGAGTCAGCTTGGTGTAGAGCCTGAAAAAGATTTTGAGCCCAAATATATCTCAATTAGGGGAAAAGGGGATATTATAAAGGAACTGCGTGCCGCAGCAAAAAAATCGGATAAAGTGCTGTTGGCATCTGACCCTGATCGTGAGGGTGAGGCAATTGCCTGGCATTTGCAGCATCTTCTGGCAATTGAGACTGATGCCAAATGCAGAATAGAGTTTAACGAAATCACCAAAACCGCAATCAAAAACGCTGTTAAAACCCCCCGTCTAATCGACAGTAAAAGAGTATTTGCCCAGCAGGCAAGACGAATTCTGGACAGACTGGTGGGGTATAATTTAAGTCCTTTGTTGTGGAAGAAGGTTAAGAAGGGGCTTAGTGCCGGGCGTGTTCAGTCTGTAGCTGTTCGCCTGATCGTTGACCGGGAAGAGGAAATCCAATCGTTTATTCCGGAAGAATATTGGTCTTTGACGGCAAAATTAGCAAACAAAAGCGGTAATGATTTTGAAGCTAAGCTATACCGGGTGGGCAAAGGGAAAGCAACAATTCCCAATAAAGAGAAAATGGACACCATTGTTGCCGAACTTAGTAACCAATCATTTTACATTGAAAAAGTGACCCGTAAAGAAAAGCTTCGTCAACCCGCGGCTTCGTTTATTACCAGCAGTCTGCAGCAGGATGCTTATCGCAAGCTCAACTTTACTGCCAGGAAAACAATGATGGTGGCTCAGCAAATCTATGAGGGTATTGAGCTGGGTAAAGAGGGCCCCGTGGGTTTGGTTACCTACATAAGAACGGACTCTGTCAGGGTGTCGGATACTGCTCGGGAAGAAGCCCTTCAGTTTATAACTGAACATTTCGGCAAGGAGTATGCATCTGCAAAAGCCCCAGCGCATAAAACTAAGGGAAAAATTCAGGATGCCCATGAAGCCATAAGGCCCACTTCAGCGCAAAGGACCCCGGATTCAATCAAGGCGTTTCTTACAAGGGATCAGTATAAGTTGTACAAACTGATTTGGGAACGCTTTATTGCAAGTCAGATGAGTGCAGCTGTTATCGATACCACTGCCGTTGATATTAAGGCAGGTAAATATATATTCAGAGCTAACGGCTCAATTATTAAGTTTCCAGGCTTCATGAAGGTTTACCAGGAATCCAGTGATGAGAGCCGGGAAGATGATGATGTTAAGGTTTTGCCGGAGATGGATGAGGGGGATAGTCTGGTTAAAAAAGAATTGCTCCCAAAACAGCATTTTACGATACCTGCTCCAAGATATACCGATGCCAGTTTAATTAAAACATTAGAGGAAAAGGGTATCGGCCGGCCCAGCACCTATGCTCCTATAGTGGAAACAATTCAGAGACGTGGTTATGTTGTAAAAGAAAAGAGGCAATTCTATCCTACAGAATTGGGTGTTGTGGTAGTAAACATGTTGAAAGAGTACTTTAAAGATATAATTGATGTTGAATTCACGGCTTTAATGGAGGAAAAACTGGACCAAGTGGAAGAAGGTAAGTTGGGGTGGGACAGTGTTCTCCAAGAGTTCTACTTACCTTTTAGAGACACATTGACTAAAGCAGAACAGGAGATTGGCCAGGTAGAAGTTGCCCCGGAAGTCACTGACGAGTTATGTGAGAACTGTCAGCGAAACTTAGTGGTTAAGATGGGTCGTTATGGTAAATTCCTTGCCTGTCCTGGATTTCCGGAATGCCGTTTTACAAAACCACTGTTGGAGCCAACCGGGGTAAAATGTCCTAATTGTGACGGAGAGTTGGTTTTGCGGAGAAGCAAAAAAGGCCGTCCTTTTTATGGGTGCAGCAATTATCCTCAGTGTGAGTTTATTGTTTGGGATTGTCCCAGTGAGGAGAAATGCCCGGTATGTGGGGGAATCACAGTTATAAAAAAGAGAAAGGGTGCCGAAGAAGCAAAGTGTATATCACCCACTTGCACTGCTTCAGGTGTTGCAGTGAAGGAAGAAAAAAAATAAGGTTTTATGGACGAAATTAATTTCAAAAGGGGATTTAACTTGAATTCTGTGACAGTTATTGGAGCCGGTTTGGCCGGAGCTGAAGCTACTTGGCAGCTGGTGAGGATGGGCATTAAGGTTAAGCTTTATGAAATGAGACCGGGAAAGCTTACTCCGGCTCACACAAGTGACAAGTTTGCTGAATTGGTGTGCAGCAACTCTTTTAGAGCATCGTCTTTGGAGAATGCTGTGGGACTGCTTAAAGAAGAAATGAGACAGTTGGGTTCACTCATCATGTCTTGTGCCGATAAATACAAAGTACCTGCCGGGGGAGCTTTGGCTGTTGACAGAGATCTTTTTTCTGCTGCAGTTACAAGGGAATTGGAAAATCATCCGCTGGTTGAAATTAATCGGCAGGAGGTAACATCAATTCCCTTGGATGAAGTGTTGATAATAGCCACAGGACCGTTGACATCTCAGTCAATGGAAAAAGCTATTCTTGAGCTGACAGGACAGAGTTATCTTTATTTTTACGATGCAGTGGCCCCCATTGTGACTCTGGAGTCTATTGATATGAATAAAGCATTTAAGTCTTCTCGCTATGATAAGGGAGAAGGCCACTATATTAATTGTCCTATGGAAAAGGATCAATACCTTAGTTTCAGGAATGAGTTAGCCGCTGCAGAGCGGGCACCCATAAAGGAATTTGAAAAGGAAGTTAACTTTGAAGGTTGTATGCCCATAGAAGTGTTGGCTACTCGGGGTGAAGACACCATGCGTTATGGGCCTTTAAAGCCGGTGGGTTTGGTTGATCCTACCACCGGAAAAAGACCTTATGCAGTGGTGCAGTTAAGACAGGATAACGTAGTTGGATCATTGTATAACATAGTGGGGTTCCAGACTCATCTTAAGTGGGGTGAACAGCAAAGGGTATTCAGCATGATCCCGGGATTGGAAAATGCTGAATTTGTAAGATTTGGAGTAATGCATCGTAATACTTACATTAATTCACCAAGACTGCTAAAAGACACCTATCAGTTTAAAGACAGGCCAAATCTATTTTTCGCCGGCCAAATAACAGGTGTGGAAGGTTATCTGGAATCTGCTTCCTCAGGGCTAGTGGCCGGAGTTAATGCCGGACGTTTGTTGCTGGGTAAAGAACCATTGGTTTTTCCTTCGCAAACTGCACATGGTGCACTGGCTCATTATATCACAGGGGCTGATTCAAAGAACTTCCAGCCAATGAATATCACCTTTGGACTGCTTCCTTCTCTGGAGGAAAAAATCAGGGATCGTCGCTTAAGAAACAGCAAGATCTCAGAAAAAGCACTACAAGTATTGAGGCAATTTATTGCTAGCAATGAGTTGTCAGTTTAATAAGGAGGCTGTTATGTACTCCTATATTGACAGCTTCATCTATTATTTAGATACCGAAAAGAATTATTCTCCCCATACCATCATCAGTTATCGTCGGGACTTATATCATGGTTTGGATTTTTTTGCAGGTGCATTAGGCAAACAGGATTTTATGATTAAACCAAACGATCTGGATTCCAAACTGGTAAGATTATATTTAAGCGAGCTTTACTTTAATAATCTGGCGAAAACATCCATTTCTAGGCGTCTGGCTGCCTGGCGATCATTTTACCGCTACCTTGGAAGAGAGGGTTTGGTTTTTGCAAATCCTTTGAAAAATGTTGCTCCATTAAAGTTGGACAAAAAATTGCCTGATTTTTTATATATTGAAGACTGTTTTGCTTTAATGGAAGCTCCTCAAACCAATAATGCTCTTGCATTGAGGGATCGAGCTATACTGGAGACACTATACTCTTCCGGTATTAGAGTTGGGGAATTGGTGGGCTTGGAGATTAGCGATATAGATTTGGAAAGAGGGGAAATTAGAGTTTTAGGAAAAGGCTCAAAGGAGCGTCTGGCACCTCTGGGCTCTTATGCCATAGAAGCATTGGAGACATATTTGGAAATATCCCGACCAATCCTTGCACGAAATAGCAAGGATAAAGAAGTATTTCTTAACTACAAGGGATTTAAGTTGACAGATCGGGGAATAAGGAAGATTATTAAGAAATATACTGCCAATCTAGGTTTTCAAGGTAATATCAGCCCACACACACTAAGACATACTTTTGCTACTCATATGTTGGACAGGGGTGCTGATTTAAGGTCGGTTCAGGAAATGTTGGGTCATAAAAATTTGTCAACTACCCAGATATATACACATTTGACTAAGGAAAGGCTCAGGGAAGTATACTTAAATAGCCACCCAAGGGTGCGGCAGTTAGAAGATAATAGAAAGAAGTAAGTTTGTATATATATGATAGAATATATATGAATATAACACGATAATTACGGTATTTTTATTATACTTGGATAATATATTATCAAAACCAAGGTCAAGCGGGGAGGAAGAGGAAGATGTTCCATGCAACCACCATTGTAGCAGTTAAAAAGGGAGATACGGTAGCAATGGCAGGAGACGGTCAGGTTACATTTGGGCAGAACACCATTCTTAAGCATACTGCAAAAAAAATCAGGCGACTTCATAATAACACCGTTTTGGCAGGTTTTGCCGGCTCAGTAGCCGATGCTTTTACTTTATTTGAAAAATTTGAAGGAAAGCTGGAGTCATATGGAGGTAATCTTCAGAGAGCTGCTGTTGAATTGGCTAAGGATTGGCGTATGGATCGGGTTCTTAGAAAATTGGAAGCTTTGCTTGTGGTAGCGGACAGGCAATACATGCTGGTTATATCAGGTGGTGGTGAGGTAATAGAGCCGGACGACGGAATAGTGGCCATTGGCTCCGGAGGACCATATGCTTTGTCGGCTGCCCGTGCATTGGCAAGACACTCAGATATGTCGGCATCTGAAATAGCTTTTAAGTCATTAGGTATTGCTGCAGAAATTTGTGTGTATACCAACAATGAAATAGTACTGGAAGAACTGGTAATTTAAAACCGGAGAAACTAACAGTACCAAAGATATGTATGCTTTAGGAGGTCTTTATATGGAAAATCTTACTCCCCGCGAAATAGTGGTTGAGCTGGACAAATATATTGTGGGTCAGGAGAAAGCAAAAAAGTCTGTTGCTGTTGCCCTGAGAAATCGCTATCGGAGATCAAAATTACCGGAAGATTTGAAAGACGAAGTGGTTCCTAAAAACATTCTGATGATTGGACCCACAGGAGTGGGGAAGACTGAAATAGCCCGCAGGCTGGCTAAGCTGGTTAAGGCTCCTTTTGTTAAAATTGAGGCTACAAAGTTTACCGAAGTAGGATATGTCGGGCGAGATGTGGAAAGTATGATTCGTGATCTGGTGGAAACTTCCATAAGGATGGTTCGTTCTGAAAAGGTTGCCAAGGTTGAAGAAAGAGCAAAAAAAATGACTGAAGAGAGGATAGTGGAATTGTTAGCTCCCCTTCCAAAAAATGAATCTCCCATGAAAAACCCCTTGGAGATGATTTTTGGAGGTTCGGAACAGCAAAATTCTCCTACTCATCGTGATAATGACCAAATGGCTCGCCGGGTTGAATTTGAAAGGGAGAGCTTGAGGGAAAAACTGGCTCGGGGAGAACTGGAAAATGAATTTTTAGAAATTGATGTTGAGGAAAACACTGCACCTATGATGGATGTATTTACCGGTGCAGGTGTTGAAGAAATGGGAATAAATATTCAGGATATGCTGGGCAGTATGTTTCCCAAAAAGAAGAAGAAAAGAAGAGTTACCGTTGCCGAAGCTCGCAAAATTCTTTTGCAGCAGGAAGCGCAGAAGTTGATAGATATGGATGAGGTGACTTCTCAGGCAGTTCGCAGGGCAGAGGAAAGCGGTATAGTATTTTTGGATGAAATCGATAAAATTGCAGTTAGAGAGGGAGTATCCGGGCCCGATGTCTCCAGGGGCGGGGTTCAGAGAGACATTTTGCCAATTGTTGAGGGTTCTACAGTGGTAACTAAATATGGACAAGTTAAAACCGACCATATCCTCTTTATAGCTGCCGGTGCTTTCCATATGACCAAACCATCCGATCTCATGCCCGAGCTACAGGGCAGATTTCCTATAAGGGTAGAACTGGACAGCTTGAGCGAGGAGGATTTTTTGCAGATATTGACGGAGCCCAAAAACTCGCTTATTAAACAGTATAAGGCGTTACTGGCTACAGAGGGGCTGAATGTTGAATTTTCACAAAATTCACTTGTTGAAATCGCTAAAATAGCTTATACTGTAAATGGACATACAGAGAATATCGGTGCTAGGCGTCTTCATACCATTATGGAAAAGCTGCTGGAAGACTTGTCTTTTGAGGCCCCGACAATGGACGATAAGGAATTGACTATTGAACGGGAGTATGTAAATAAGAAACTAAGTGAAGTGGCTAAAAATGAGGACTTGAGTAGATATATATTATAGACTATAGGAATCACTGGAGGGAATTATAGTTTTGAGAGCTTTGCTGGATAAGACGCGTTCAATTAATAAATTACTTCAGAAATCAGCGGGGTATCCGGTAGATTATAAAGAAATTGCAGATATCCTAAGCAGAAATATAGGATGTAGTGTTTATATAGTGGACAGGCGTGGGAGAACCCTTGGATATCAATATCTGGAGGGTTTTTCGTGTGAGATTATGAGGGATATAATGGAGTCTATTGAAGGTTTTCCTCAGGATTATAACGAAGATCTTCTGCAATATAATGAAACTAAAGCAAATTTCTGTCAGAAGGATAACTTTTGTGTTTTTAATCACAAGGCCAAATGTAAGTTTGGTAATAAAGTTACAACTATTGTCTCAATAATGGGCTCCGGATCTCGATTGGGCACATTGGTGCTGGCCAAGTTTGATCAGCATTTTACCGATGAAGATTTGATTCTTGCTGAATATGGAGCTACCGTTGTAGGAATGGAAATACTAAGGGCTAGAGCAGGAAGGATGGAAGACGAAGCTCGTAAAAGAGCCGCGGTCCAAGTTGCCATTGGAACCCTATCGTACTCAGAGTTGGATGCTGTTAATCATATATTTGAACAGTTGGAAGGTCAAGAAGGGCTGCTGGTGGCCAGCAAAATTGCAGATAGGGTAGGTATTACCCGCAGCGTAATTGTAAATGCCCTAAGGAAATTTGAGAGTGCCGGAGTAATTGAGTCAAGATCCCTTGGTATGAAGGGAACATATATAAAAGTGTTAAATGATCGTCTAATGGAGGAACTGGACAGAGTCAGGCAACATTAAGCCCCGGATAAGCTGATTGATTTTAGGCTCTGTCAATTGTTAGTGTAGACACAATAATAATAAATAAAACAACTGTGGTCGACATAAAAAGTTGGTCACAGTTATTTTTTAAAAGCCTACAAATAATACATCTATGTTATTAGCTGAGGATGCGGATTTCAGTCCGGATAAAGTTAATTGATGTGAAATTT
>CAZHAJ010000046.1:0-12302 GCA_964530215.1 uncultured Peptococcaceae bacterium | reverse complement strand
AATCTACATGAGGGTTTGGGAAAGGGGAGTGGGTGTCACTTTAGCCTGTGGTACCGGTGCTTGTGCGGCGGTAGTGGCCAGTGTGTTAAATGACTTAACCGAAAGAAGGGTAAGGGTTAGGCTAAAGGCAGGATATTTAACTGTTGAGTGGAATAAAGAGAATAACAGAGTTTATCTGACAGGTCCTGCGGATTTTGTTTTTAAAGGAAGTTATCCCATAAAATAAAACAGTGGCGAAAAACTTATTTATTGAAACAATAACTGTAACCATCAATATATATGGGTTGCATGTTCAAAGGGAGAGATATTTGTGATTAGTTTGGCAAAAAGAGCGGAGAGTATAAGTCCGTCACCAACCCTTTCCATTGACGCTAAAGCCAAAGGAATGATATCTGAGGGGAAGGATGTAGTAAATTTTGGAGTTGGTGAGCCGGATTTCGATACTCCGGATCATATTAAGCAAGCTGCAATTGCAGCAATTCAAAGGGGCATGACAAAATATACACCGGTGACCGGTACAGAAGAATTGAAAGTTGCCATTGCAGAGAAATTTAGAGCAGACAACGGTTTGGAGTATCAACCTTCTCAGATTGTTGTGTCTGCAGGGGCAAAGCATTCGTTGTATAATGCATTTCAGGTGCTTTGTCAGGAGGGAGACGAGGTAATACTCCCCGCACCCTATTGGGTAAGTTATTTGGAACAGATTAAGCTGGCGGGCGGAGAGCCGGTAGTTATTAAGACCAAGTCTGAAAACGGATTTAAAGTTACTCCCCAAGAGTTGAGGGAAAAGATTACCCCAAGAACGAAACTGATAATAATAAACAGTCCCAGTAATCCCACTGGGGGAGTTTATTCCCGCAGGGAACTGGAAGCCCTTGGTGAAATACTGCTGGAGCATGGTATAGGTATTATTTCTGACGAAATATACGAGAAGCTGGTTTATGACGATGTGGAGCATATCAGTATTGCTTCCTTGAGCAAAGAACTTCAGGAATTAACGGTGGTAATTAACGGTGTGTCGAAAGCATATGCTATGACCGGTTGGCGTATCGGATATGCTGCAGCTTCTCCTAAGATAGCTAAGGCAATGGCTGACTTGCAGAGTCATTCCACCTCTAACCCCACCTCCATTGCCCAAGCGGCAAGTGTTGCTGCTTTGGTGGGAACGCAGGAACCATTGTCTGAGATGACCAAGGAATTTGCAAAGCGAAGAAATTATATGCTGGACAGGCTGAATTCTATGCCCGGAGTTTTCTGTACAAGACCGGGGGGGGCGTTTTACCTTTTCCCTGATATAGGAAAATTAATAGGTCTGAAGCATAACGGCAGGCAGATAAACGGTGCACAGGATTTGGCTGCCATATTGCTGGAGGAAGCCCATGTAGCAGTGGTACCTGGTGTGGCATTTGGGGATGATTGCTGCCTAAGGTTATCCTATGCCACCTCTATGGATAGAATAGTTGACGGAATGGACAGGATTCAAAACCTTATCGATAATTTAAAGTGAAATGAGTGATGATGGTTTGTCCAGAAGCATGACCGGTTACGGACGGGGAGAAGCTGTGGGCCAAGGTAAAAGAATTTCAGTGGAAATAAAGTCAGTGAATCATCGTTTTGCGGAAGTTGTTCTTAGGATGCCCAAGCATCTTTTTGTATTGGAAGAAAAAATTAAGCGCTTAATTATGAAAGAGGTAGCCAGGGGCAGAGTTGATGGTTTTGTTTCACTGGAGCAGCTGGAGGAGCAGATTCCCACTGTTAAAGTTGACAAAGCATTGGCCACATCGTATTATAATTCAATAGAAGAATTGCTTGTTGATCTGCAGTTCGTGGATTCGGTTTCCGCAGATCACATACTGGCTCTGCCTGGTGTGGTTGAAATAGAAATTCCAACAGAAGATGCCGAGCTTTTATGGCCTATTGTGGAAGAAGCTTTCAGTATGGCTTTGAGTGAATTGACGGAAATGAGGATCCTCGAAGGTGAACGTCTAAAACAGGATTTAATATTAAGGCTGGAAAAAATAAGAGGGTTTACCGCAGAGATAGATTCCCGTGCTCCGGTTGTTGTAGAGGAATATCAGACCAGATTAAAAAACAGGCTTGCGGAATGGCTTGAGGACTCAACTTTGGATATCAACAGGATTATGGCGGAGGCAACATTATTTGCAGAGAAATCCAGCATAACGGAAGAGGTTGTTCGACTGCAAAGTCATATTAATCAGGCTGAAGAAACTTTTCAACAGGAAGAGCCTTCAGGAAGAAAATTGGACTTTATTATACAGGAAATGAATCGGGAGATTAATACAATTTCTTCTAAATCAAGTGATCTGAAGATTAGTAATTTAGTGGTTGAAGTTAAAAGCGAGTTAGAAAAAATAAGGGAACAAATTCAAAATTTAGAATAGTAGACCATTGAGACCGGGTAATATAAGGAGGTAACACTTTGGATATTAAATTAATTAACATCGGTTTCGGCAATATTGTTTCAGCAAATAGGATTATTTCTATTGTTAGCCCGGAATCTGCTCCAATAAAAAGAATTATTACCGAGGCCAGAGAACGGGGAATGCTTGTGGATGCAACATACGGCCGCAGAACTAGAGCAGTTATAATTACTGACAGTGACCATGTCATATTGTCAGCGGTACAGCCTGAAACAGTGGCCAATCGTTTAGTGGGCAAAGAGGCTTCCCATCATGTTGAAGATTCCCAAGACCAGTGATACTAAAAAGGGAATGCTGTTATTAATATCTGGTCCTTCGGGTTCAGGTAAAGGGACTATATGTCAGAGGCTATTAAACAATTGTTCCCATTTAAAGATGGAGCTTTCTGTCTCAGCCACCACAAGACCCCCAAGACCCGGGGAGGTGGATGGCAGAGATTATTTCTTCATGTATCCGGAGGAGTTTGAAGACACCATCAGCAAAGGTGGCTTTTTGGAATGGGCCCCTATTTACGGTTATAAATACGGTACTCCCGCGGCTGGTGTGATGCATTCCCTGGAACAGGGTAAAAATGTAATTTTGGAAATAGATGTGCAAGGTGGTATTTCAGTTAAAAAGAGCTTCCCGGAAGCTGTGTTAATTTTTATTCTTCCACCCACAAGGCAATTGCTGAAAAGAAGGCTTATAGACAGAAATACTGATAGTCTGGATGAAATTGAGAAAAGAATGAACTGGGTAGATACCGAACTGGCCTATATCCCGGAATATGACTTTGTAGTAATTAATGATGGGCTTGAGGATGCCGTTAATGATGTTAAGAGTATAATCAAAGCAGAGCAATTAAGGACAAATCGTTTTAAGCTGCCCAATGATTGGAAATAGATTAAATTTTATATAAAGTATTAACTGGAGGTCCTATGATTCAGGATATTACCCTTGATGAGTTAATGAGTAAAGTTGACAGTCGCTATACCTTAGTGGTCTTGTCTGCTAAAAGAGCAAGAATGTTAACCGAAAAAAGGGAAGACTACGATGACGAAGACAGCAAGGCAATAGGTAAGCCGGTAACCGAAGCTCTCAGGGAAATTGCCGGGGGTAAAGTTACCTATCAGCGAACAAAACAAGAAGGTATTAAGTGAGTTGAGTGTCTATGATTGATGGTAAATCCATAACCCTTGGGGTTGCTGGAGGTATCGCAGCTTATAAAGTTGCTGATTTGGCAAGTAAACTCACCGGTATGGGGGCATCAATCCATACCATTATGACTGGGTCGGCGTTAGAATTCGTCGGGTCCGCTACTTTCGAGACTCTAACGAAGAATAATGTATATACCGATCTTTTTTCTTCTTCCCATGAGTTTAAAATACCCCATATTGAACTGGCAACATCGGCAGATCTTATGGTATTGGCACCTGCCACTGCCAATGTGCTGGGCAAGTTAGCTCATGGCATTGCAGACGATTTGCTTACCACTTCAGTTTTGGCTGCAGTTTGTCCGGTGCTTATTTGTCCTGCAATGAATGTAAACATGTATGCAAACCCGGCCGTCCAAGACAGCATTTCTAGACTGAAGGACTACGGATATCGATTTGTAGAACCGGAAATCGGCAGTGTTGCTTGTGGTCACTACGGGAAAGGTAGACTGGCAGATAATAAGGTTATTATAGAAGCTATTAACGAGATGTTGGGTGAAACCCGTGATTTGAAAGGTATCACAGTGCTGGTGACAGCGGGGGGTACCAGAGAGCCAATCGATCCGGTTAGATATATATCAAACCGAAGCACCGGCAAAATGGGGTATGCTCTATCCAAAGCTGCCGCATCAAGGGGTGCCGAAGTGATTTTGGTTTCAACCGTTGAATTTTCCGATATTCCTGCAGGAGTTAAATTGGTTTTGGTGGAATCAGCTTTGGAAATGCAGCAGGCGGTGATGACACACTATCCCCATAGTCAAGTGGTTATCAAGGCTGCAGCGGTGGCAGATTATAGGTGTCAAAGGACAGAAGAGCAAAAAATCAAAAAAAATGATGACTTCATGACGTTAAAATTAATCAGAAACCCCGATATATTAAAGGAATTGGGAAGTAAAAAGAGGGAGGATGTTACTTTAGTAGGTTTTGCTGCAGAGACTCAGTCTCTTGACGACAATGCCAGACAGAAGCTAATAAGCAAAAAGATAGATTTATTGGTGGCCAATGATATAACGGTAACCGGTGCAGGTTTTGGTACAGATACCAATGTAGTAAAGCTTTTTTATAAAAATGGGGCAGTGGAGTCATTGCCCATAATGAGTAAACTGGCAGTGGCTCATAAGATAATGGATGCTGTTTTAGAAATAAGAGATATGGAGAATAAATAGAACCAGCGGTGGTTGATTATGTAGTCAGCCACCGCTGGTTTTATTTACTCTCCATTTGTGAGGTCTACCCCACCGATTGACAGAAAGTCACTTCTCTAAATTCTGGCTTCTGACTTCTGTATTCCTCTGAAATTATATGTTGCTCACAGTTTCGGTATTATTTGCACTTAGGATTTATTGGGACTTTATAAATTTTTTACACTTAAATACCACATAAAACCTCAAATACCATTTAATTACTGGGCAAAGTACGATATTTTTAGTATTATTTTAAGTGAGTGTTAAAATTATGTTAAGGAGGTGACTGGTCAGACAACTAAATAGATTAAAATAAAGTTATAAGCACCGAATCTCTTAAAGAGAGTGGGGGAACCATTAGTTTGGGGTGAATTGTCTTTATGACAAAGGGCTATCTTTCGGTCCTAACCCGGCAGCTAACTCCGCAGGTGTGGAAAGTGGGGTTTAATTGGGAAAGGCAAAGATATACATTTATGCTGTTGTATTTGGTTTAACCTTGATGAGTTTTTCATTCCCGGCGTTTGCCAATACATACTATCAGGTTAAATCAGGAGACTCCTTGTGGAAAATAGCAACTTCAAATGGCATAACAGTAGATAAACTAAAAGAGCTGAACTCTTTAGGTTCCAACCTAATCCATCCGGGACAGAGGCTAGTCATCTCCAATGATACTGGGGGAAATCCGGCGGAACAGGTTTCCAGAGGATCAAGTCGTTTGCAAGGTCTATTGGATTTAGCCAGATCACTGGAAGGTACTCGTTATATGTACGGTGGGCAAACACCCAACGGATTTGATTGTTCGGGTTACGTAAAATACGTAATGAAAAGTATCGGTATTGAGATGCCCAGGGCTGCCGCAGAACAATACAGAAGCGGCACACCCATCAGCAGAAGTGAAGCTAAACCCGGAGATCTGGTATTTTTCCATGGTGGTGGTGCAATAAATCATTCGGGATTTTATCTTGGAAACGGAATGTTTATAAGCTCCACTTCCAGTTCCGGAGTGAAGGTGACCTCTGTGAGCGGACCCTACTGGGGAGAGCACTTTTATGGGTTCAGCAGAATAATACCTTAAGTTAATAAGGAAACCGGGTGGGATTTTGTTCACACCCGGTTTTATTGTGTATATATCATATTGATTTATTCTTTACTTAAGCTTGGTGGTATCTTTTTTATCGTCAAAGATACCGTACAAAAATATCTCGAACAGTGCTGTGATGGTTTGCTCGATGGTTAAACCATGTTTAATTATGAAGGAAGGGTTTACCACCTCCCTTATTGAAGCCAGCAATGCAGTGATAAAAATTTCCGGTACGATTTCTCGGAAATGTCCTTGATTGTTACCGCTTATAACGGAGGAAATAAATCGGTGTATATTATCCGAGCGGTAGGCTTCAACATCCCGCCACACGGAGGCGTAATATTTTTGCAGATCGTTTATCATCAAAGGATTTATCTCATGGGCAGTTTCAGTTACATTTTTAATGAAATCAATTAAGTTATGTTTCGGATTATCCCTGTGGATTAATTGCTTGTTTTTATCGGTGAGGATTTGTATAATGTCGGTGATAACCGCTCTTATTATTTCTTCTTTGCTGCGAAAGTACCGATATATTGTCCTTTTACTGATGCCTGTACGGGCTGACAATTCGTCGACGGTGGCGCGGTAGAAACCCACCTCAGTGGCAATATCTTTAAAGCCCTTTACAATTCTTTCCCTCATTTTAACACCCCCCAGCAGCACTAAGTAATTTTCTTTTTAAACTTAAAAATACTGACAGATAAAAGTATTATCGAAAAAATCAACAGAGATAGTATTTGGGGTATAAGATAACCAAAGCCTATCCCCTTTAAGACGATGCCCCTTATAATAATCAAATAATATGTTAAAGGTATGACATTGCTGAGGTAATTTATAAAAGCAGGCATTGCTTCCCTGGGAAAAAGGAATCCCGATAGCAATATGCTGGGCAGTAATATAAAAAATGACATCTGAAAAGCCTGCATTTGATTTTTTGCCAGGTTTGAAATCAAAAGCCCCAGTCCCAAAGAGGCGGTTATAAAGAAAAGGGTTAAAACATAAAGCTGGAATAAGCTTCCCCGGATGGGAACACTGAAAACTAAACTTGCAACCAGCAGGGCAACGGTAATCTGAATATAGCCCAGTATTATATTGGGTATTATTTTGCCCATCATTAATTCAAAAGATCTGATGGGGGTAACCATCAATTGCTCCAGTGTACCCCTTTCTTTTTCCCGTACAATAGCTATGGAGGTCATCATTACCATTGTCATGGTGACAATAATTCCCAATATAGCCGGTACCATGTAATAGGCAGTAATCCCATCTGGGTTATACCAAGCCCTTACTCTAATGTCATAGGGAGGCTCAGTAAGATTTATGTTGGCTTTTTGGGCCAATACTTTTTGGGATTTCAGCAGTCCGATGGAGTTGGCAGTTGCTATGGCAGAGTTTGATACCATGCTGTCACTGGCGTCCACCAGAACTTGCACACCGGCAGGTTCACCCCTTTTCAGGCTTACAGAAAAATCCGGCGGGAAAATTATCCCAACTTTAACCTGGCCGCTATCTATCATGTTGGTGACCTCTTGATAGCTTCCTGCAGTGTGGGTAATTTCAAAATATCCCGATGCCCTGAATGAATCTAATAGATCCCTGCTTTCACTGGAAAGTGATTGATCAAAAACCGCAGTGGGTATGTGCTTAACATCAGTTTGAATTGCATAGCCAAATAGCAGCAGCTGTACCAGTGGCAAAGCAAAAACCATACCAATGGTGAGCCGGTCCCTAAATATCTGAAGAAATTCCTTTTTTAGTATTGCCATCAGTCTATTCATATAACATTCTCCTTAGCCTTTCATGAAAAATAAGCAAGGTATTAGATTTTAAACTGCCGAAGTCTGATGCTTTTTGGCCAGTGAAAGAAATACATCCTCTAAAGAAGGGGAAATAATTTCAGCCTTTACACCGGTATGCCTTTCCAATTCAGAGACGCTGAGCTTGTCTTTTATTAATATATGGGCATAAGCCCCATGTATTGATGCTTCAGAAACATAGGGCAATCCCTGAATTTCCGATATTTTTGCCATCCCATCGGGGATTTCCATTTTCACCATATAGCCCTTTATGAAGTTTTTCTTTAGATTATCCGGAGTGTCGCAGGCTATCAGATTTCCTTGGGATATAAAGGCAATATCGTTGCATCTTTCAGCCTCATCCATAAAGTGTGTGGTGAGCATTACCGTGGTGCCATTAGAGATTAGCTCCTTGATGGCTTTAAAAAACTCGCGTCTCCCGGTGGGACTGACTCCACTGGTGGGTTCGTCCAGAAACAGTATCATTGGTTCGGAGATAATTGCACATCCCAAGGCCAATCTTTGTCTCCATCCCACACTGAGTTTGCCTGCCAGCATGTTTTCATTGCTGACAAGTCCTGCCATGACTATCATTTGTTCAATCTTATCACGCTTTTTTTTGCGGGAGATGTCATATAGGCCTGCAAAGAATTCCAAATTTTCATACACTGTCAAGTCGTCATATAAGCTAAACTTTTGAGACATATAGCCGATTTTTTTCTTAATCTTTTCTCCTTCGGTTGATAGGTCATAGCCCAATACAGAGGCGGACCCTGAGGTGGGTTCAAGGATGCCGCATAACATTCTGATGGTAGTTGATTTGCCCGAACCATTGGGTCCCAGGAAACCGAAAATCCTTCCCGGTGGTATAAAAAGGTTGATATTGTTAACAGCTGTAAAAGAACCGAATTTTCTGGTTAACGCATGGGTTTTAATTATGTGTTCCAATGGGAGTGTCCTCCTTCTGCCAGACTTATATAAACATCTTCCATGTTTGGTTTGGCAGTTTTTATGTGGATGTCCCTAATGCCGTGTTCATGCAGTTTCTGATGGATTCTCTCATTAATATCCGGAGCTTTAGGTACAAGCAGTCTGTATTTGTCTCCATAAATTTCGGCATCAAAAATTTCCTCAAGTTCGGGCAGTAGATCTTTATGGGCAAGATAAAGCTCCAGAACCTCATATTTAAAGTTCTTTTTGAAATTGCCGGGGGAGTCACAGGAGATGATTTTTCCGTTGTCCATAAATGATACCCGGTGGCAAAGTTCAGCTTCATCCATATAGGGAGTAGAAACTAGGATTGTCAATCCTTCACTATTTAACTGATAGAGTATTTTCCAAAATTCCTTTCGGTATTCCGGATCAACCCCAAAAGTCGGTTCATCTAAAACAAGCAGACTTGGCTTTGAGATAAGCGCACAGGTAAGGGCAAGTTTTTGTTTCATGCCCCCAGATAAGTTATCTGCAAACCTGAGTTTGAAGTCATCTAAACCGGTCATTTTCAGCATTTCCTCGGCTTCAGAGATTAATGTTTTTTTATCCATTCCATACATCCCGCCAAAGAAATATATATTTTCAATTACTGTTAGATCGCCGTACAAACTAAATCGCTGGGGCATGTATCCAAGGCTGGTTTGGGTGAGTTGGGCTTCCCCTTCTGTGGGGTTTAGTATCCCACAAATCATACGCATAAGCGTAGTTTTCCCGGCACCATCCGGTCCCACTAAACCGTGGATCTCTCCTTTTTTTGCTTCCAAATGTACATTGTGTACCGCATACACAGACCCGAACTTTTTGCCGATTGATATGGTTTTAATCATATCTACCACCTTTTTTAATATACAGAAATCAGGGCAGGGGTACAATAACCACGTCTGCCGGCATTCCCGGCTTGAACATGCCTTTGGAATTGTCAATTTCTATTTTAACTGCAAATACAATATTGGTTCGCTCCTGTTTGGTTTGAATGGTTTTAGGGGTAAATTCGCCTTTGGTGGCTATTTCTCGAATTGTTCCGGGAAATTCTTCAGAAACTCCGCTTACCGAGAAGGTGACTGGTTGTCCCAGTTTGATTTTAGGCAAGTCGTCGGTGGAGATGAATACCTTAATCCAAAGATTTTCAAGATCGGCAACGGTTACCACCGGTGAACCGATACCTATATATTCTCCGGGTTCATAGTTGCGGGAGATGACAGTACCGTTAATGGAAGATATTATCTTTGCATCATCTAAAGCAACCTTGCTGGCCGACAAATTGGCCCGGCTTTTTTCCACTTCAATTTTTGCGGCATTCAGCTGTTCCGGACGGGCTCCGGACAGCAAAAGGTTTAATTTTGCTGTGGCTGCTTCCAATTGATTTTTTGATTTTTCCAAGTTGGTTGTGGCTTTTTCAAGCTCTTTTTGGGAAATCGCTCCGGATTGGTATAGGGCATCTATGCGATTATAATCCGCGGTGGCATCATCAAGGGATATTTGAGCGTTTGTAACCAATACTTGAGCTTCTTTAATCTCTTCCTGTCTTGCCCCGGAGGCTAAGTCATTTAAGATTGCCTGGGCTTTTTGCACTGACAGTGCGCTGCTCTCCCTTTGGATGGAAAGGTCATTTCTGGTAATACCCGCTATCAGTTGACCGTTTTTTACCTGCTCACCCGAGTTTACCGCTACAAACTCTAAAATGCCGGGCAGTTTTGAGCTTAGATTAATTTCTGTTGCTTCAATGGTGCCAGACAGCTCCAGTACTTGGGGTTTTGCCTTGAAATATTTATTATAGCTCCATAATGAAAGGGAAATCACCAATAATAATAATGTTAAAACTGCAATTTTCTTTTTTATAATGACCACCTCCGGAATGGCTCAGGTAAACTAAATAAACCTATTACGTATACTGGTTCTATGTTAGCATTAAAATATCAATCAATCAATATAAAAATATGTATAAAAAATAAAGCAGGATTATTCTTCAAGGAAGATAATTAGTATATGTGTGGAATAATGTTGAACAACAGAAGGAGATGTAAAATATGGCTCCCAAGATTCTAATGGTGGACGATGATCCCAATATGATAAAAATTATGGAGCATACACTAAAAAATGAAGGCATTGAATTGATGTCTGTTAACAGTGGGATGGAAGCATTGAAAGTTATAGAAAGTGAGCCGCCTGATCTGGTTTTGCTGGATATAATGATGCCTCCAGGGATAGACGGTTTTGAAACTTTTCAAAGACTAAAAGCGATTGCAGATGTACCGGTAATAATGCTGACTTCCAGAGGAGATGAAATTGATAAGGTGGCGGGACTAAGGATGGGAGTGGATGATTATCAAACAAAGCCCTTCAGTCCCACCGAATTGGCGCTGAGGATTAAAGCTGTACTAAAAAGAACCAACAACAAAGAGGTTAAAGAAAAAGATATTATCAGGGTGGGAGAACTGGAAATTAACAAAAATCACCGACTGGTTAAAATAGTAGGCAGAGAAGTTGACTTAACACCAAAGGAATTTGATTTATTATGGCTGTTGGCTTCCCGCCCCAATCAAGTTTTCACTAAAATGCAAATACTGGAATCGGTATGGGAGAGTACCTATTTCGGAGATGAAAATACCGTAATGGTTCATATCCGAAGGCTTAGGGAGAAAATTGAAATTAATTCATCCAAGCCGGTCTACATAAAAACGGTATGGGGGATTGGGTATAAGTTTGAGGCTAGCCAAAATTATTAATATAGTTGCTATTGTGGCTGATATGTTTTTATTAAATTTAAGACATGCTATCTATGCTTTACAAATATAGGCCATTATGATTCTATAGTGGACGAAAGATGCTTAACATACTTTTAACATTACGGAAAACATATTTTAATCATTATATGTTAACATAAGGGTGAAATCAAGGAGGTGATATCGATGGACAGGAATCTGGAAATGAGAAAGCCCGGCAACAATGTGCGTCCGGAGATAGCACAGGAGAACCGAGGCGGGAAAAACAACAAAAGACTTATCGAGCGCTTAAATGATTGGATAGACACTGTAATGCCGGATAGATTCTAAATATCTGCTATGGTGAAGGTATTAACGTGGCACATACCAAATCCCATATAGTTATACTCCTTTCAGCAGGAACCTCCCGTAAGTATGCGGGAGGTTCTTGTTTTTGCCGTATTGCTGCCTGTTGCATAAAAATTGGCTTTTTCGTGATTAAACGGTCATCTGAAACACTTGAATGGTTTAACGTGATATTTTAGCAACAAAAAAACAGCTGACTTTACATTTTAAGCTATTTAGCCCTTTTAAATAACAATTGAAGTTTTATATATTGTGTTGTCAGAAAATTAAATATATTATCAACTTAATAAAAGTAAAACTATTAAATTACTAATGTATTTAGTAAAAGGAGATGATTGAAATGATGGAACCTAGAAATAACATGGAGTTTACCCAAGCTTTTGAAAGCTACAGCAAGTCCCTGGTATCATTTGCAGAGTCATTGCGAAATGTAAGGAAGTCATTGCAATCACTCCAGGAAACTAAGGGCATTATAAGTAAGTATAAGATTTAAAGCACTCAAATGGTTGGTATAGAAATTAAAATTTCAGGGAATACAGAAGTCAG